>JANXZN010000333.1 GCA_025355545.1 Rhizobacter sp.
CTTCATGTGGGTCACCGTGCTGCTGGGCGCGACCTTCCTCGGCTTCCAGATCTTCGAATACCACCACGCGTACACCGAACTGAACCTGAAGCTGTCGTCGGGCGCCTACGGCTCGACCTTCTTCATGCTGACCGGCTTCCACGGCTTCCACGTGTTCGTCGGCATGCTGATGCTGCTGTTCATGACGATCCGGCTGATGAAGGGTCACTTCACGCCGCAGCGCCACTTCGGCTTCGAGGGCGCGGCCTGGTACTGGCACTTCGTCGACGTGGTCTGGCTCGGTCTGTACGTCGTCGTGTATTGGTTGTAGTGAGCCCCTCGTCCGGGCGGATACGCCGGCCATCCCCCAGGGGGATGCGGGCGCGCTTGGGAGCGGCCCGGCGCTGGGCCCGCGACAACGGGCCGAACGCAAACGCCGCTGAACGCGGCGTTTGTTTTTGGATCGACTACTTGCCGAGCGGGATGCCGGTCGGGTGGATCCAGCCCGCCCAGTAACTGAACAGGATGAAGGCGAACAACAGCACCGACAGCGCCACGCGCAGCGCGAGCGCGCGCATCATCTTGCCGCTCCTGGGTTGGCCGTCGCGACCATCGCGCATCATGAACACGCCGGCCAGCGCCAGCGCCGCGAGGATGCCGACGAAGGCGATGCCGATGACGTACTTCATGCGCGCCGATTATCCGCCGCGCGGCCGGCGATGGCTCTGAGCGCCAGGGGCCGCGCCGCGGTGATCCTGGTCGCGACGATCGTCGGCGTTGCCGTCACGGGCAACCTCGGCGCCTGGCAGCTGCGCCGCGCGGCGCAGAAGATCGCGCTGCAGGACGCGCTCGAATCGCGTGCGACGCTGAGCGTGCTGGCGGCACCTGACCTGGCGCGCGACGCGGCGCAGGCCGAGACGCAGCACTACCGGCGGGTGCATCTGCGCGGGCGCTGGGTCGCGGCGCGCAGCGTGTTCCTCGACAACCGGCAGATGGCGGGTCGTGTCGGGTTCTACCTGGTGACCCCGCTGCAGCTCGAGGGCCGCCGCGAGGCCGTGCTGGTGCAGCGCGGCTGGGTGCCGCGCGACCAGCGCGACCGCACGCTGCTGCCGCCGGTGCCCAGCGTCGCTGGCATCGTCGAGCTCGACGGGCTGATCGCCCCGCCGCCGGCCCGGCTGTACGAGTTCGCGCCGTCGACCGGCGGCGCGATCCGGCAGAATCTCGACCTCGGCGAGTTCAGTCTCGAGACCGGGCTGGCGCTGGCGCCGTTGTCGGTGCTCGAGTCGACGCCGCAATCCGATTCGCCGGGCAACGCGGGCGACGGCCTGCTGCGCCAATGGCCGCGACCCGCGGTCGATGTTCAGAAGCACTACGGCTACGCGTTCCAGTGGTTCGCGCTGGCTGCGTTGATGGCAGGTCTGTATGTCTGGTTCCAACTCGTCCTCCCCCGGCGCCCACGCGATGCCCGAACCTGATTCGCCTCTGAGCTTCACGGTGCATTCGCTGGCGCCGCCGGCGCTCGACGACGACGCGCGCCGCACCAGGAACGGCCGCCTGAAGATGCTGCTGGTGCTCGCAATCTGCGCGGCGCCGGTGATCGCGTCGTACCTCAGCTATTTCGTGATCCGGCCCGAGGGGCGAACCAACTACAGCGAGCTGATTCAGCCCCAGCGGCCGATCCCGACCGATCTGCCGCTGACCGACCTGCAGGGCGGCACAGTGAAGGCCGAGTCGCTGAAGGGCCAGTGGCTGCTGGTCGTCGTCTCGGCCGCCGCCTGCGACAGCACCTGCGAGAAGCACCTGTGGCTACAGCGCCAGTTGCGCGAGACGCTGGGTCGCGAGAAGGAGCGTGTCGACAAGGTCTGGTTGATCGACGATGCGGGCATTCCCAAGCCGCAGGCGCTGCAGGGCGTCACGACCAACACCGAGGCTACCGTGCTGCGCGTGCCGGCGCGCGCGCTCGCGGCCTGGTTGCAGCCTGCGGCCGGGCAGGCGCTCGAAGACCACATCTACATCGTCGACCCGCTGGGCCACTGGATGATGCGTGCGCCGCCGAACCCCGAGCCGGCGAAGTTCAAGCGCGACGTCGAAAAGCTGCTGCGCGGGTCGGCCGGCTGGGACAAGCCGGGTCGTTGAGCTGCATGAGTTCACCTCCACCCTATGACCTGGCGCCGCTGCTCGCCATCCTGGCGGTCGGCGCGCTGCTCGCGCTGCTGCCGTTCGCCTGGGTCTGGCGACGCGATCGTGCCCAGGGCTCGGCCGCACGCCTGCAGGCGCTGACGGTGCTGACGCTGTTCCTGACCTTCGACCTGGTGCTGTTCGGCGCCTTCACCCGACTCACCGACTCCGGCCTCGGCTGCCCCGACTGGCCAGGCTGCTACGCCAGCGCGAGCCCGCTCGGCGCGCACGCCGAGATCCACGCCGCGCAAACGCTGCTGCCCAGTGGCCCGGTCACGCGCGACAAGGCCTGGATCGAGATGATCCACCGCTACCTCTCCACCGGCGTCGGTGCGCTGATCACGCTGCTCGCGGCGCTGAGCTGGCTCGCCGCGCGCCGGCGCAGGCTGCCGATCTCGGCGTGGTGGGCGACCGCGACGCTGGTCTGGGTCTGCGTCCAGGGCGCGTTCGGCGCATGGACGGTGACGATGAAGCTGTATCCGGCGATCGTCACCGCGCACCTGCTCGGCGGGCTGATCCTGATGGCGCTGCTCGCGGTGCAGAAGGAGGGCTACCGGCGCGCCGCGCTGGTGCTGCCGCGGCGCTTGTACGCCGCGGCGCTCGCGCTGGCGCTCGTCAGCGCGCTGCAGATCGCGCTCGGCGGCTGGGTCAGCACCAACTACGCGGTGCTCGCCTGCCGCGAATTCCCGACCTGCCAGGGCGCGTGGTGGCCGGCGATGGACTTCGAGCACGGCTTCGCGCTGCTGCGCGAGCTCGGCGCGGGCAAGGACGGCGGCTTCCTGCCGTTCGCGGCACTGACCGCGATCCACTACGTGCACCGGCTCGGCGCCTATGTCGTGCTGGCAGCGATGGCGTTGTTCGCGTGGCGCCTGCAGGCGAGCGGCGACGCGGCGCTGCGGCGCTTCGCGCTCGGTGTCGTCGTGGTCGCGCTGTGGCAACTCGGCAGCGGCCTGAGCAACGTCGTGCTCGGCTGGCCGCTGGTCGGTGCCGTCGCGCACACCGCCGGCGCGGCCGCGTGGGTGGTGTTGCTCGCGATGCTGCTGACGCGGTCGCATGTGCCAAGCCCGGCACGGGCCCGTCAGGGTCAGCCGAGCCGGGCGCTGCGGGCCGCTCCGTAAAATGCCGGCTCTGCACCGACCATGACCGATACCGTCGCCTCCACCGCCGCCCCTGTCGGCGCCACCTCGCTGCCCTCGCGGGCGCGCCAGTTCTACGCGCTGACCAAGCCGCGCGTCGTGCAGCTGATCGTGTTCTGCGCGGTCATCGGCATGCTGATGGCCACGCCCGGACTGCCGGACCTGAAGCTTGCGCTCGCGGCCACCGCGGGCATCTGGCTGGTCGCCGCGGCGGCCGCGGCCTTCAACTGCCTGGTCGAGCAGCGCATCGACGCACGCATGGCGCGGACCGCGTGGCGGCCGACCGCGCGCGGGCAGCTCAGTAACGTGCAGACGCTGAGCTTCTCGGCGCTGCTGTGCACCGCCGGCAGCACGCTGCTGTACTTCATGGTCAACCCGCTGACGACGTGGCTGACCTTCGCGACCTTCATCGGCTATGCGGTCGTCTACACCGTGCTGCTCAAGCCGATGACGCCGCAGAACATCGTGATCGGCGGCGCGTCCGGCGCGATGCCGCCGGTGCTCGGCTGGGCCGCGGTCCGCGGCGACGTCGGTGCCGAGGCACTGATCATGTGCCTGATCATCTTCCTGTGGACGCCGCCGCATTTCTGGGCGCTGGCGCTGTACCGCGCCGAGGACTACCGCAAGTCGGGCCTGCCGATGCTGCCGGTCACGCACGGCGCAGAGTTCACGCGGCTGCATGTGTTCCTGTACACGCTGGTGCTGTTCGCCGGCGCGCTGCTGCCGTTCATCCAGGGCATGAGCGGCGTGCTGTACCTGGCGGCGGCACTGGTGCTGAATGCCGGCTTCGTCGGCTACGGCTGGAAGCTGTGGCGTGCCTACTCGGACGCGCTCGCGCGCAAGACCTTCCGCTTTTCGATCGTCTACCTGTCGCTGCTGTTCGCCGCACTGCTGGTGGATCACTACCTGAGGCCACTGCTGTGAACTCCATTTTCCGATCCGTGTTGCTCGCCGCCGCGCTCAGTGCGGCGCTGGCCGGCTGCGACAAGCCGGGCTCGTCGTCTGCACCGGCCATCAAGTTCCTCGGCGCCGACATCACCGGCGCCGACTACGCCCGCACACTGGCGCTGCCCGATGTGAACGGCCAGCCGCGCACGCTGGGCGATTTCAAGGGCAAGGTCACGGTCGTGTTCTTCGGCTACACGCAGTGCCCCGATGTCTGCCCGACGACGATGACCGAGCTCGCCCAGGTGAAGAAGTCGCTTGGCGCCGACGGCGACAAGCTGCAGGCGGTGTTCGTCACGATCGACCCCGAGCGCGACACGCCCGAGATCCTGAAGTCGTACATGGCAAGCTTCGACCCGAGCTTCGTCGCGCTGCGCGGCACGCTGGAGCAGACGCAGGCGACCGCGAAGGAGTTCAAGGTCTACTTCGCCAAGGTGCCGGGCAAGACCGAAGGCAGCTACACGATGGACCATTCGGCCGGCGCCTTCATCCTCGACACCAAGGGCAACGTGCGACTGTTCGAGCGCTACGGCGCCGGCGCCGAAGGCCTGGCGGCCGACGTGAAGGCACTGATCGCCCAAAGCTGAGACGCCGACCCTCACGTCGCTTCGCTCCTGCGCCCCGGCGGGGGCGCTCAGCCGCGAGGGTCACGCAGAGGCCCCTTTGTGGCCCATGGCGGCCCGGCGGCGGCCGAGGCCACGCCAAACAAAACGGCCCCGCGGGGCCGTTTTTTCAACACGCCGACGGCGTCACACGCTCTCGGCCAGCGCCTTGCGCATCTTCTTCATCGCCGCGACCTCGATCTGGCGAACCCGTTCGGCGCTGATGCCGTACTCGGCGGCGAGGTCGTGCAGCGTCATGCCGCCCGAGCTGTCGTCGTTGACCTTCAGCCAGCGCTCCTCGACGATGCGGCGGCTGCGCGCATCGAGCGCATCGAGCGCGAGCGCAATGCCCTCGCCGGCGAGCCAGTCGCGCATGCGTGCCTCGAGCACGCGGGTCGGCTCGCTGGCCTCGTCGGCCAGGTAGGCGATCGGCGCGAAGCTCACTTCGTTGTCGTCGCTTTGCGGCTCCAGTGCCACATCACCGCCCGACAACCTGGTTTCCATCTCGAGCACCTCTTCGCGCTTCACGTTCAGGGTGCGCGCGAGCGTGTCGACCTCGCCCTGCGTCAGCGTCGAGCGGTGCGTGTCGACATCGGCGGCGTCGTCTTTCAGGCTCTGCTTCATCGAGCGCAGGTTGAAGAACAGCTTGCGCTGGGCCTTGGTCGTCGCGACCTTGACCATGCGCCAGTTCTTCAGGATGTACTCGTGGATCTCGGCCTTGATCCAGTGCATCGCGTAGCTGACGAGACGCACGCCATGCTCGGGGTCGAAGCGCTTCACGGCCTTCATCAGGCCGATGTTGCCTTCCTGGATCAGATCGCCGTGCGGCAGGCCGTAGCCCAGGTACTTGCGCGAAATCGACACCACCAGCCGCAGGTGTGAAAGCACCAGCTTTCCGGCGGCTTCGAGGTCGCCGCTGGCGCGCAGGCGGGTCGCGTAAGCGACCTCTTCCTCGTGCGTCAGCAGAGGAACGCGGTTCGCGGCCGTGATGTAGGCGTCCAGGTTGCCCAGCGAGGGCACTAACGCCCAAGGGTCGCGCACGGTCAGCGCAGCGGTGGAGGAAGTGTTCATGGAGACATCAGACACGCCGAACTCCTTTCGAGTTCCGCAAATGTTAGCACTCATGGGTTGAGAGTGCTGATGGAGACTGCTATCGCGGCGATTGACGAAGGCACAGTGTGTGGTGCCGCACAGGTCCTTGTAAGTTAGCGTTTGCAAACAATCTCCGTGCCGGGTCGGCCTGTTTTTGCGTAGACAATCGCGCCTCCCCGCCCGGCGCGCTGTGCCGGGTCCGACCCGAAGAGAGGCCTTTTTGTTCAAGAATCTGATCGTTTATCGCATCGGCCCCGGCTGGGCCGCCCACCGCACCGCGCTCGAAGCCGGGCTGGAAAAGATGATCTTCGTGCCCTGCGGCGCGACCCAGCCGGTGTCGGCCGGCTGGGCGCCGCCACGTGGCGTGGCACATGGCCCGCTGGTCGAAGCTGCCGGCGCGCAATGGCTGATGAAGTTGATGATCGAGCAGCGCGTGCTGCCGTCAGCGGTGGTCCGGCGCCGCGTCGAGGAGCGCGCGGCGCAGATCGAGCAGGCGACCGGCCGCAAGCCCGGCAAGAAGCAGGCGAAGGAGCTGAAGGAAGAGATCGTGCTCGAACTGCTGCCGCAGGCCTTCACGAAGCAGGCCGAGATCCAGGTCTGGCTGGATCCGAAACAGCGCCTGTTGATGGTCGACGCGAGCAGCCCGGCGAAGGCCGACGAGGTCGTCACGCAGCTGGTCAAGGCGCTCGGCGGGCTCAGCCTCACGCCGCTGCACACGACGCAGTCGCCGGCCGCGGCGATGTCCGGGTGGCTGACCACCGGCGAGCCGCCCGCGGGCTTCAGCGTCGACCGCGAATGCGAGCTGAAGTCGGCCGACGAAACCCGCTCGGCAGTGCGCTACGCGCGCCACGCGCTCGACATCGCCGAGGTCCGCCAGCACATCGCCGCCGGCAAGCTGCCGACCCAGCTCGCGCTCACCTGGCGGGGCCGCGTCTCGCTGCTGCTGACCGAGGCGATGCAGATCAGGAAGATCGCGTTCCTCGAAGGCGTGTTCGAGGGCGGCAAGCCGGCGAAGGACGAAGCCTTCGACGCCGATGCCGCGATCGCCACCGGTGAGCTCGGCAAGCTGATCCCCGATTTGATCGAGGCGCTCGGCGGCGAGCACCAGCCCGGCGTGCCGGCGCTCGCGGCCTGACCCGCACGACAACGCGGTCCGGCCTCCCCAGGCCGCGGGCGCGCGGCATCGAAGGGCGCCCGCGCCGCCGCGCCCTAGTTGAAGGCCGTGTCGATCCGCTCCAGCAGATCGTCGAGCACGGCGAGCAGCTCGGCCACGTTGACCGGCTTCGTCAGGTAGTGCGTGCAGCCGGCGTCGAAGGCCGCGTCGATCTGCTGCGCGAGCGCATCCGCCGAGACCACGACGATCGGGATGCCTTCGGTGTACGGATCCTGCTTTAGGTGGCGCAGCAATTCCATGCCGCCGATGTCGGGCAAATGCATGTCGAGCAGGATCAGGTCGGGCCGGCGCGCGCGGATCGCGGCCAGGCCGTCCAGCCCGGTCACCGAGACCTGCAGCTCGACCTGCGGGCGCTGCGCGAGGATGCCGCGCATCACCTCGACATTGGTCTCGTTGTCCTCGACGTAGTGCACGAGCCGGCGGTGGTACTCGGCCGGCGCGGGCACGAGCGCGTCGAGGTCGGAGCGCACCGTGTCGGGATCGGCGGAGCAGGGCAGCTTCAGGATGAAGGCCGAGCCCTGGCCGGGGACGCTGCGCGCGCGCAGCGAGCCGCCCATCAGCTCGGCCAGGCGCTGGCTGATCACCAGCCCGATGCCGGTGCCCTGCTGCGCCGAGCGTTCGCGGCCGAGCCGGTTGAAGGGCTGGAACAACTCGGCCAGCTGTGCCGGCGTCATGCCCAGGCCGGTGTCGGTGACGACGACCTCGACCGCGTCGCTGCCGCTCAGCCGGCTCGCGACGTGGACGTCGCCGCCCTCGGCGTTGTACTTGACCGCATTGCTCAGCAAGTTCGTCAGGATCTGCTTCACGCGCGTCGCGTCGCCCTGCAAGGTGGCGGTGCCGGGCGCGAACTCCTGGGTGATCGCGATGCGGCGCTGCTGCGCCTCGCCCGCGATCATCGCGACGGTGGCGTCGATCAACTCGGCGAGGTTCAAGGTCTCGACCTGCAGCCGCAGGTTGCCCGATTCGATGCGCGACAGGTCGAGCACGTCGTTGATCATTTCCAGCAGGTGCCAGCCGGCCTGCTGAATCTGGCTGACCCAGGGCCGCTGCGCCTCGCTCAGCGGGTGGCGCGGGTCGAGCTCGAGCAGTTGTGCGAAGCCCAGCACCGCGTTCAGCGGCGTGCGCAGCTCATGGCTCATGCGCGACAGGAACTCGCTCTTCGCCCGGTTCGAAGCCTCGGCCGCCTCGCGCGCGCGCTCGGCCTCCTCGAGCTTCAGGTGTTCGGTGATGTCTTCGACGACCCCGACGATGCTGCGCGGCTTGGCCGCCGCATCGCGCAGCAGCGAGACCGTGGCCTGAACCCACACGGTGTCGCCGTTGCGCGCGATGTAGCGCTTGTGGCGGCGGTACATCGGGATCTCGCCGCGCACCAGTTGCGCCATCAGGTCGATGTCCTGCAGCAGGTCTTCGGGGTGCGTGTAGTCGGCCAGGCTCATGCCCAGCAGCTCGTCTTCGCTGTAGCCCGTCAGCTCGCAGAAGCGCGGGTTGGTCTGCTTCACGTTGCCGCGCAGATCGGTGTAGATCATCCCGATCGGCACGTTGTTCAGGATGTTGCGGAAGCGCTGTTCGCTCTCGCGCAGCAGGCCTTCCGCCCCCTGGCGTTCGCGCACCTCGGCCTGCAGCGCGGCGGTGCGTTCGCGCACCGCCGTCTCGATGCGGCGGGTGCGGCCGGTGACGATCAGCAGGAAGCCGCCGAGCATGGCCGTGGACATCAGGCCGACGAGCGCGAACAGCCAGACATCGGCGCTGTGGACGCTCGGCAGGTCGGCGGCCGTCGAACTGATCCGCACTTCCCAGCGTCGGCCGGCGTAGTCGAACGCATGCGTGAGCTGCAGCTCGGTGCTGCGCGACTCGCAGTCCGGTGCACCGGCCAGGCGGCGGGTCGGACCGTCGGGCGTCAGGTCGAGCAGGCACAGCGACAGGTACTGCGGCATCTGCGTCTTCAGCGCGGCAATCTGGGCGTCCATGCGCAGGGTCACGAACAGCACGCCGCTGAAGCTTGCGTCGCGCTCCGCGGCGCTCGGGAAGCGCGGCGTGTACAGGGCCTGGTAGACGACGACGCCGACCTCGTTCTTGGCCCCGGGCTGCTGCGTGAGCCGCAAGCCGGCGGTGGCGGCGGGTCGCCCGGTGTGGCGCGCCGCCTGCGCCGCCGCGCGGGCCGGCGGAATCGACCAGACGTTCACCCCGCGTGCGCCCGCGTTGCCCTCGGGCGGCTCGATGTAGTGCATCGCCAGCACCTCGCCGGTCAATTCCGGCGGCGTCGTGGCGCCGGGCCGATCGAAGACCGCGAACGATGGCAGCCCTTCGGCGCGGACCCGGGCCTCGAACGCGGGCACGTCGCCACGCGCCACGCGCTCGCTCCAGCCCAGCGCCTGCAGCGTGCCCGACTGCAGCCAGGCCCGGGTCGCGACACGCATTTCCTGCGCGTCCACGTGGTCAGAGGCGATGAACACGCCGTGCAGCGCCTCGAGCGCCTGCAGCGGCTCGCGCAACTGCGCCTTCAGCGCCTGCGCCGCGCTGGTCGCGTCGTGCGTGAAGGCAGACTGGACGCGCTCGTGATTCCAGTGCACGAGCTGGCGAATGCCGATCGCCAGCAGCAGGGTCACCAGCGCCAGGGTCACGCCCACGCTCAGGCGCCGCGGCGCCCAGGCGTCGCGCGGCTCGCCGAGCAGGCTGAGCACGACCGGTGTGGCGATCAGCACGCCCAGCAGGTTGCCGACGAAGCCGGTGCCGATCAGGAACGGCAGATCGGCTGGCGCCACGGCCTGCGCCAGCAGCAGCGCGGCGTTGGTGATGCAGGGCGCGATCGGGCACGACGCGATCGCGGCGGCCAGGAACTTGGCGATGTCGCGCGGCTCCGCCAGCGACAGCGGCTGCTGCACATGGCGTCTGACCAGCGCCGCACCGGCGAAGGCCTGCAGCGCGGCCCCGAGCGCGATCGCGAGCGCCACCGGCAACGCCGCGCCGCCGAGGCCGTGGTTTTGCATGCCCAGCCACAGGCCAATGCAGAGTGCGCCGAGCGCGATCGCCGCCAACATGCGCCGGCCGAAGATCAGCACGCTCGCCAGCGCGACGCCGGCGGCCGGGTAGAGCGGCGCCGCATACCCGGGAGGGATCGCCAACGGCAGCGCCGCGATGCCCGCCACGGCATAGCCGAGCGCGGTCAGCGCGAAGGCTGCCGTCCAGGAGAGGGGTTCGCCGGGGGCGGTCGTGGTGGCCAAGCGTCGGGCAGTGCGGGGGGGTGCGGGGCGGCCGGCGTGGCCGGACTTTCAAAGGCCCCGATTCTGCGCGGCTTGGCGCGGCGTGGGCCGCCGCCCGGGCAGATCGTTGCGAGGTCGAGACGGACGCAGCGTCAGACGTTGAACAGGAAGTTCAGCACGTCGCCGTTCTTGACGACGTACTCCTTGCCCTCGGCGCGCATCTTGCCGTGGTCCTTCGCGCCTTGTTCGCCCTTGAACGCGATGAAGTCGGCGAAGGCGATGGTCTGCGCGCGGATGAAGCCGCGCTCGAAATCGGTGTGGATCACGCCGGCCGCCTGCGGCGCCGTGTCGCCGACGTGGATGGTCCAGGCCCGCACCTCCTTGACGCCGGCGGTGAAGTAGGTCTGCAGCCCGAGCAGCGTGTAGGCGGCGCGGATCAGCCGGTTCAGGCCCGGTTCGGTCTGGCCCATCTCGGCGAGGAACATCAGCCGATCCTCGTCGCTCATCTCCGACAGCTCGGCCTCGGTCTTGGCGCAGATCGCGACCACCGGCGCGCCCTGGCCGTCGGCGTAGGCGCGCAGCTTGTCCAGGTAGGGGTTGTTCTCGAAGCCGTTCTCGTCGACGTTGCCGACGAACATCGCCGGCTTCGCGGTGATCAGGCACAGCGGCCTGACCAGCAGCAGTTCCTCCTTGCCGAACGCGATTGCGCGCACCGGCCTGCCCTGGTCGAGCGCGGCCATGCATTTCTCGAGCACGGCGACGATCTTCTGCGCTTCCTTGTCGCCCGAGCGCGCGACCTTGTTGTAGCGGTGCAGACCCTTCTCGACGGTGCCCATGTCGGCCAGGCACAGCTCGGTCTGGACCACCTCGATGTCGGAGATCGGGTCGACCTTGCCGGCGACGTGAATCACGTTCTCGTCGTCGAAGCAGCGCACCACGTTGACGATCGCATCGGTCTCGCGGATGTGCGCGAGGAACTGGTTGCCCAGGCCCTCGCCCTCGGACGCGCCGGCCACCAGGCCCGCGATGTCGACGAACTCGACGATCGCCGGCACGATGCGCTCGGGCTTGACGATCGTCGCCAGCTGCTGCAGCCGCGCATCCGGCAGCTCGACGATGCCGACATTCGGCTCGATCGTGCAGAACGGGTAGTTCTCGGCCGCGATGCCGGCCTTGGTCAGGGCATTGAACAGGGTGGACTTGCCGACGTTGGGCAGGCCCACGATGCCGCATTTCAGACTCATGGGGGACTTTCAGGCTTTGCCGCGACCAGCGGCGGGCAAAGCGTGGATTTTAGGCGACCGACCTACACTCGCCGAACTGTCTGCCGGAGTGCCTCATGCCCGAGCTTCAAACCCTCCAGCCCCACGAGAAGGATCTGGGCGGCGGCTTCATGGTCCGCCGCTCGCTGCCGTCGGCGCAGCGCCCGTCGGTCGGCCCCTTCGTCTTCTTCGATCACTTCGGCCCGATCACCGCGAAGCCCGGCGACAACTTCGATGTGCGCCCCCACCCGCACATAGGTCTGGCCACCGTGACCTACCTGTTCGAGGGTGCGATGCTGTCGACTCGACCGGTGTGGTGCAGCGCATCGAGCCGGGCGCGATCAACCTGTTGACGGCCGGCCGCGGCATCGTGCATTCCGAGCGCACGCCGAAGGACCTGCTCGGCGTCGAGCGTCGCAGCCACGGCCTGCAGCTGTGGCTGGCGGTGCCGGCAGAGCGCGAGGAAGACCGGCCGGGCTTCCAGCATGTGCCCGGCGCCGAGATTCCGGCGCGCGAGGTCGACGGCGTGCTGGTGCGCGTGCTGATCGGCAGCGCCTTCGGTCTGAGCTCGCCGGTGCGAACCTTGTCGCCGACGCTGTACCTGGACCTGAACTTCGAGATCGCCTCCGGCGCCGCGCTGCGGATTCCCGATGCCGCTGAAGAGCGCGCGCTGTACAGCGTCGATCACGACTTCGAGCTCGACGGCGAACGCGTGCCGGCGCACGCGATGATCTTGCTCGAGGCCGGCAGCGAGCCGCTGCTGACGGCGCCGCGCGGCGGCCGCATCGTGCTGGTCGGCGGCACGCCGCTCGGGCACCGCTTCATGGTCTGGAACTTCGTCTCCAGCCGCAAGGAGCGCATCGTACAGGCGCAGAACGACTGGGAAGCCTTCACGTCGAAGGCGGCCACCGCCGGTTTCGAGCGCGTGCCCGGCGAGACCGAGTTCATTCCGTTGCCGCCGCGGCGCCCATGAGATGACGGGATCCGAAGCGGCCGAAGAAGAGTGCTGGTGCGACGCGCGCGCCGCCGAGGTCGCGGCCTGCGTCGATCGACTCGCACCCGAGCATGGCCGCATCGGCGAGCGCCCGGCCTGGTTCGCGATGCCCTACGCTGGCCTGTGGGCGGTCGAAAGCGCGCACCGGCCGGAGTGGATCGGCTGGTGGGTCATCGCCGGCGACCTGCCGACCGACGCCATTGCCGCGCACGAGCTGCCGACGCCGCGCGATGCGCTGCGCGCGTTCGGCAAGCGCTGGATGCTGCACGGCGAGGCGCTGGACCGCGGCGACGTGCCGCCCGCGTGGGCGCATCTGCCCGACGCGGCGCTGCCGAAGCTCGCTGCGCAGCTGAAGCGGCGCGGCGCGGCGCTGCAGGCCTGGGCCGACGACGCGGCCTCGTGGCCCGCCGACGAGACCGACGAAGACTGAACCGCATGGCCGACGCACCGCCGCCCTACGTGCGCGAGGAACTCGACGCGCGCTCGCTGCATTTCTCGATGGCGGCGATCCAGAGCCGCATGCAGATCCGCCGCCCCGACGTGCTGGAGCTCGAATACACGCGGCTGATGATGGGCTGGCTGATGTTCCGGCCGCAGGCGCGGCGGCTCGCGATGATCGGCCTGGGCGGCGGCTCGATCGCCAAGTTCTGCTACCGGCACCTGCCGCGAACGACGCTGACGGCGGTCGAGATCGACCCGCAGGTGATCGCCTTGCGCGAGCTGTTTCAGGTGCCGCGCGACGACCCGCGGCTGCGCGTGATCGAGGACGACGGCGCGCGTTTCGTCGCGCAGACCGGCGCGCGCTTCGACGTGCTGATGATCGACGCCTTCGACGCCGAGGGCATGCCGGCCGCGCTCGGCACGCAGCGCTTCTACGACGACTGCGCCGACGTGCTGCAACCCGACGGGCTGCTGGTCGCCAACCTGCACGCGAGCCACCCGCATCGGTCGCTGTATGTGGAGCGCATCCGGCGCAGCTTCGGCGCAGAGCCGCTGCAGGTGCTCGACCACGACGGCAGCAACTGCGTCGTGTTCGCCGCGCATGGCGATGCGATCGTGCTGGCCGGCCCGGTCTCGTCGCGTCGGCCCACCGTGCTGGCCGACGCGCCCTGGCAGGAACTGCGCAGCGCGTTCGCGCGGCTGGCGAGCGCGCTCGCCCGGGATCAGGCGAACGCCATCGCGTCATCGGCGATGCGGCCGTAGCGCAGCGTCAGGATGTCGCGCGCGTAGTTCTGGTGCAGCTTCCAGGGCGGCCGCGAACCCTGCTTCGGAAAGCGTTCCAGCGAGCGCTGCACGTAGCCCGACGAGAAGTCGATCCACGGCTCGGTCGTCATCGAGGCGTCGCGGTTGTGCGGCGTGCACTGGCGCCAGCCGTGTCTGGCCATGTGGTTCAGCAGCCGGCAGACGTATTCGCAGCTCAGGTCGCACTTCAGCGTCCACGACGCGTTGGTGTAGCCGAACGACGCCGCCAGGTTCGGCACGCCGCTGTACATCAGGCCCTTGTAGTTCAGGGTCTGCGACCACTCGACCGGCGCGCCGTCGACGCTGACCTTCACACCGCCCAGCACCTCCAGGTTCAGCCCGGTGGCGGTGACGATCAGGTCGGCCTCGAGCTCGGCGCCCGACGTGAGCAGCAGGCCCTTCTCGGTGAAGCGCACGATGCCGTCGGTCACCACCGACGCACGCTTCGCATTGATCGCCTTGAAGAGGTCGCCGTCGGGCACCAGGCACAGGCGCTGCTCCCACGGGTTGTAGCGCGGCGTGAAGTGGCGCTGCACGTCGAAGGCCGGACCGAGCCAGGCGCGCACGCCGCCCAGCAGCAAACTCTTGGCGCGCGCCGGGTTGCGCCGGCACAGGCCGAAGAAGTACATGCCCAGCAGCACGCGCTTCCAGCGCGTCAGGCCGTAGGCGAGCCGCGCCGGCAGCACGCGGCGCATCCGGTTCGCGAGCGCGTCTTCCGCGGGGCGCGCGACCACGTAGCTCGGCGATCGCTGCAGCATCGTCACGTGCGCAGCGGTCTGCGCCAGCGCGGGCACCAGCGTGACCGCGGTCGCACCGCTGCCGATCACGACGACACGTTGGCCCGCATGCACGATGTCGTCGCCCCAGTGCTGCGGGTGCACGATGCGCCCCTTGAACCGCTCGGTGCCGGCGAACGGCGGCGCGTAGCCCGCGTCGTAGCGGTAGTAGCCGCTGCACATGAAGAGGAAGTTGCAGCTGATGCGGCGCAACTCGTTCGCTGCGCCGACCTCGGCCTCGACCGTCCAGCGCGCGTCGGCCGTCGACCACGCGGCACGCTTGACGCGGTGGCCGAAGCGGATCTTCCGGTCGAGCCCGTGCTCGCGCGCCGTCGCCTGCACGTAGTTCAGGATCGATGGACCGTCGGCGATCGCCTTCGCCTCCTCCCACGGGCGGAACGCGTAGCCCAGCGTGTACATGTCGGAGTCGGAGCGCACGCCGGGGTAGCGGAACAGGTCCCAGGTGCCGCCGATGCGCTCGCGGCCTTCGAGGATCGCGACGCTGCGCCCCGGGCAACGCTGCTGCAGGTGGACGCCGGCGCCGATGCCCGACAGGCCGGCGCCGACGATCAGCACATCGAAATGTTCCATGCTCATCGCGCCGATGCTACGCGCCGCGGATCGCCTCACAATCGCGCCCCATGACCAGGGACTCCGGGCTCTTCACCGCCGCCGACGGCGCGGCGCGCTGCCGCTGGTGCCAGGCCAGCGCGGCCTACCAGCACTATCACGACCACGAGTGGGGCTTCCCGGTCGCCGACGACCGGCGCCTGTTCGAGAAGCTGTGTCTCGAGGGCTTCCAGGCCGGCCTGAGCTGGCTGACCATCCTGAACAAGCGCGAGGCGTTTCGCGCCGGCTTCGCGAACTTCGACGCCGAGTACGTCGCGCGCTTCAAAGAGGCCGACGTGGTACGGCTGCTCGCCGACGCAGGCATCGTGCGCCACCGCGGCAAGATCGAATCGACGATCAACAACGCCAAGCGCGTGATCGAGTTGCGGCGCGAGTTCGGCTCGCTCGCCGCCTACGCCTGGCGCTTCGAACCGGCGCCGGGCGCGCGCCCGAAACGCATGACGCTCACGGCGCTGAAGGCGATGACCACCTCGGCGGAATCGGTCGCGATGTCGAAGGACCTGAAGAAGCGCGGCTGGAGCTTCGTCGGCCCGACCACGGTCTACGCGTTCATGCAGGCGATGGGCCTCGTCAACGACCATCTCGAAGGCTGCCACGTGCGGGCCCGGGCCGCCGCGCGGCCGCGGCCTTCGTCAGGCGATTGAAGGGCCGCGCCGCAGCGGGCCCAGCACCAGCACGTTGCCGGCGACCGCGAGCGCGGCGCCGGCGAAGGTCAGCACGCCAGGGCGGAAGCCCTCGAACGCCATCGACACCACCAGCGCGAGCAGCGGCGTCATCACGCCGATGCTGCCGGTCGGCCCGGGGCCGATGCGCTGCTGCAAGGTCAGGAAGCAGGCGAAGGTCAGCACCGAGCCGGCCAGCGACAGGTACAGCAACGCCAGCCACCACGACAGCGCCGCCGGCAGCGCGAAGACCTGCCCCTGTGCCAGCCCGAGCGCGGCCGCGGCGAGCGCACCGTAGACCATGCCGAAGCCCAGCGCCGGCCAGAACGGCAGTCCGTTCGCGTTGTTGCGGCTCGCGGTCAGGCTGCCGACGGTCGACAGCAGCACCGATGCGAGCGTGAACAGCGCGCCGAGCGCGGTGCCGCTGCGCTGCGCGGCACGCCCGAACTCGGGCCAGAAGATCAGTGCGACGCCGACCAGCCCGAGCAGCCCGCCGCTGACGAAGTGCGGCCGCAGCCGCGTGCCGAACAGCAGCCGCGCCCCCAGGCCGCTGACCAGCGGCGAGGCCGAGTAGCCGACCGCGACCAGCCCCGACACCAGATGCTGCTCGGCGTGGTAGACGCAGACGTACGACACGCCGTACAGAAACGCGCCCTGCAGCATGAGCAAAGCATGCGTGCGTGCGCCGAAGCGCAGCGGCAGCCCGCGAGCCATGCACATCGCGAGCACGACCGCGCCGGCCAGACCGAAGCGCAGCGCGACGCCGAGTTCGGGCGCGGTGTGGCCGAGCTGGAAGGTGATCGCGTACCAGGTCGTGCTCCAGACGAGCACACAGATCGCCAGCAACTGCCAGTTGCGCAGGCGCTGCATCAATTCAGCCCTCGCCGGGCCGCCCCGAGAGGGCTGATCCCCAAGGGTCACGAAGGGGCTCTCGCGGTCCGCTGGGGGCGACGCCGCAGGCGTCTCGGGGCCGTCATTGGAACTTGAACGTGGCGCGGCCCGTCATGCCGACGCGCAGCGCGCGCTCAATGCCCTCGACGATCACCGCGTTCATGCCGAAGGTGATCTGGCCGCCGACTCTCGCATCGGCGCGGTAGCCCGCGAGCGCATCACCGACCACATGACCTGTGGCGGCGCTGGCCGGGTCGACGTCGGGGATCGTGCAGCGCGCGCAGGGCTTGACGAGCTTCAGCCGCACCGGGCCGTCGTCGGTGGCGAACACGATCTCGTCGAGCGCGTCTTCGCCGTGCGCATCCAGGCCGTCGAGCACGAGGTTGGGGCGAAAGCGCGCCATCGTCACCGCGGCCTCGCCGCTCGCTTCGAGGCGCCGGTTCAGCTCGGTGATCGACGCGCTCGCGGTCACCAGCAGCGGAAAGGCGTCGGCGAAGCCGTTCTCGGCGGCTAGCGCGCCGGTCCAGCGCGGCTCGGACAAGCGCTTCTGTTCCGGGTCGAAGCGCACCAGGCGCAGCGGGCGGCCGAGCAGGTCGCTGAACCACTGCGCGCACAGATCGCCCATGTCGTAGGCCGCGACCTCGTCGTCCCACACCGTCACGCGCGTTGGCGTTTCGACGCGGTCGAGCGCGACGTGCAAGGCCAGCATGCCCGGTGCGCGCAGCACCATCTCCGAGGTCTTCAGCACCGGCTTCGCCAGCGCCATGCGCGGCAGCTCGCGCTGGGTGACGAAGCGGCCGGCCGGATCGACCAGCATCCAGGCGCGGTCGAATTCGAGGCCGGTCTCGATCAGCAAGGCCTCGTTCAGGTCGACGCCGCCGCAGGACTTGATCGGGTAGACGTGCAGCGACGCGATGCTGACCGCCTGATCGCCATCGGAGGGCATTGCGACGCTGTTCATGGGCCGGTTCCCGCGCGTTGAACAAGGAGGCGATTGTGCCCTTGACCCCACGGGCGCCGCAGCGGGCCGGTCCCTACAATCGACCCCGATGAAAGACTTCGATGTGCAGGTGCTCGGTGCGGGCATCGTCGGACGCTGCCTCGCGCTCGCGCTGGCGCGCGCCGGCCTGAGCGTCGCGCTGCGGCCGGAAGGCGCGCGTCCCGCCGACGGCGACGACGTGCGCGCCTACGCGCTGAACGCCGCGTCGGTCGAGCTGCTGCGCGGCCTGAAGGTCTGGGACGCACTGCCCGCGCACGCCGCCACCGCCGTGCTCGACATGCACGTGCAGGGCGACGCGCATGCCGCGGCGATCGACTTCTCGGCCTGGCAGCAGCAGGTCAGCGCGCTGGCCTGGATCACCGACGCCGCGCTGCTCGAACGCGAACTCGCCGCGGCGGTGCGCTTCGCGCCGCACATCACCGTGGTCGATGCCGACGTGCCTGCAGCACTGACCGCGCTGTGCGAAGGCAAGGGGTCGACGACGCGCGCGGCGCTCGGCGTCGCGTTCGAACGCGTTGCCTACGGCCATCAGGCGATCGCCGCGCGACTGACGAGTTCGAAGGCCCACCAAGGCATTGCGCGGCAATGGTTTCGCGCCCCCGACGTGCTGGCGCTGCTGCCCTTCGATGCGCCGCAGCCGCAGCGCTCGTACGCGCTGGTCTGGTCGCTGCCAAACGCGCGCGCGCAGCAACTGCTCGCGCTCGACGCGCCGGCGTTCGAGCACGAGCTGATGCGCTGCAGCGGCGGCGAGGCCGGCACGCTGGCGCTGGCCTCGAAGCGCGCTGCGTGGCCGCTGATGCAGGCGAACGCCAGCGCCTGGTGCGGCCCGGGCTGGGTGCTGCTCGGCGACGCCGCGCATGTCGTGCACCCGCTGGCCGGCCAGGGCCTGAACCTGGGGCTGGCCGACGTGGCCGCGCTGGTCGGGGTGATCCGCCGGCGCGAGCCCTGGCGCGCGCTCGGCGACGAGAAGTTGCTGCGCCGCTACGCCCGCGAGCGCGCCGCGCCGACCTGGGCGACGGGCCAGCTGACCGATGGCCTGATGCGGCTTTTTGCCGACGATCTGCCGCTGGCGCGGGAACTTCGCAACCGCGGCCTGACTCTGGTCAACCACCTGTCTCCGCTGAAGCGCTGGCTGACCGCGCGGGCGCTGAACTCCTGAACGAGAAAGACCGACATGAAATCCCTGCTTCGCTCGACGATGGCCCTGGCCCTGGCGGCGACCTTCGCCCACGCGGCGTTCGCGCAGGAAGCGCTGATCCGCAAGAACCTGGCCGAGCGGCTGCCCGACTTCCCGAAGATCGACGAGGTCAACAAGACCGCCATCCCCGGGCTGTACGAGGTGCGCATCGGCACCGAGATCGTCTACACCGACGAGCACGGCGACCATGTGATCCAGGGCAACATCATCGACACCCGGACGCGCCGCGACGTGACCCAGGCGCGCATCGACAAGATCACCGCGATCGACTTCGCCGCGCTGCCGCTGAAGGATGCGATCGTCTGGAAGCAGGGCAGTGGCGAGCGCAAGCTGGTGGTGTTCGCCGATCCGAATTGCGGCTACTGCAAGAAGTTCGAGACCGAGATGCAGCAGGTCAAGGACGTGACCGTATACACCTTCCTGATCCCGATCCTCGGCGGCGACTCGCCCGACAAGGCGCGCAACGTCTGGTGCGCGCGGGACAACGCGACGGTCTGGCGCGACTGGATGATCAAGGGTGCCGCGGCGCCGCGCAGCATGGGCAACTGCGACGTCACGGCGCTGCAGCGCAACCTCGTGATGGCGAAGAAGTACCGCGTCACCGGCACGCCGGCGCTAGTCTTCGAGGACGGCAAGCGCGTACCGGGCGCATTGCCGCCGGCCGAGGTCGAGAAGCAGCTCGTCGCGAGCCGCGGAAAAGCCTGAGCCTCAGGCGCCGGACGCCGGCGCCGCGCCGCCCCTGAAGGCGGCCGACAGGTCTTTCGCGGCCTTCACGAGCAGCATCGCGTCGACCCCGACCGCGACGAATAGCGCGCCCCGGTCGAGGTAGTACTGCGAGGCCTTGTTGTCGGTCATCAGGATGCCCGGCGCCTTGCCCGCGGCGCGCACCGTCGCGATGCCCCGCGTCATGGCGGCCACCACGTCGGGGTGCCCCGGCTGGCCGAGAAAACCCATCGAGGCCGACAGATCGGCCGGGCCGAAGAATACGCCGTCGACGCCGTCGACCGCGGCGATCTCGGCCAGGTTGGCCAGGCCGGTGGTGGTCTCGACCTGCAACAGCACGCATATCTCGTCGTCGGCGCGCTGCAGGTAGTGCGGCACGCCGCTCCAGCGCGACGAGCGTGCCGCCGAGCTGCCGACGCCGCGGATGCCGCGCGGCGGGTAGCGTGTGGCGGCGACCATGCGTGCGGCCTGCTCGGCGCTGTCGACCATCGGGATCAGCAGCGTCTGCGCGCCGATCTCGAGGTACTGCTTGATCAGCACCACATCGCCGATCGGCGGGCGCACGACGGCGTGGGTCGAATGGGCGGCGACCGCTTGCAGCTGCGCCAGCACCGAGCGCAGGTCGTTCGGCGCGTGCTCGGCGTCGATCAGCAGCCAGTCGAAGCCGGTGGTCGCGAGCGCTTCGGCGACCAGCGGGTCGGCCAGGCTCGACCACAGGCCGATCTGGGCGCGGCCGTCTTTCAGGGCCTGCTTGAAAGGGTTGATGATCATCGGGTCGCCCCTCGTGGCGGCGCGTGCATCGCGCCGCTGCGGTTGTACCCGATCACGCGTACTTCAGCTCGCCGGTCTTGCCCCGGAATACGCGGTACGAAAAGATCGTGTAGCCGGCGATCGCCGGCACCGAGATGCACACGCCGATCAGGATCACCTTCAGGGCTTCGGGCGAACTCGCAGCCTGCCAGATCGTCAGCTGGCCGATCACGACAAAGGGGTAGATGCTGTAGGCCAGGCCGAGGAAGCCGAGCACGAACACGACGATCAGCAGCACGAACGGCAACCAGCACAGCGGCCCGCGCACCGCCGGCGAACGCAGCACGCCCCGCACCGCGAACAACGCCACACCGGTCATCAGCGGGATCGCCATCAGCGCGATCGCCTCGGGCAGCGCGAACCAGCGCTCGCGCACGATCTGGCTGATCCAGGGCGTCGCCATCGAGATCAGCACCATGCCGCCGACCATCGGCGCCCAGGCGGCCCGGGCCCAGCGCACGGCCCTCTCCTGCAGCTCGCCCTCGGTCTTCATGATCAGCCAGGTCGCGCCCATCAGCACGTAGGCCATCGGCAACGCCACTGCGATCGCCGCCGCGAACAGCGGGTAGTTCCAGCCGCTGCCGAAACCGCTGACGTAGCGGCCCAGCATCCAGCCCTGGGCGACCGCGGCGAGCGTGGAGCCGGCGAAGAACAGGCGGTCCCAGGTGCGCTTGTGCGTGTCCTTCGCCTTCACGCGGAAGTCGAACGCGACACCGCGCAGCATCAGCCCGATCAGCATGAAGGCCACCGGCAGATAGAGCTCGCCGAGCACCACGCCGTGGGCGCGCGGGAACGCGATCAGCAGGATGCCCACGCCCAGCACCAGCCAGGTCTCGTTGGCGTCCCAGAACGGGCCGATCGAGGCGACCATCACGTCCTTCTGCGCATCGGTGGCGCGCGGCATCAGCATGCCCACGCCGAGGTCGTAGCCGTCGCTGATCACGTAGACCAGCATCGAGACGCCCATCAGCGCCATGAAGATGATCGGCAGCGCCCTGTCGAAGCTCATCCAGTTCATGCCGCACCTCCGGTCGACGCGGCCGGCGAGCCGAGCGCACTGACGGGCAGCGCGGCCTGGTCGCGCGCGTCGTCGGCCAGCACCTCTTCGGGCTTCTCGGCCATGTACTTCAGCACCGTCACGTAGGCCAGGATCAGCGCGATGTACAGCGTGATGTACAGCGCCAGCGTCAGCCCGATCATGGCCGGCGGCTGCTTCGACGCCACCTCGGCGGTGCGCAGCAGCCCGTAGACGATGAAGGGCTGGCGGCCGATCTCGGTGACGTACCAGCCGGCGACGGTCGCGATCCAGCCGGCGAACGTCATGGCCGCGAACAGCCACAGCAGCGCGCGCGGCAGCCCGGCCGGCTGCCATTCGGCGCGCCGGTAGCACCACCAGCCGAGCCAGCTCGTCGCCAGCATCAGCACGCCCATGCCGACCATGATGCGGAACGCGAAGAACAGCGGCAGCGGCGGCGGGTGGGCGTCGCCGAACGAATTCATGCCCTTGATCTCGCCGTCGGCCGCGTGCGTCAGGATCAGGCTCGCGAGCTTCGGGATCGCGATCTCGAAGTGGTTCTTCCGCAGCTCCTTGTCCGGGATTGCGAACAGCAGGAGCGGCGCGCCGCGCTCGGTCTCCCAGACGCCTTCCATCGCGGCGATCTTCGCGGGCTGGTGCTCGAGCGTGTTCAGGCCGTGCTGGTCGCCGACGAAGATCTGCAGCGGGATCAGTAGCGCCGCCAGCGTCAGCCCGACGCGCAGCACGCGCGGTGCCGAGCGCTGGCCGACACCGCGCAGCAGCTGCCAGGCCGACAGCCCCGCGATCAGGAACGCGCAGGTCAGCGCCGAGGCCAGCACCATGTGCGTGAAGCGGTACGGGAACGAGGGGTTGAAGATCACGTCGACCCAGCTCTTCACGTGGTAGACGCCGTCGACGATCTCGTGGCCGGCGGGCGTCTGCATCCACGAGTTCAGCGCCAGGATCCAGAACGCGCTCAAGGTGGTGCCGAAGGCCACGAAAAAAGTCGCCATCAGGTGCACGCGCTCGCTGACCTTGCCGTGGCCGAACAGCATCACGCCGAGGAAGCCGGCCTCGAGGAAGAACGCGGTGAGCACTTCAAAGCCCAGCAGCGGCCCGGCGATGTTGCCGGCATGCTCCATGAAGCCGGGCCAGTTGGTGCCGAACTGGAAACTCATCGTGATGCCGCTGACGACGCCGAGCGCGAAGCTCAGCGCGAACACCTTGGTCCAGAAGCGGTAGGCATCGAGCCAGCCCTGCGCAATGGCCTGGTCGGGGCCGTGGCGCGCCTTCAGCCAGCGCAGGCGGAAGAACAGCAGCAACCAGCCCAGGCCGATGCTGATGGTCGGGAACAGGATGTGGAAGGTGATGTTGGCCGCGAACTGCATGCGGGCCAGAATCAGTGCGTCCATGGGTCGGAGCCTCGGGGTGGTCGACGCCGGCGCGTTCAGCGCTTCGCCGCGGCGGGCGCCATCGCCCGGCCGGTGCATTCAAGCACCTTCTGCAGGTTCGTGCCCATCTTTATCGGCCGCGACAGGGTTGGCCGGCCCATGCGCCGGACGTCGTCGAACCGGGTCGTCGTCGTTCGCGCGCCGACCCGCGCGGCCTATCCCCTGGCGCGCAGCGCCCGGGTCAGGTCTGCGGCGAGGAGGTCCAGCATCTCGTAGCGCCGCCGGTACTGGCTGCGCTTGCGTGCGGGAATCGACTCGGGCGCCCGGCGGGCCACCGCGACGGGCAGCTCGAAAAAACCATCAGCGCGAAGCTGCCCGTCGTGCTCGTGCCAGACCGCGTCGTAGCTGGTCGACACCTTGGTCGAGGCGCGGAAGTAATCGCTGCGCCGGGTGTGACAGGCGTCGCTGATGGCCAGCAGGCGGGTGACGCCGGCCTGCTGGCACACCAGCCGAAAGGCCGTCAGCAAGAGTTCGCGTGGCCGAAGGCCGTGGAGCGCGTGGGTCAGGTCGCGATAGACGTCAAGCGCTTCGGCGCCGCCGCGGCCTTGCAGGGCGCCGATGTACGCCGCCCGCGCGTCCGGCTCGCTGCCGAGCGAGAAGGCCACGGAGTACAGACGTTGCGTGCCGCTGAACAGACTCAGCGTCAGCTCACCTTCGTGGTTGAACCAGGGCGGCGCGTCGAGCGTCACGTCGATCGTCGCGTCGGCGACGCACACCGTCGCCAGCGTGAGGCGCTCCCGGGGCGCGAGTCGCAGCACGCGCGTCGGCCCGTCGAGCAGCCTGTAGTGCCCCTCGATCGCGACCAGCCGCTGCCGGGGCGTCCACCGGGAGTTGATGTAGGGCCGGAACATCGCGCTGCCAAGCGCAGGCCGCGCCTTCAGCGCGTCGTGCAGCGACGGGATCGAGCCATCGTGCCAAGGCCGCAACTCGCGCGCCCAGCCCAACTGACGCCCGAACCGCGCCGCGGCGCGCCACAGCGATCGGGTTGCCGATCCCGCATGGACACTGCGAGCCCCGACGAGCATGCGACCGAGCAGCCGGGGCAGCGGCAAGGTCGTGGCCGCTGGCGCACGCGGAATCGATACAAATGACGGGAGTGGAAACATTCTCGACCCTGACTTCCTGGTTACTTTAGTGCAGCGGCTCGAACGTTGCGTCGAGGCGGCTGCGGCCCGGTTTCTGCGGCGTGCCGAAGGCATGTCGCTTGACAGTTACCGGTTGTAACCCCGGCGCTGCTGCAACACCATCCCCGCGGTCCAGGGTTTTGCACGGGCGAGGCTCGATAGCGCGGCCGAGTGCGGCATTTCGCACGCTCGCGAGGCGGCGACAATCGATGCGGACTTCGCGCCCGGCTCGACCGGGTCGGCGCATGCTGGCCAACCCCTTCGCACGCCATCCCCTGACGATGATCCATTACCGAATCGAGATCGAGAACGCTCGCGCCCACCTGTTTCGCGTGACGCTCACGGTGGCCGGGCCCGCGCCGCAGCAGCGCCTGAGCCTGCCGGCATGGATCCCGGGCAGTTATTTGATGCGCGAATTCGCGCGGCAGCTGTCGGGTCTCGAGGCGACCCAGGGCGGCAAGCCGGTCGCCCTCGAGCAGCTCGACAAGGCGAGCTGGCGCGCGCGCTGCGCCGGCGGCGCCGACCTGCTCGTCAGCCACCTCGTCTACGCCTTCGACAGCTCGGTGCGCACGGCCTTTCTCGACGCCCGGCGCGGCTTCTTCAACGGCAGCTCGCTGTGCCTGCGCGTCGAGGGGCGCGAGGCCGAGCCGCACCGGCTCGAATTGCGCAAGCTGCCGGCGAGCTGGCAGGTCGCGACCGCGCTGCGCGCGATCAAGGTCGACGCCGCGGGGCGCGGCGTCTTCGAGGCCGCCGACTACGACGAACTGGTCGATCACCCGGTCGAGCTCGGCCGTTTCTGGCGCGGTCACTTCGAGGCCCACGGCGTGCCGCACGAGTACGTGGTCGCCGGCGCGCTGCCCGATTTCGACGGCGCGCGGCTGCTCGCCGATGCCAAGCGCATCTGCGAGGCGCAGATCGGCTTCTGGCACGGCGCGCCATCCATCAGGCCGCCGTTCGAACGCTACGTGTTCCTGCACAACCTCGTCGAGGACGGCCACGGCGGGCTCGAACACCGCGCCAGCACCGCGCTGATCTCGCCGCGGCGCGACATGCCACAAGTTGGCAAGACCGACACCAGCGACGGCTACGTCAACCTGCTCGGTCTGGTCAGCCACGAGTACTTCCACGCCTGGAACGTGAAGCGGCTGCGGCCTGCCGAGTTCGCGCAGCTCGACTACACGCAGGAGAACTACACCGAGCTGCTGTGGTTCTTCGAGGGCTTCACGTCCTACTACGACGACCTGTTCCTGCTGCGCTGCGGCCTGATCGACGCGGCGCGCTACCTGCGTCTCGTCGCCCGCACCGTCGGCGCTGTGCTCGGCACGCCCGGCCGCAATGTGCAGAGCGTCGCGCAATCGAGCTTCGACACCTGGGTCAAGTACTACCGCGCCGACGAGAACACGCCGAACGCGACGATCAGCTACTACACCAAGGGCGCGCTGGTCGCGCTCGCGCTCGACCTGACGCTGCGCAGCGAAGGCCAGGGTTCGCTCGACGACATGATGCGCGCGCTGTGGGCCGCGAGCGGCGGCGGCCCGATCGACGAAGCGCAGATCGCCGCGGCGCTGCTGCAGGTTGGCGCCCGCTCGTATGCGGCCGAGCTCGCGGCCTGGGTGCACGGCACCGACGACCTGCCGCTGCAAGGCCTGCTCGAACGTGCCGGCGTCGCCTGGCACGCCGAGCCGGCGACGCTGGCGCAGCGCCTGGGCCTGCGCGTCAGCGAGGGCGCGCTGACCGGTGTCAAGGTCAGCCAGGTGCTGCGCGGCGGCGCCGCTGAGCAGGCCGGGCTGGCCGCCGGCGACGAGTTGCTGGCGGTCGACGGCTGGCGCGTGCGCCGGCTCGACGATGCGCTGCGGCTGCTGACGCCCGATGTCGCCGCGCCGTGGCTGGTCGCACGCGACCAGCGCGTGCTGCCGCTGCTCTTGCGGCTGCCGGCCGAGACGCCGCCGGGCGCCGGCGCGATCACGCTGAAGCCGGCCGCGGCGCCCGCGAAGGCGGCGACCGCCTTGCGCAAGGCATGGCTGGCGGCCTGAACACCCGGTTCGGCCCGGCGCCGACCTGGCGCCGGCGCGTGGCGTGGCTGATGTTGCTGCTCGGCGTGATTGCCGTCCACGGCTGCGTGACGCGAGCGGTGGCCGATCGGATGGCCGGGCTGGTGGCCGACCAGGCGCTGCCGGCGCGAATGGAGGTGGCCTACGTGCGCGAGATGGCGCTGAGCGTGCCGCCGCCGACGGCGGCCCCGGCGGCG
>JANXZN010000379.1 GCA_025355545.1 Rhizobacter sp.
GGGGTTCTCATCGACCGATCACGCTCAATACACCCCGAGCGTCACGCAATGACAGTCAAGACACTCGTTGACCCCGGAAAACAGCGTCAAGATGGCCCATCAGGCCATACAGTGGTCGATGCGTGAAATATGCGGGCTAGACGCTCGACGCGAGCCGCATCCAGCGCGACTGTGCGCTCAAGCTACTTCGGGGCACACTGTCGCCGCAGCCGCTGTACCTGCGCCTGCGGCCGACCGAGCGCCTCGCTGCGGCATGAAACGAGAGACGACGCCATGAGCATCACAGTCCGCCGCGACGGCACCACCGGGATGCGGCACACCGTCAGCATCCGCAACCATGCATTCAGCGTCGACGAGCCGCCGGCCAATGGCGGCGAGGACGCCGGCCCGACGCCGCACGAGGTCTACGACGCCGCACTCGGTGCGTGCAAGGCGCTGACGGTGCTCTGGTACGCCAACCGCAAGGGCATCGCGCTGCGCGACATCGAGGTCGTGGTCGACCGCGACGACAGCGCCGAGCGTCAGGGCAGCTACCGGCTGAAGGCGTCGCTGCGGCTGAGCGGCGACCTCAGCGACGCGCAGCGCGACGAGCTGCTGAAGGTTGCCGGCAAGTGCCCGGTGCATCGCCTGATGACGAGCGTGACGACCGAGATCGAGACCGTCCTGCTCTGATCACCCCGGCGTGCGCAGCCGGAAGCGCTGCAGCTTGCCGGTCTCGGTGCGCGGCAGGTCGCTGCGGAACTCGATCGCACGCGGGTACTTGTAGGGCGCCACCGCCGCCTTGACGAAATCCTGCAACGCGCGCGCCGTGACATCGTCGGGCGCGTGCGCGTCACGCAGCACGACGAAGGCCTTGACGATCTGGCCGCGCTCGGCGTCGGGCACGCCGATCACCGCGCATTCAGCGACCGCGGGGTGCGTCAGCAGCACCTCCTCCACTTCCGCCGCGGCGATGTTGTAGCCTGCCGAGATGATCATGTCGTCGGTGCGCGACTGGTAGTGGAAATAACCGTCGGCATCCTGCAGGTAGGCGTCGCCGGTGTAGTTCCAGCCGTCGCGGACGTAGCTTGCCTGGCGCGGATCGTCGAGGTAGCGGCAGCCGGTCGGCCCCTTGACCGCGAGGCTGCCGATCGTGCCCGGCGGCACCGGCCGGCCTTGCGCGTCCATCACGCAGGCGCGGTAGCCCGGCACCGCCACGCCGGTCGCGCCCGGCCGGGCGTGCGCCTCGTCGGCCGAGATGAAGATGTGCAGCATCTCGGTCGCGCCGATGCCGTCGATGATCTGCAGCCCGGTCGCGTCGAGCCACAGCTGGCGCGTGGCGGCCGGCAATGCCTCGCCGGCCGCGACGCACTTGCGCAGCGGCCCGCCGAGCGGCACCGACAGGCGGCGCTGCTTCGCGTCGGCCGCCATCGCGCGGTACGAGGTCGGTGCGGTGAACAGCACGGTCGCGCCGAAGCGGCCGATCGCGGCCAGCAGTTCCGGCGGCGAGGCCTTCTCGAGCAGCACGGTCGACGCGCCGACACTCATCGGGAACAAGGTCAGCCCACCCAGGCCGAACGTGAAAGCGAGCGGCGGGCTGCCGATGAACACGTCTTCGAGCGTGGCGCGCAGCACGTGCGGCGGGAAGCACGCGCAGCTCGCCATCACGTCGCGATGAAAGTGCATCGTCGCCTTCGGCTGGCCGGTGGTGCCGGAGGTGAACGCGAGCAGGCAGGTGTCGTCGCCCGCGGTCGCGACGTTGTCGTGCGCGCTGGGCTGCGCGGCCATGCGGGCCTCGAGGCCGTCGACGGCGTCGTCACCGAAGCAGACGATGCGCGCGAGCAGCGGGTGCTGCGCCGCGGCGCCGTCGAGCTCGGCGCGCAGCGCGACATCGCACAGCGCATGCGTGACCCGGGCCTTTTCGATGATCTGGCCGAGCTCCCTGGCGCGCAGCAGCGGCATCGTCGCGACCGCGATCGCACCGACCTTCATCACCGCGAACCAGCAGGCGACCAGCATCGGCTTGTTCGCGGCGCGCAGCAGCACGCGGTTGCCGGGCACGACGCCGAGCTCGTCGACAAGCACGCGCGCGATGCGGTTCGCCTGGCGCTGCAGCTCGGCGTAGGTCCACACCAGGCCATCGGGCGCGCGCAGGCAGACGCGCTCGCCGCGGCCTTCGGCGACATGCCGGTCGAGCAGCTCGGTCGCGCAGTTCAGCCGTTCGGGGAACTGCAGTTCTGGTAGCTCGAAAATGAACTCGGGCTGCTGGTCAGCCGGCGGCAGGTGATCGCGCGCGAAGCTGTCGAGGTGGGCGCTGGCGGTCATCGCGAAGCCTTGCCGATCAGAACGCCGAAAGTCCTGGATCGCGGCCTAGACGGCCGCGATGCCGGTGATCGCCCGCCCGAGGATCAGCGCGTGCACGTCGTGCGTGCCTTCGTAGGTGTTGACGACCTCGAGGTTGACCAAGTGGCGCGCGACGCCGAACTCGTCGCTGATGCCGTTGCCGCCCATCATGTCGCGCGCGGTGCGGGCGATGTCGAGCGACTTGCCGCAGGAGTTGCGCTTCATGATCGAGGTGATCTCGACCGCGGCCGTGCCTTCGTCCTTCATGCGGCCCAGCCGCAGGCAGCCCTGCAGGCCGAGCGCGATCTCGGTCTGCATGTCGGCGAGCTTCTTCTGGACCAGCTGGTTGGCGGCGAGCGGCTTGCCGAACTGCTTGCGATCCAGCGTGTACTGGCGCGCGCGGTGGAAGCAGTCTTCGGCGGCGCCGAGTGCGCCCCAGGCGATGCCGTAGCGCGCGCTGTTCAGGCAGGTGAACGGTCCCTTCAGGCCGCGCACTTCAGGAAACGCGTTCTCCTCGGGGCAGAACACCTTGTCCATCACGATCTCGCCGGTCAGGCTGGCGCGCAGCCCAACCTTGCCGTGGATCGGCGGCGCGCTCAGACCCTTCGCGCCTTTGTCGAGGATGAAGCCGCGGATCGCGCCCTCGTCGTCCTTGGCCCAGACCACGAACACGTCGGCGAACGGCGAATTCGTGATCCACATCTTCGCGCCGCTGAGCGCGTAGCCGCCGGGCACTTTCTTGGCGCGCGTGACCATGCTGCCGGGGTCGCTGCCGTGGTCGGGTTCGGTCAGGCCGAAGCAGCCGATCCATTCGCCGGTGGCGAGCTTGGGCAAATACTTCTGCTTCTGGGCTTCGGTGCCGAATTCAAAGATCGGCACCATCACCAGCGAGCTCTGCACGCTCATCATCGAGCGGTAGCCGGAGTCGATGCGCTCGACCTCGCGCGCGACCAGCCCATAGCAGACGTAGTTCAGCCCGGCGCCGCCGTAGGCCTCGGGAATGGTCGCGCCGAGCAGCCCGAGTTCGCCCATCTCGCGGAAGATCGCCGGGTCGGTCGTGCCCTCACGGAACGCCATCAGCACGCGCGGCGCGAGCCGGTCGCGGCAGTAGGCCGCGGCCGCGTCGCGCACCGCACGCTCGTCGTCGCTGAGCTGCTGGGCTAGCAGCAGCGGATCGTCCCAGTGGAAGGATGCTTTGGTCTTGGCCATGGTCGGGAAACTCCGGTCGGAAGAAACGAATCTCGAAAGAATACGCGCGCGCGCCCTCAGACCAGCGGAATGACCGCGGTCGCCTCGATCTCGACCTTCGCGCGGTCTTCCATCAGCGCCTTCACCTCGACCGCGCTCATCGCGGCGTTGTAGGAGCCGATGACCTCGCGGTAGGCCTGCCCGACCGCGCGCCCCGCGGCGAGGTATTCGCGCTTGTCGGTCACGTACCAGGTCATGCGCACGATGTGCTCGGGCTTGCCGCCGGCCTCGGCCAGCACCGCGACGATGTGCTGCAGCGCCTGGCGCGCTTGCGCGGCGAAATCGTCGCTGTGGAACAGCCCTCTCGCGTCCCAGCCGATCATGCCGGCGATGAACACCTGGCGGCCGCTCGCGGCCACACCATTGGCGTAGCCCCTGGGGCGCGGCCAGCCTGCGGGAAGAAGGACTTGCATGTCGTCAAGCTTTCGATGAGGGCGCGCGCGCGTCTTTCAGCAACTCGCGCGCGATGATCAATTGCTGCACTTCGCTGGCACCTTCGTAGATGCGCAGCGCGCGGATCTCGCGGTACAGGCGCTCGACCGGCTGGCCACTTTCGACGCCCAGGCCTCCGAATATCTGAACCGCCGCGTCGATGACCTGCTGCGCGCCTTCGGTGGCGGCGAGCTTGGCCATCGCCGCTTCACGCGTCACGTTGCGGCCCTGATCGCGCTGCCAAGCGGCGCGGTAGGTCAGCAGCGCGGCGCTGTCGATCGCGAGGGCCATCTGCGCGAGCTTGGCCTGCGTGAGCTGGAAGTCAGCGAGCACGCCGCCGAACATCTTGCGCGTGGTCGCGCGCTGCAGCGCCTTGTCGAGTGCGCGGCGCGCGAAACCGAGCGCGGCCGCCGCGACCGACGTACGAAACACGTCGAGCGTGCGCATCGCGACCTTGAAGCCCTCGCCTGCCGCGCCGATGCGGTTCGCGAGCGGCACGCGGCAGTTCGTGAAGCGCAGTCGCGCGAGCGGGTGCGGCGCGATCACCTGGATGCGTTCGGCGATCTCGAGGCCGGGCGTGTCGGCGTCGACGATGAAGGCGGAGATGCCTTTCGCGCCCCGGAACGGGGCGCCTCGTGGCCCTTCGCCCGGCGCCACGGCGCTGCGCGCGAACACGACGTAGAAATCGGCGATGCCGCCGTTCGAGATCCAGGTCTTCTCGCCGTCGAGCACGGCGTGATCGCCGGCGATGCGCGCCGCGCAGCGCAGCGCCGCCACGTCCGAGCCGGCATCGGGCTCGGACAGCGCGAAGGCGGCGATCGCTTCGCCGCGCGCCACGCGCGGCAGGTAGCGCGCCTGCTGCGCCGCGCTGCCGTCGAGGCTGATCGCGCCCGAGCCCAGCCCCTGCATCGCGAACGCGAAGTCCGCCAGGCCCGAATGCCGTGCCAGCGTCTCGCGGATCAGGCAGATCGCGCGCGTGTCGATCTGCTCGGCCACGCCGCCGTGCGCGGTGCCGCCGATCGCATGGCGCAGCCAGCCGCCCTGCCCGAGCGCGCCGACCAGCGCGCGACAGTGCGCGTCGACATCGGCGCCGTGCTCGTCGGTGATGTTCTGTGTAGCCCAGGCATCGAGCTCACGCGCGAAGGCACGGTGTCGGTCCTCGAAGAACGGCCACTCCAGGCAGCGGGGATCGGCCATGCTCAGTTGCCCTCGAAGCGCGGGTTGCTCTTCGCGACGAACGCGTGGTAGGCGCGCGAAAAATCCTCGGTCAGCATGCAGATCGCCTGCGCCTGCGCCTCGGCCTCGATCGCCTGCTCGATCGGCATCGCCCATTCCTGGTGGAGCATCGTCTTCGTGATGCCGTTGGCGAAGGTCGGGCCGGCGGCCAGGTCGCGTGCCAGCGCGAGCGCATCGGCCTGCAGCGATTCGGGTGCGGCGAGGCGGTTGAAGAAACCCCAGCGCTCGGCTTCTTCACCGCCCATGGCCCGGCCCGTCAAGAGCAGCTCGCTCGCGCGGCCCTGGCCGATCAGGCGCGGCAGGATCGCGCAGGCGCCCATGTCGCAGCCGGCCAGGCCGACGCGGTTGAACAGAAAGGCCGTCTTGCTGCGCGCGGTGCCCAGGCGCAGGTCGGACGCCATCGCCATGATCGCGCCGGCGCCGGCGCAGACGCCGTCGACCGCGGCGACGATGGGTTGCGGGCAGGCCCGCATCGCCTTCACCAGGTCGCCGGTCATGCGCGTGAACATCAGCAGCTCGGGCGCGCGCAGTTTCACGAGCGGGCCGATGATCTCGTGCACGTCGCCGCCGGAGCAGAAGTTGTCGCCGGCGCCGATCAGCACGATGGCGTGGATGTCGCTCGCCTGTTTCAGCGCGCCGAACAGGTCGCGCAGCTCGGCATAGGCCTCGAAGGTCAGCGGGTTCTTGCGCTCGGGGCGGTTCAAGGTCAGCGTCGCGACACCGTCGCGCGCTACCCATTGGAAGTGCGTCGCGCGGTAGCCGGCCAGCGCCTGGCGGTTGCCGGCCAGCAGCGCAGCGGCTACGCGCGGCGAGGTTTCGGTGTTCATGCCTTCTCCTCGGGAAGCCGTTCGGTTCGGACCAGCTGCACGCGCAACGCGCCGAGCTGGGTGTAGAGCTGCTGCACGGTCTTCGCGTCGAGCCCGGCGAAGAGCTCGAGGATCCACTGCTCGTGCTGCTGCGCCATCGCCTCGAAGGCGCGGTGGCCCTTGGTCGTCAGGCACACGATCCAGGCGCGGCGGTCGTCGGGATGCGCCTCGCGTGCGACCAGGCCGTCACGCTCGAGCTCGTCGGTCAGGCCGGTGACGTTGCCGCCGGTCACCATCAGGTAGCGCGACAGCGCGCCCATCTGCAGGCCCCGTTTGTAGCGATAGAGCTGCGCCATGTAGTCGAAGCGCGCCAGCGAGATGCCGAACTGCTCGCGCAGGCGGCGGCGGATCTCGGCCTCGATCTGTGTCGTGGTCGCGAGCATGCGCAGCCACAGCTTCAGCGCGGCGTGGTCGCCGCTGCCGGCGCGCGCTTCGTGGCCGAGCTCCCGGGCGTCGCGCAGCAGAGCGTGGGAGGCGTCGTCGCGCTTCATCATCAAACGCCCAGGGCGCGGTTCGCCTGCTCGATCGCGGAAGCGCCCCCACCTTGCGCGGCCGCCGCGCGCTCGCGCTCGAGATTGCGTTCGAGCTGCGACTTGGCAGCGCGGTACTGCTTCGGCCATTCGATCTCGGTGTAGCCGATCTTGGCCGATTCGAGCAGCGTCCAGGCCGGGTTCGCGAGGTGCGGGCGCGCGATCGCGCACAGGTCGGCGCGGCCCGCGGCGATGATGCTGTTGACATGGTCGGCCTCCGATATCGCACCGACCGCGATCGTCGCGATGCCGGCCTCGTTGCGAATGCGGTCGGCGAACGGCGTCTGGAACATGCGGCCGAAGACCGGCTGCTCGCGCTTGCTGACCTGGCCCGACGAGCAGTCGATCAGATCGACGCCGGCCGCCTTGAAGGCGCGCGCGATCAGCACCGCGTCGTCGGGCGTGATGCCGCCTTCGACCCAGTCGTGCGCCGAGATGCGCACCGACATCGGCCGATCCTGCGGCCACGCGGCGCGCACCGCGGCGAACACCTCGAGCGGGTAGCGCAGCCGGTTCGCGAGCGATCCGCCGTACGCGTCGGTGCGCTGGTTCGTCAGCGGCGAGATGAACGACGACAGCAGATAGCCGTGCGCGCAGTGCAGCTCCAGCCAGTCGAAACCGGCCGCGGCGGCGTAGCCCGTGGCGCCCACGAAGTCGTCGCGCACGCGGTCCATGTCGGCGCGCGTCATCGCGCGCGACCAGTCGCTGACTCCGTCGAGGTACTGCTGCTTTGATGCCGAGACCAGCGCCCAGTTGCCCGATTCCAGCGGCAGGTCGATGCCCTCCCAGGCGACGCGGGTCGAGCCCTTCGCGCCGGCGTGGCCGAGCTGGATGGCAATCTTCGCGTCGCTGTTGGCATGCACGAACTCGACGATGCGCTTCCAGCCGTCGCGCTGCGCCGCGTTCCACAGCCCCGGGCAACCCGGCGTGATGCGCGCGTCGGGCGAGGTGCAGGTCATCTCGGCGACGACCATGCCGGCGCCGCCCATCGCGCGCGCCCCCAGGTGCACGAGGTGGTAGTCGGCCGGCAGGCCATCGGCGCACGAGTACTGCGCCATCGGCGAGACGACGATGCGGTTCTTGAGCGTCACGGCGCGCGCCGTGAACGGCGTGAACATCGGCGGCACCGGTCCGTGGCCCTTGCCGCGCGGCGCGATCGCGTGCTGCGCGATCCAGTCTTCATAGCCTTCGACATAGCCTTTGTCGCGCAGCCGCAGGTTCTCGTGGCTGATGCGCTGGCTGCGGGTCAGCAGCGAGTACGCGAACTGTTCGGGCGGCAGGTTCACATAGCGGTCGACGTGCTCGAACCATTCGGTCGAGTTGCGCGCTGCGTTCTGGATGCGCAGCACCTCGATGCTGCGCAGGTCCTCGTAGTGCTGCAGCGCCGCCGCCAGGTCGCCGGGGTGATGGCCGATGCTGCGCGCGAGCTCGATCGCATCCTCGAGCGCGAGCTTGGTGCCCGAGCCGATCGAGAAATGCGCGGTGTGCGCAGCGTCGCCCATCAGCACGACGGGCTGATGACGATTCGGCGCGTTGTGGTGCACCCAGCGTTTGCAGACCACGCGCGGGAAGCGGATCCACTGCGCCGAGCCGCGCAGGTGGCTGGCGTTGGAGATCAGCGCGTGGCCGTCGAGCTGTCTGGCGAACAGGCGTTCGCAGAAGGCGATCGATTCCTCCTTTTCCATCGTCTCCAGCCCGGCGGCGCGCCAGACGCTTTCGGGCGCCTCGACGATGAAGGTCGAGGTCGTGTCGTCGAAGCGGTAGGCGTGCGCCTGGAACCAGCCGTGTTCGGTCTCTTCGAACGCGAAGGTGAAGGCCTCGAACAGCTTGTGCGTGCCGAGCCAGACGAAGCGGCACAGGCGCAGGTCGATGTCGGGCTCGTAGGTGCCGGCGTGGCGGGCGCGGATGCGGCTGTTCAGGCCGTCGCTGGCGATGATCAGGTCGGCCTCGGGGTACTGCGCGTCGTCCTGCACGTCGGTCTCGAACACCAGCTTCACGCCGACCTGCTCGCACCGCGCCTGCAGGATGTTCAGCAGCCGCTTGCGCCCGATGCCGCAGAAGCCGTGGCCGCCCGAGCGGACCTGCCGGCCGCGGATGTGGACCTCGATGTCGTCCCAGTGCTTGAACGCAGCCAGGATCTGCGCGGCACTGGCCGGGTCGGCCGCCTGCAGGTTGGACAGCGTCTGGTCCGAGAACACCACGCCCCAGCCGAAGGTGTCGTAGGGCCGGTTGCGCTCGACGACGGTGACCTCGTGCGACCGATCCTGCTGCTTCATCAGGAGCGCGAAATACAGGCCCGACGGGCCGCCGCCGATGCAGACAATGTTCATGCCACTCCAGAGTGAGTGAGAGCTGAATGATTCAGTTGTCAACTATTCTCGCGGCCACAACCACGCCTGTCAACCGCCCCGCCCGACCAGGGCGGGGATCGCGCTGTAGGACAGCCGCCACAAGCGGACGCGCCCGCGGCTCACAGTGGCGCGCGCCGTCGGCACATGCCCGCTGCCGGTGCGCCCGCGTAACGTGCTGGCACCACGACACCGAGGAGATCACCATGACTCTGGGCACCATTCTTCTGATTGTCCTGATCCTGTTGCTGGTTGGCGCCCTGCCGACCTGGGGGCACAGCAAGTCTTGGGGCTACGGCCCGAGCGGCGGCCTCGGCCTCGTGCTGGTGATCGTGATCGTGCTGCTGGTGATGGGCAAGATCTGACCAGCGGGCGGCGCGGGGCAACGGTTCTTTACCCGGCCCGCGCGCCGGCCCGCGCTATGCTTGGTGCAAGCGCCGCCGCACCGGCGGCGATCTTTTTGCACGCAGCCCATGTCCTCGCGCCTCGTTCCGCCCTCTCCTGCCCGCGTGGCGCACGGTCACAGCAGCCAGACCGACGAGGAGTGCATTCTGGTGCTTCAGGGCGGCGGTGCGCTCGGCGCGTACCAAGCGGGCGTGTTCGAGTCGCTCAGCAAGGTCTACCGCGAGCCCACGTGGGTCGCCGGCATCTCGATCGGCGCGATCAACGCCGCGCTGATCACCGGCAGCCCGGCACCGGCACGGGTCGCGAAGCTGCGCGAGTTCTGGAACCTCGTCAGCTCGGCGCTGCCGGCGCCATTGGTCGCCACTCACCTGACTGCACGCGAGGGCCTGAACGAGGCGAGCGCGGGTCAGGTGATGCTGTTCGGCGTGCCGGGCTTCTTCAAGCCGCGCTTTCCGCCGGCGCCGTTCCAGCCGCGCGGCTCGCTCGGGGCCATCAGCTACTACGACACCGCCCCGCTGCGCGAAACGCTGGAGCGGCTGGTCGACTTCGACCGCATCAACGCGGGCGCGGTGCGGCTGTCGGTCGGCGCGGTCAACGTGCGCACCGGCAACTTCGAATACTTCGACTCGAGCAAGCAGACGATCGACGCACGCCACATCATGGCCAGCGGGGCCCTGCCGCCGGGCTTCGCACCAGTCGAGATCGACGGCGAGCTCTACTGGGACGGCGGCCTGGTCTCGAACACACCGCTGCAGTACGTGCTCGACCAACCGGGCAAACGACGCCGCGTGGTGTTCCAGGTCGACCTGTTCGCCGCCACCGGTGCGGTGCCGACCACGCTGCCCGAGGTGACCGAGCGCGAGAAGGACATCCGCTTCTCGAGCCGCACGCGCCTGAACACCACCAACGAGCTCGACCGGCAGGTGATCGCGCAGGCCGCCAAGCGGCTGCTCGCCAAGCTGCCGCCCGAGTGGCACGACGACCCCGATCTGCGGGCGCTGTCGCGGGTGCGCTCGGAGAGCGCGGTCGACGTGGTGCACCTGATCTACCGCAGCAAGCACTACGAGAGCCAGTCGAAGGACTACGAGTTCTCGCGCCTGTCGATGCAGGAGCATTGGGACGCCGGCCGCGCCGACATGGCTCACACGCTGCACGACCCGCGCTGGGTCCACCACGAGCGCAATGCCAGCGGCGTGCACGTGTTCGACCTCACCTCCGACGGCCCCACCGCTTCCAAGACCGCCCCATGAACATCGACGACGTGAAACGCAACGCCTTCGCGATGCCGCTGACCAGCCCGGCCTTCCCGCCCGGCCCGTACCGCTTCGTGAACCGCGAGTTCCTGATCGTCACCTACCGCACCGACATCGACGCATTGCGCGCCGTGGTGCCGGAGCCGCTGCAGATCACCGAGCCGATCGTCAAGTACGAGTTCATCCGCATGCCCGATTCGACCGGCTTCGGCGACTACACCGAATCGGGCCAGGTGATCCCGGTCACGTTCAACGGCGTGGCCGGCGGCTACGTGCATTCGATGTACCTGAACGACGAGGCACCGATCGCCGGCGGGCGCGAACTCTGGGGCTTCCCGAAGAAGCTCGCGTCGCCGAAGCTCGTGATCGAGACCGACACGCTGGTCGGTACGCTCGACTACGGCTCGGTGCGCGTCGCCACCGCGACCCTGGGATACAAGCACCGCGCACTGGACACCGCCGGCGTACTCAAGGGCCTGCTGGCGCCGAACTACTTGCTGAAGATCATCCCGCACGTCGACGGCAGCGCGCGCATCTGCGAGCTGGTGCAATACTTTCTGGAAGACGTGACGGTCAAGGGCGCCTGGACCGGCCCGTCCGCGCTGGAACTCGCGCACCACGCGCTCGCACCGGTCGCCCGCCTGCCGGTGTTGGAGGTGATCTCCGGCACGCACCTTCTGACCGACATGACGCTCGGGATGGGCAGCGTGATCCACGACTATCTCGTCTGACAGTCCAGCTTTCTCAACCTCACACGGAACCACCCTCATGAAACTCCAGGACAAGGTCTGTATCGTCACCGGTGCCGCCAGCGGCATCGGCAAGGAAATCGCCCTGACCTACGCGCGCGAAGGCGGCAAGGTCGTGATCGCCGACCTGAACAAGGCCGCGGCGCAGGAAGCCGCCGACGAGATCGTCAAGGCCGGCGGTACCGCGATGGCGGTGGCGATGGACGTGACCAGCGAGGAGCAGGTCAACGCGGCCGTGGCCGAGGTCGTGGCGGCCTATGGCGGCGTGGACGTGCTGGTCAGCAACGCCGGCATCCAGATCGTCCACCCGATCGAGGAGTTCCCGTTCGCCGACTGGAAGAAGATGCTCGCGATCCACCTCGACGGTGCGTTCCTCACGACCAAGGCCTGCGTGCCGCACATGCAGAAGTCCGGCAACGGCGGAAGCATCATCTACATGGGCTCGGTGCACTCGAAGGAGGCATCGGTGCTGAAGTCGGCCTACGTGACCGCGAAGCATGGGCTGATCGGGCTGTGCAAGACGGTCGCCAAGGAAGGCAGCAAGTACAAGATCCGCGCCAACGTGATCTGCCCCGGCTTCGTGCGCACGCCGCTGGTCGAGAAGCAGATCCCCGAGCAGGCCAAGGCGCTGGGTATCAGCGAGGACGACGTGATCAAGAAGGTGATGCTGAAGGAAACCGTCGACGGCGAGTTCACCACGGTGCAGGACGTGGCCGAGGTCGCGCTGCTGTTCGCGGGCTTCGAGTCGAACGCGCTGACCGGCCAGTCTCTGGTCGTCAGCCACGGCTGGTTCATGCAGTAGTTACCTACCAGAGTTTGGCCAGCGGGAACACGATGCCGGCGAACAGCGAGGTCGTCGCCGGCGCCGGGCGCGGCGCGCGCACGATGCCGATGTCGACCGTCAGGAATTTGCTCGGGCTGTAGGCCAGCGCGGCCAGCACCTGCGCTGAGTGGTCGGCGCCCGCGCGGTGCGTGCCCGAGAGTTCGCCGGTGAGGCCCCAGTGGTCTGTGAGCGCGCCCGAGAACGACGCCGACGCGCCCCATTGCGTGCGCGATGTGCCGGCATCGACCAGGCCGAGCCGCAGCGCGTTCAGGTTCGCGTCCATGTGCACCGGACCGAAATCGCGGCTGTAGATCGTGTTGAGCGAATAGTCCGCCTTGCCGCTGCCGATCGGCTCGTTCGCGGTCGGAACCTTCGCACCGAGTTCGACGCCGAAGGCGGAGGCCTGATCGGCGATCCAGGCGCGCTTGAGCACCAGGCTCGTGTCGCCCAGGCCCTGGGCACGGCCGCTGGCGTCGCGCTGCCAGACCCGCGCGTCGCCGCCGATCAGCAGGCCCCAGGCCGGGCTGAACGCAAGCTTGAACAGGTAGGGCAGGCTGCTGCGTCGCGCATCGTCCGAGCGCTGGCGCAGGCCGCCGAACTCGAGCTCGATCTGGCCCGGCGCCGGCAGTTGCGCGGGGCTCGACACCGACGGCCGATACGGCGTGATCGGCGCGAACTCGTCGCTGGCGGCCGCGTCCGCCGCACCGGTCAGCAACGTCAAAGCCGCCGAGGCGGCCGCGCCGCCGGTCGAGCGAAATCGTGATCCCATGAGAACCCCCGCAGCCAGGCAAGGCACCGATTCTGACCTGCTGGCCGTGGCGCAAAAGCCATGACAATGGCTCATGCAAATCGCTGCAGGCCCCTCATCGTGATCCACTGGCTGCGCGGGCCCGACGATCCGCTGCCGGCCACCGGCGCGGCGTTGCCGCTCGGCAGCGATGCGCCGGGCCTGCTCGCCGCGGGCGGCCACCCGACGCCGCAGCGCCTGGCCGAAGCCTATGCGAAGGGTGTCTTCCCCTGGTACAGCGAAGGCCAGCCGGTGCTGTGGTGGTCGCCCGACCCGCGCATGGTGCTGCTGACCGACGAGTTCCGGCTCGCGCGCTCGCTGCGCAAGGCGGTGCGGCGCTTCGCCGCGAGCGCGCGCTGCGAGCTGCGCATAGACAGCGCGTTCCGGCGCGTCATCAGCGCCTGCGCGCAGACCCCGCGCGACGGCCAGGACGGCACCTGGATCGTGCCCGAGATGATCGAGGCCTACTGCGACTGGCACGCGCTGGGCAAGGCACACAGCTTCGAGGCCTGGGTCGACGGCGAGCTGGTCGGCGGCCTGTACGGCATCAGCCTGGGCCACATGTTCTTCGGCGAATCGATGTTCGCGCACCGCACCGACGCGTCGAAGATCGCGTTCGCGGCGCTGGTGTGCTTCTGCCGCGAATACCGGCTGCCGATGATCGACTGCCAGCAGCACACCCGTCATCTCGAGTCGATGGGCGCGCGCGAGTTGCGCCGGCCCGAGTTCGAGGCGCGTCTGGCCCTCAGTCTGGGGGAACCGTCGATCACCGATTGGACCTATGATTTGCGCCTGTGGCGGCATCTGGGGCCCGCCGCCGAGGAGCCCGGCCCGTGACGCACCCGAAAGAACTCCCGCTCGCCTCACTGCAGTTCTACGCGACCGCGCCGTACCCCTGCAGCTACATCGAAGGGCGGCTGGCGCGCTCGCAGGTCGCCACGCCGAGCCACCTGATCAATGCCGATGCGTATTCGGGGCTGGTGGCGAATGGCTTTCGGCGCAGCGGCATGTTCACCTACCGCCCGTACTGCGACGGCTGCAAGGCCTGCCTGCCGCTGCGCATACCAGTGGCGCGCTTCGCCCCGACGCGCAGCCAGCGACGCGCCCGGCGCGCGCACGGCCACCTTGAGGCGCGCGTGCTGCGCCTGTGCTTCGTGCCCGAGCACTACCAGCTCTACCTGCGCTACCAGTCGGGCCGCCACCTGGGCGGCGGCATGGACCACGACAGCGTCGACCAGTACACCCAGTTCCTGCTGCAAAGCCGGGTCAACTCGCGGCTGGTCGAGTTCCGCGAGCCCTCGACGGACGGACCGGGCACGCTGAAGATGGTCTCGATCCTGGATGTGCTGAACGACGGCCTGTCGGCCGTCTACACCTTCTACGAGCCCGAGCCCCACACCAGCTACGGCACCTACAACGTGATGTGGCAGATCGAGCAGACGCGGCTGCTGAAACTGCCGCACGTCTACCTCGGCTACTGGATCGGGCAGAGTGGCAAGATGACCTACAAGGCCCAGTTCCGACCGCACGAGTTGCTGATCAACGGCCAGTGGCAGGCTGCGCCGGCCGTCGACACAGACGCTACACCTGCAGCCGACTGAGCGCCTCGTCGGCGAGCGCCAGGCTCGCGGTCAAGCCCCGCGATTCGATGCCGTAGAGGTTCAGCAAGCCTGCCATGCCGTGCTCGGCGGGGCCCTGCAGCACGAAATCCTGGGCGGCCGCGCCGGCGCCCTGCAGCTTGGGCCGCACGCCGCTGTAGGCCGTCTGCAGCGCGCCGGCCGGCAGTCCGGGCCAGTAGCGGCGGATCTCGACCTCGAAGGCCTCGCAACGTTGCGCGTCGACGTGGTAGTCGATCGCCTCCGGCGTCGCCGGCGCGATCCATTCGACATCGGGGGGCCGAAGCGCGCCTGGCCCGCCAGATCGAGCGTCAGGTGCACGCCCAGCCCGGCCTCTTCCGGAATCGGGTAGATCAGGTGCGAGAACGGCGCCCGCGTGGCGAGCGCGAAGTAGTTGCCCTTCGCATAGCGTGCCTGCGGCACGTGCCCCGGCGCCAGCCCGGCGATCGACGCCGCGAGTCCCGGCGCCCACAGCCCGGCGGCATTGACGACGACGCTTGCGGCCAGCGTCATCGGCGCCTCGCCACCGACCTCGACGATGAACGCCGAGCCATCAGGGCGGACCGCCCGCGCCGGCGACAGCAGTGCCAGTGCGCCGCCGTGGGCTTCGAGATCGCCCTGCAGCGCGAGCATCAGGCCGTGGCTGTCGACGATGCCGGTCGATGGCGAATGCAGCGCCGCCACCGCGGCAGTTCGGGCTCCAGCGCACGCGTCTGCGCGCCGTCGAGCGCGCGCAGGTCGTGCACGCCATTGCGCGCGGCCTGCGCCTGGATCTGCGCGAGCCTGCGGATCGCAAGGCCGACGACACCGGCGCCGACGACGACCGCGTCGACCCGGTCCATCAGGGCGTCGAGGATCGAGCCGCGACGCGTTCGATGTGGTCCGCGAACTTGGCGATGAAGCCGGCGAGAAACGCGCGGGTCTTGTCGTCGGCGATCGAGAAATCGTCGGCGATCAGGCCGGCCTTGGTCTGGAAGTAGACCTCCGGCTGCCCGAGCAGCCTGACGCCGCAGCCCACCAGAATGCTGCGCAGCTGCGCCTGCGCGACCGCCGTGCCGATTGCGCCCGGACTGGTGCCGACGATCGCGGCGGGCTTGCCGGCCCAGGAGTTCTGGCCGTAGGGCCGCGAGCCCCAGTCGACGACGTTCTTGGTCACCGCCGGGATCGAGCGGTTGTATTCCGGTGTGACGAACAGAACCGCATCGGCCGCGTCGAGCTCGCGCTTGAGGCGAAGCACGCCCGCGGGCGGTTGCTGCCACAGGTCGTCGTTGTACAGCGGCACATCGCTCAGGTCCACGAGGTCGAACACCATCCGGCCTTCGGCCAGCCTGGCCAGCGCCTTCGCGAACCTCAGGTTGATGGATTCGCGGCGCAGACTGCCGACGACGACCGCGACCTTGCGCACGATTCCGCTCCTTCTGCCGGTGCCGCCGCCGACGCTAGGGCGTGGCCTTGATCAGGATGACCAGGTCGTTGAAGTCGGGCTCGTTGGGGCCGCCGAAACCGTCGTCGAAGGTCAGCGTCCAGCCGTTGGCGAAGTCGCCGGTGACGCGGATCGTGGGCGGGAACACCAGCGCCGTGCTCCCGGAGACGCCCGACAACACATTCACCTGGAGCACCGTGTTGGCGGCGAATGTACTGCCGCCGTTGATGGGTACGACCGTGCCCAACTGGGCCTGGTCGTAACATCCATCGGTCAGGAGCGTCTGCGTGACCGGCGCCGCGATGACGACCTGGTTGTTGTGCGCGGTGCATGAAGTGCTCAGGAAGGTGGCCGTCACCTTGGACGCCTGCGTGAGGGTGAGCAGCGCTATCGCAGGCGGCGCCACCGGGAGGCTCTGGGTGCTCGTGCTGACCTTGCCCGTGGTGTCCGTGACGGTAAGCTTGACGGTGAACGTGTAGATGAACTTCGTCGGCGTCGCCGGCGGCGTGGTGTACACGTGGACGGCCGGTGTCGCGGTCGCGGTCGGGGTACCGTCACCGAAATCCCAGACCCGCGACTGGAACATGCTGGCGGCGCCGCCGCCGCTGGCGGCATCGAAGGTGCTGGTGTCGGTGAACGTGCAGGTCAGCGCGGTGCAATCCCAGGTGAAGTTCGCGTGCGGCGCCGCCGGAGCCGCCGGCGCGGTGACGGTGACTAGGGTGGTCTTGGGATTGGGGACGCCCGGGACGCCGTGGTTGTCGGTGGCCGACAGGCTGACGTTGTACGCGCCTGCAGCCGCGTAGGTGTGGCCGGCGTTGGCGGTCGTGACCTGAGCGCTCCCATCGCCGAAGTTCCAGACGTAGGAAAGCGTATCGCCGGCGTCCTGATCGGTGCTGGTGCTCGTGAAGTTGCAAGTGAGGTCGCTGCAGCTGAGCGCGAAGCTCACGCTCGGCGCGTTGTCGGTCGCGGCACCGGACCCGCCGCCGCCGCCCCCGCACGCGGACAGACCGAGGAACGGGAGTAGCAACAACGCGCGCAGCCAGCTGTGTGTCATGTTTGGATCACCTGTAAGTGGTAAGCAAGGGCAGAAAGCCCATCGCGTCGGGCTATGCCGTACTTTAGCCGCTGTCCGGTAACGGCGACTTGCTTTCGCACCACCCAGATGCGTGGGGCGTCTGTCTTGGATGGTGGGCGGTGAGGGTTTCGAACCCCCGACCCCAACAGTGTGAATGTTGTGCTCTACCCCTGAGCTAACCGCCCGAATTCCGCTGTTCGGCGGCGCCTCAGGGAGGCCGCCAAGCAGCCTTGGATTATGCCACAGGGGCCCCGAGCCGCCGCCAGATCGTCTTGCCGCCGCTCGCCTTGTCCAGCTCGGCCAGCACGACTGCGTGGGCCGCCGCTTCGGCCTCGTCGGCGCGCACCACAAACAGGTCCAGGCGGCTGAAGTCGACCGCCTCGAGCGCGGCCTGCGCGGCGCTCGTTTCGCCTGCATCGATGACCAGCGAATTCTGGCCGCGCGTCAGCCGGATGTAGACCTCGGCCAGCAGCCCGGCGTCGAGCAGCGCGCCGTGCAGCGCGCGGTTCGAGTTGTCGACCTCCAGGCGCCGGCACAGCGCGTCGAGCGAATTCGCCTTGCCCGGGAACATCTCGCGCGCCATCGACAGGCTGTCGGTGATGCGGGCGACGAAGCCTGGAAACTTAGGTCGGTCCAGACGTCGCAGTTCCTCGTTCAGGAAGCCGACGTCGAAGCTCGCGTTGTGGATGATGATCTCGGCGCCATCGACGAATGCGAGCAACTCGTCGACGACGCTCGCGAACAGCGGCTTGTCGGCCAGGAATTCGTCGCTCAGGCCATGCACCTTGACCGCGTCCTCGTGGCTGCGCCGCTGTGGGTTCAGGTAGAAGTGCAGCTCGCGGCCCGACAGGCGCCGGTTCAGCATCTCGACACAGCCGATCTCGATGATGCGGTCGCCCGATTCGGGGCTCAGGCCGGTGGTTTCGGTGTCGAGAAAGATCTGGCGCATCGATGGATTCTAGAATGCGGCCGTCGCCCGCTCAGCGTGGCGCGCGGCCGCGGCCCCACCACCACATCGCGATGCCGACAATGATCATCGGCACGCACAGCCACTGGCCCATGCTGAGGTTCAGCGCGAGCAGGCCCAGAAAATCGTCGGGCTCGCGGAAGTATTCGGCGCTGAAGCGCAGCACGCCGTAGCCGACCAGGAACGCACCCGACACCTGGCCCAGACCGCGGGGCTTCTTCGCGTAGATCCACAGCAGCACGAACAGCAGCACGCCTTCGAGCGCGAACTGGTACAGCGACGACGGGTGGCGCGGCAGCGGCCCGGCGTTCGGGTAGACCATCGCCCATGGCAGGCCCGGGTCGGCGAGCCGCCCCGGCAGTTCGGCGTTGATGAAATTGCCGATGCGCCCCGAGGCCAGGCCCAGCGGCACGCAGGGCGCGATCAGGTCGGTCGCATCGAGGAACTCGCGGCCGCGGGCGCGCGCGAACAGCGCGATCGCGACGAACACGCCCAGCATGCCGCCGTGGAACGACATGCCGCCCTTCCAGACCGCGAAGATCTCCAGCGGATGCGCGCCGTAGTAGCCCGGCTTGTAGAACAGCACGTAGCCCAGCCGGCCGCCGAGCACGACGCCGAGCACGCCGTAGAACAGCAGGTCCTCGACGTCGCGGCGCGACCAGCCGCGCGTCGCGAACTGCGCGAGCTGCACGCGCTTCGCGCCGAGCCAGATGAACAGCACGAACGCGACCAGGTAGGTCAGCCCGTACCAGTGGATCGCGACCGGGCCGATCTGCAGCGCGACCGGGTTGAACTGGGGATAGGCAATCGTCATCGGGGCGTTCGTCGTTGCTGGCGCTGTTGCCGGGTCAGCCCGAACGATAACGCAGCGGCCGGAGCGGCAGCGCGCGCACGAACTCGACGAAGCGCGCGACCGCCGGCGCCGGCTGGCCGGGCCACAGCAGACTCGTCTCGCAACGCGGCGCGCCGGCAGCCAGCGCGCCCGGCAAGGGCCGGTAGACGACACCGGCCCGCTGCAGCTGCGTCATCGCCTCGGGCACGAGCGCCAGCCCCAGGCCGGCCGACACGAGGTTGACGATGGTCTGCATCTGCGTCGCCTCCTGCGCAATCACCGGCGTGACGCCATGCCGGTGGTAGAAGGCCAGCACCGCGTCGTACAGCGACGGCGTCGCGCTGCGCGGAAAGATCACCAGCGGCTGCGCCAGCACGTCGCCCGGCCGCAGGCGGCGCGCCGCGGCCCACGCGGCGCTGTCTGGCAGCGCCAGCACCAGCCGCTCGACACCGAGCGACAGCCGCTGCAGAGGCACCCGCGCGCTGGGCGCGAGCCCGGGCGCGTGCAGCATGAAGCCGACATCGATCTCGCCGCGCTCGAAGGCCTTCAGCTGCACGTCGCTGGTCGCCTCGATGAGCTCGATCGCGATGCCCGGGCAGCGCTCGCGAAACGCCCGCAGCCACAGCGGCAGCGGCCCGAAGCCGATCGTCGAGATGAAGCCGACGCGCACGCGCCCGAGCTCGCCTGCCGCGGCGTCGCGGGCGCGTGTCTGCAGCGCCGCGGCCTGCCGCAGCAGCTGGCGCACCGGTTCGACCATCAGAGCGTCGGTCGAGGTCAGCGCGACGCTGCGTCGGTTGCGGTCGAACAAACGCGTCGCGAGGCGCCGTTCGAGCTGCTGGATCGCCTGCGTCAACGGCGGCTGCGTAATGTGCAACTGCCCGGCCGCGCGGCCGAAGTGCAGCGTGTCGGCGAGCGTCAGGAACTGGCGCCAGACCCGCAACTCGATGCCCGCGTCGGACGCTTCGGGGTCGCGATCACTCATTCGCCAAGCATATCAATACGAGCCGGGATATCTATTGGACTCAACCTGCGCAAGCCCGGATACTGTGCATCCCAGCCCTGGAGACCGACCGTGACCGATGCCCCGAAGATCAACCGCCGTTCCGCGAACATCACCGAAGGCGTCGCGCGCGCACCGAACCGCTCGATGTACTACGCGATGGGCTACGAAGAGGGCGACTTCAAGAAGCCGATGATCGGCGTCGCGAACGGCCACTCGACGATCACGCCCTGCAACTCCGGGCTGCAAAAGCTCGCCGACGCGGCCGTCGCCGGCATCGAGGCGGCGGGCGGCAACGCGCAGATCTTCGGCACGCCGACGATCAGCGACGGCATGGCGATGGGCACCGAGGGCATGAAGTACAGCCTGGTCTCGCGAGAGGTGATCGCCGACTGCGTCGAGACTTGCGTCGGCGGCCAGTGGATGGACGGCGTACTCGTCGTCGGCGGCTGCGACAAGAACATGCCCGGCGGCATGATGGGCATGCTGCGCGCCAACGTCCCGGCGATCTACGTCTACGGCGGCACCATCCTGCCGGGCCGCTACCAGGGCAAGGACCTCAACATCGTCAGCGTGTTCGAAGCGGTCGGCCAGTTCAGCGCCGGCAACATCAGCGCCGAGGACTTCGGCGAGATCGAACGCCGCGCGATCCCCGGCACCGGCTCGTGCGGCGGCATGTACACCGCGAACACGATGAGCTCGGCCTTCGAGGCGCTGGGCATGAGCCTGCCGTTCTCGAGCACGATGGCCAACCCGCACGCCGAGATCGTCGCGCACGCGAGCGAGGCGGCGCGCGTGCTGGTCGAGGCGGTGAAGCAGGATCTGAAGCCGCGCGACATCGTCACGCGCCGATCGATCGAGAACGCCGTCGCGGTGATCATGGCCACCGGCGGCTCGACCAATGCGGTGCTGCACTTCCTCGCGATCGCCCATGCGGCCGAGGTCGAATGGACGATCGACGATTTCGAGCGCGTGCGGCAGAAGGTGCCGGTACTGTGCGACCTGAAGCCCTCGGGCCAGTACCTCGCGGTCGACCTGCACAAGGCGGGCGGCATTCCACAGGTGATGAAGGTGCTGCTGAAGGCCGGGCTGCTGCACGGCGACTGCATCACGATCACCGGCAAGACGGTGGCCGAGAACCTCGCCGCGATCCCCGATGTGCCGCGTGCCGATCAGGACGTGATCCGCGCGATCACGAACCCGATGTACGCGCACGGTCACCTCGCGATCCTGAAGGGCAACCTCTCGCCCGAGGGCTGCGTCGCGAAGATCACCGGCCTGAAGAACCCGGTGATGACCGGCCCGGCGCGCGTGTTCGACGACGAGCAATCGGCGCTCGCCGCGATCATGGCCAGGCGCATCGTCGCCGGCGACGTGATGGTGCTGCGCTACCTCGGCCCGAAGGGCGCGCCCGGCATGCCGGAGATGCTGGCGCCCACCGGCGCGCTGATCGGCCAGGGCCTGGGCGAATCGGTCGGTCTGATCACCGACGGCCGCTTCTCCGGCGGCACCTGGGGCATGGTGGTCGGGCACGTCGCGCCCGAGGCCTATGCCGGCGGCAACATCGCGCTGATCCGCGAGGGTGACTCGATCACGATCGATGCACACACGCTGACGCTGCAGCTGAACCTCGACGACGCCGAGCTCGCGCGGCGCCGCGCATCCTGGAAGGCGCCGGCGCCGCGCTACACGCGCGGTGTGCTGGCCAAGTTCGCGAAGAACGCGTCGAGTGCCAGCACCGGTGCCGTGCTCGATGGTGACTGACGCCTGAGGCCGGCGCCGCTGCGGCAGCTCAGGGCTTCTTTGGCTCGGCCGGCTGGCTGGCGGCGGCCTCGCTGTCGAAGCGGCTGCCCAGGATCGACTCCCGGTCCCTTGCACGCTTCTCGGTACGCTTGCCTTCGATCTTGTCGATCTCGCGCTGGCGCGCCTGGAGGAATTTCTGGGCCCTGCGATCGGCCTTGTTGGCCGAGCTGTACTTCAGGCCGAGACGCTCCATCGCGCTGCGGCGGCGTGCGGACTTGCGTTCTTCCATGCGGTCCATCTCGCGCCGCTTGGTCCAGCCCGACGCGTCGGCGTACCACCACCACAGCATCGCCAGGCCGAACGGCGCGAGCACCAGCCACCAGGGCCATGCTGCCACCGGCCCGAACTCGAAGTACTTCATCACCAGCAACAGGCACCCGAGCACCACGAAAGCCATCTCATCGCTCCCTGCGTTCACCGGCCCGACCCGGGCGGGCGTCAACCATCGAACGCTACAATGCGTTGGAGGCAATGTAGTCCATATGGGGCGCCCTGCGGGGTGAAGTAAGACATGAAAACACTGGTAGTTCTGCTGGTCGCAGCGGTCGCCGGCCCGGCGTTCGCGCAGGCCGACTTCGCTCAGAAGAAGAACTGCATGGCCTGCCATGCGGTCGACAAGAAGGTGCTGGGCCCCGCCTACAAGGACGTGGCCGCCAAGTACGCCGGCCAGAATGATGCGGTCGACAAGCTCGCCGCCAAGGTCGTCAAGGGCGGCACCGGCGTCTGGGGCAACATCCCGATGCCGGCCAACCCGCAGGTCACCGAGGCCGAGGCCAAGCAGCTGGTCACCTGGATCATGACGCTGAAGTAAGCGTCGCGGCCAGGCGCGAGACGAGGGCCCCGCACGCGGGGCCCTTCTCGTTGCGCGCTAGACGCGCGGCGGCGCTTGCAGCCGTTCGCGCAACTCGGCGGACAGGCTGAAGCCGGCGCCGAACTCCGCCGCCAGCGCATCCGCATTGGCGACGAAGCGCGCCCGCCCCTCCGACTCGACGAATTGCGCCGCGCCGCCGGTCCAGGCCGGGAAGCCGATGCCGAAGATCGAGCCGATGTTGGCGTCGGCCGAACTCGTCAGCACGCCTTCGTGCAGGCAGCGCGCGGTCTCGATCGCCTGGCGGTACAGCAGCCGCTGCTTCAGCTCGTCGACCGCGGGCAGCGGCCCACCCTTTTTCTCGAACAGCGTGCGCAGCTGCGGCCACAGCCGCTTCGGCTCGCCCGCAGGGTAGTCGTAGAAGCCGCCGCCACCGGCACGTCCCGGGCGCTTCAGCTCCCTGACCATGCGCTCGACCAGCGCCTCGCCGCGGCCGATCTGGTGCATCCGACCCTCGGCCGCGAGATCGGCGCGAGTCTGGTCCATCACGTGCACCGACAGCGCGAGCGAGGTCTCGTCGAGCACCGCGAGCGGGCCGACCGGCATGCCGGCGGCGAGCGCCGCGTGCTCGATCAACGGCGCCGGAATGCCCTCGGCGAGCATCGCCGCGCCCTCCATCACGAAGCTGCCGAACACGCGGCTGGTGAAGAACCCGCGCGAATCGTTGACGACGATCGGCAGCTTGCCCAGCGCCAGCACCACGTCGAACGCACGCGCCACGGTCTCGTCATCGGTGCGCCGGCCGCGGATGATCTCGACCAGCTTCATCTTGTGCACCGGCGAGAAGAAGTGCAGGCCGACGAACTTCTCGGGCCGGGCGCTGGCCTGCGCCAGCCCGGTGATCGGCAGGGTCGAGGTGTTCGATGCGAACACGCCGCCGCTGGCCAGCATCGGCTCGGCCTCGCGCGTCACCGCGGCCTTCAGCGCGCGCTGCTCGAACACCGCCTCGATGATCAGGTCGCAGCCTGCCAGGTCGGCGGCGGTCTCGGTCGGCGTGATCAGGTTCAGCAGCCCGGCCTGCTGCACTTCGGTCATGCGGCATTTCGCGACCGCGGGCGCGGTCACCTTGCGCACCGCCTCGAAGCCGGCGCGCGCCTTGTCCAGGCTCAGGTCCTTCAGCACGCAGGCGATGCCGCGCGCGGCCGCCGCGTGGGCGATGCCCGCGCCCATCATGCCGGCGCCGAGCACGCCGATCTTCGACGGCTTCCACTTCGGCACATCCTTGGGCCGCGACGTGCCGGAGCGGATCGCGTTCATGTCGAAGAAGAACGCAGTCACCATGTTCTTCGTCGTCTGGCCGACCATCGTCTTCGCGAGCTTGCGGCTCTCGATGCGGGTGGCGGTGTCGTAGTCGACCATCGCGCCCTCGACCATCGCCTCTAGGATCGCCTGTGCCGCCGGGTACAGGCCGCGCGTCTTCTGCGCCAGCATCGCGGGTGCAACGACCAGGCCGGCCGCGATCTTCGGGTTGCTCGGCGTGCCGCCGGGCATCTTGTAGTCCTTGCGGTCCCAGGCCTGCACCGCGTCGGGATGATCGGCAATCCAGGCCAGCGCCTGCGTGCGCAGGTTCTCGACGCTGTCGCCCAGGCCGTCGACGAGCCCGAGTTCCAGCGCCTCGCGCGGGCCGAACAGCTTGCCCTCGACCAGCAGCGGATTCGCCGCCACCAGCCCGAGCAGCCGCACCGTCTTCGTGATGCCGGTGGCGCCGGGGATCAGTCCGAGAGAGACCTCGGGGGTGCCGAACTGGATCTTGCGATCGTCGAGCGCGAAGCGCGCATGCGCGGCCAGCGCCACCTCCCAGCCGCCGCCGAGCGCGGCGCCAGCGAGCAACGCCGCGACCGGTCGGCCGAAGGTCTCGATCGTGCGAAAGCTCTTCTTCAGCGCCTCGATGCGGGCGAAGCCTTCGGCCGCGTCTTCGGCCTTGAGTTTCAGCACGCCCTTCAACTCGGCACCGGCGAAGAACGTGGTCTTCGCGGAAGCGAGCAGCACGCCCTTGATGCGCTCCTTGTCGCGCACCAACTGCGCCGCGGCCTCGGCGAGGTCGTGCTGCCACCGCAGCGTCATCGTGTTGACGGGCGAGCCGGGTTCGTCGAAGGTGAGCGTCGCGATGCCGTCGGCATCGAGTTCGTAGCGGATCGTTTCCATCTGGCTCATACCCGTTCGATGATCGTTGCGATGCCCATGCCGCCACCGACGCACAAGGTCACGAGGCCGCGCTTCAGCTGGCGCCGCTCGAGCTCGTCGAGCAAGGTGCCGATCAGCATCGCGCCGGTCGCGCCGAGCGGGTGGCCGAGTGCGATCGCGCCGCCGTTGACGTTGACCTTCTCGTGCGGCACGCCCATCTCGAGCATGAAGCGCATCGGCACCGCGGCGAAGGCCTCGTTGACCTCGAACAGGTCGATGTCGTCGATGGTGAGACCCGCTTTCGCCAGCGCCTTGCGGGTCGCCGGCATCGGCCCGGTCAGCATGATGGTCGGGTCGGCGCCCGACAACGCGGTCGCGACGACGCGCCCGCGCGGCGCGAGGCCCATCGCGTGCCCTTTCGCCTCGCTGCCGATCAGCACGGCGGCGGCGCCATCGACGATGCCCGACGAGTTGCCCGCGGTGTGCACGTGGCGGATGCGCTCGACCTGCGGGTAGCGCGCCAGCGCGACCGCATCGAAGCCCATCGCGCCGAGCGCGTCGAACGCGAGCTTCAGCGAACCGAGGCCTTCCAGCGTGGTTCGCGGCTTGATGAACTCGTCGCGTTCCAGCACCGCCAGGCCGATCTCGTCGTCCACGCTCAGCACCGAACGGTCGAAGTGCCCGGCCGCCTGCGCCGCGGCGGCGCGCTGCTGCGACGTGAGCGCATAGCGATCCACGTCCTCGCGCTCCCACCCGGCGAGCGTGGCGATCAGGTCGGCACCGATGCCCTGCGGCACGAAGCCGGTCGCGAAGTTGGTCTGCGGGTCCTGCGCCCAGGCGCCGCCATCGGAGCCGATCGGCACGCGCGACATGCTCTCGACGCCGCCGGCGACGACCATGTCTTCCCAGCCGCTCGCGACCTTCTGCGCCGCCAGGTTCACCGCTTCCAGGCCCGACGCGCAGAAGCGGTTGATCTGCATGCCGGCGACCTTGAAGTCCCAGCCGGCCTTCAGCGCCGCGGTCTTCGCGATCACCGAGCCTTGCTCGCCGACCGGCGAGACCACGCCGATCACGACATCGTCGAGCTGCGCCGGATCGAAGGCCAGGCGCTTCTGCAGCTTCACGAGCAGGCCGGCGAGCAGATCGACCGGCTTCACTTCGTGCAGGCTGCCGTCCTTCTTGCCCTTGCCGCGCGGCGTGCGCACGGCATCGAAGATCATCGCGTTTGGCATGGTGTGGCCTCCAATTGACAAGCCATTATGGCCACAGGCACACTGCCCGGCAACTCACCAAGCAAGTGCTTGGTTGAATCGAAATCGAGGCCTGGATGTCGTCCTATCGTTCGGTGTTTCAAGCCGGCTTGTTCAGCGGCCAGGTGGCCATCGTCACCGGCGGCGGATCGGGCATCGGGCGCTGCACGGCGCACGAGCTCGCGGCGCTGGGCGCTGCGGTCGCGATCGTCGGCCGCAAGGCCGAGAAGCTCGATGCCGTGCGCGCCGAGATCGAGGCCGGCGGCGGCATCTGCTCGACGCACGTCTGCGACATCCGCGAAGAAGAAACGGTGCGGGCCGCCGTCGGCGCGGTGCTCGAACGCCACGGCCGCATCGACGCGCTGGTCAACAACGCCGGCATGCAGATCAACCGCTTCTGCGCGTCGGGCCTGGAAGCGGTGAACCTGGCGGCGCAGAAGGTCGCGAGCGGCTGGGAAGACATGGTCGTCGCCGGCGGCG
>JANXZN010000422.1 GCA_025355545.1 Rhizobacter sp.
TGGATGCGTCCGACGTCCAGCGCCAGAGCAATCTCCTTGTTCTGCAAGCCCTGCGCGGCCAGCACCACGATGCGTGCACGCAAAGCCAGACGCACGCTCGTCAGCTTGGAGCGAATCAGCTCGTCGAGCACCTCGCGCTCATCGTCCGACAGCACAATCTCAGGGGCAACTCGCACTCTCGTTCTCCACACCAGTCTGTAGTAGATCATTGGTGTGGCAGGGTTCGTTTACGTTCCCTCAAGATTGCATCTCTGCACTAGCGATTGAGGAAACAGATGTCCGGCCTGTCGATCAAGCCCAGGCCCTGCACCGTCTCGCGCAGATCCGCGGACTCTGCGAACGCCTGGGCACCGCCGTCTCAGACAGCGACCATGGGCCTGTCCTTCAGGGACGCGGCGAAACCGTCGATCACCTGATACACCTGCGGCCAGCTCTTGAGCGCCTTCATGCGGGCCAGCCATTGCTTGACCTTGGGATAGACCGACAGATCGCTGCCGATCACCTCGGCCAGTGCGACGTACGACGCGGCGTGGTAGTCGGCAATGGTGATCGCATCGCCGCACAGGTAGTTGTTGCCCGGGCCGAGAACATGCTCGTCGAGCACCTTCAGCCAAGCCTGCGCGCGCGCCTGGCCGCGCTCCAGCGTGGCGCTCTGCGCTTCGTCGCTGCGGCGCTTGTGCGCGTCGAAGATCTGCGGGTAGACCAGGGCATAGACCAGATCGCTGCAGAGCTGCGTGCTGGTCCAGTCCATGCGCTCGTTGACACGCGCACGCTGCTGCAGATCCCTGGGGTAGGCGGGCGAGTCGATCTTGTCGGCCAGATACTTCAGGATCGCCGAGTTCTCGGTCAGGATGAAGTCGCCGTCCTGCAGCGTGGGCACCAGCTTGTTCGGATTGAGCGCCGCGTACGGCGGCTGCACATGCTCGCCGGTGAACAGGTCCACCACCTGCATCTCCAGCGGAATGCGGCTTTCGGCGGCGAACAGCATGACGGGGCGGCTGGTGGTCGAGATGGGGTGGTAGTAGAGCTTCACGGTGGTGTCTCCTTTTTTCGGACCGTCAGGCGCTGGCGGGCCGCCGGGCGGGTCGGTCATCGTCGTTGTGCCTGAGGCATCGACGTGGCACGAACAATAGGCGCCTGCGGCCCTGCCGTCCATGCCCGGCGCTGCAAGCGACTCGACACCGACCGGACGACCCGCGAGCAGGGCGCTTGGTGCAGCGGCCCAACTGCCCTTACATTGGCCCCTCGTCCAACCACGGGGGCTCGGCATGCCGATTCGTAGCGCATCACTGAACAAGCAGATCCAGAAGAACGGCGCGAGGCTTCATCTGGCGATGGCCAGCCGGATTCACTCGGAGGGGGCCGATCGACCGGCGTCCGAGCATGAGCAGGCGCTGCTGGACGAACGCCGGTTTCTGAAAGAGGCCAAGACCAAGCGGCTTCAGCAAGCCGAGTTGCCCAAGCCCAAGGCCGCCTGGCCGGTGAAGCCGCCCAAGCCGCCCAAGCCGCCCAAGGCACCGAAGGCCCCGAAGGCAGCGCAGGCCGCGAAGGAACCCAAAGAGGCGAAGGCGGCGAAGGGCCACAAGCCGTCGCGCGCCGACAAGCTGGCGAAGAAGGCCGAGAACCTCGACGCCGCGAAAAAAGCGGCGAAGAAATCAGCCAAGACCTGAGGCCGCCGCCACGTCCGAGCCGCCACCCGCCGCGGCAGCGCAGCCATTGGAAAGCGGGGCGGCGGATGGCGCCCGCCGTCTCGAGACACAGCTTCATCTGCTCCAGAACCAGCTCGGTCCGGCGCTCTATCGACGCCTCGCGGACCACCTCGCCGGTTTCGGGGTCGAAGGGCGGGAAGCCCGAGACATAGACGAGTTCACCGCATCGGGTGACGGCCGAGGTCGGCGCCTTCCATTTCTCCAGATAGCTGGGCGACGGTTCGACCCGGATGATCTCTCGGTTCATGCGCCGTCTCCCTGTCGTTGGGTCAGGTCGCCGCGAACGAACGAATTGAGTTCCCGGCCGGAGGCGGCGTCGGCGAAGGCGTCGAAGCGGCCCTGTTCCGCAACGGCGCGGGCCGCGCGCGTGAACCCGCCCCAGGCCGCACGCGCCAGCGCGCCGCCGACACTGACGCGTCTGACCCAGAGCGCGGCGATGTCTCACAGGCTGATCCCGCTGGCCGATCCGATCAGCAGGTTGACCGGCTGCGGCGCGCATCCTGGCGACCGCGACCTCGATGTCATGAAGCGGATGTGCAGCGTCGGCCGTCGAGTCCTCGGTCGAGAGCCCGGCGATGCCGGTCTCGGCCGCGCGACGCACGCTGCCGGCGACGCCCTGCGGATCGGCTGCGAAGCCGCTCTCGAAGTCGGCGTTCACGGGCAGATCGGTCGCCGCGACAATGGTGCGCAAATGCGCCAGGGTCGTCTCGCGCGAGAGCTCGCCGTCGGGTTGGCCTGCCGGGTTGGTCTGGTTCCTGACGCGGCTTCAGATAGGTCGAATCGATCAGCTCGGGGAATCACCTCGGGGAAGGAGCGCTCCTCGCGCAGGATGAAGCGCTCGCACTGTGCGAGCTCGAAGTTCGCCCGCGCCTGCGGATCGTTCCGGAGGCGCGTGCGGTAGCCCTCATACGCGGCAAGACTCGCAAACGAGATCAGCCCCCAGGCCTCGAAGTTCGAGCCCTCGTGCGGCGCAAAGTAGCCGAGCAGGTGTCCGCCGCAACGCGGAATAAGTGATCGCTGTCGCCCGCCCTTATCCACCCGGCTTAACGCCGAGCTTGAACGCGATCATCGCGCGCAGCTTGTTCGGCACCACCGGCTTGATCAGCAGGTGAAAGTTGTGCTCGGTCGCCTCCCGGTCGTGGCCGGTCATCGTGCTGCCGGTCACCAGGATCGCGGGAAGCGCGGCGCCGAAGCGCGCGCGCAGCGCCTTGATCGCGTCGACGCCGCTCAGGCCCTCCTCGAGTCGGTAGTCGACGATCAGCAGGTCGGGCTTGATCACCAGCGGGTCGCTGCGCTCGGCCCAGGCGCGGCTCGAGCCGACGCTGTCGAACGCGTCGATCTGCGCACCCCAGCCGGCCAGCAGCACCTCGAGGCCGGCGCGCACCGCCGGCTCGTCCTCGACGACGACGATGCGGCGCCCGGCGAGCGTCAGGTCGACCGGCCCCTTGCCCGGCACCGACAGCAGTGCCGAGCGCCGCGGCGCCCGACCCGCCGGCAACTCGAGCGTGAACACCGTGCCGCAGCCGGGCGTGGAGCGCAACGTCAGCTTTGCTGCCATCAGGTCGGCCAGGCGCTTGACGATCGCCAGCCCCAGCCCCATGCCCTTGCGCTGATCCGGGCTGACCTTGGGCGTGTTCGGCACCTGGTAGAACTCGTCGAAGATGCGCCCCTGCTCGGCCTCGGTGATGCCCAGGCCCGTGTCCCAGACCTGCAGCCGCACGCGGTCGCCGCGCTGCCGGCAGCCGACCAGCACGCTGCCGTCGTTGGTGTAGCGGATCGCGTTCGACACCAGGTTGCGCAGGATGCGCTCGACCAGCAGCGGGTCGGCGAACACGGCCCGCCCGCCGCCGCGCAGGCGCAGCGCCAGGCCCTTCTCGAACGCGCTCGGCTCGAAGTGCAGGCGCAGCTTGCGCAGGATGTCGCCGACCTCGAAGTGCTGGGGGTGGACCTCGATCACGCCGCTGTCGATGCGGGTGATGTCGAGCAGCTCGGAGAACAGGCCCTCGAGCGCGTCGACCGATTCGTTGATGCTGTTGACGAGCTGCGCGACCTGGGGTTCGTGGACGCGCTGGCGCAGCGCCTCTGCGAACAGGCCCATCGCGTGCAGCGGCTGGCGCAGGTCGTGGCTGGCGGCGGTGAAGAACTGGGTCTTCGCGCGGTTCGCAATCTCGGCCTCGCGGCGCGCGCCTTCCGCCGCCAGCGTCTCGACGCGCAGCCGCGCGGCGAGTTCGTCGGCCTGCACCTTCAGGTCGATCGCGCGCTGCAGCGCCTGGCGGTAGCTGTTCGCCAGCACCGCGGTCAGGCTGATGATCAGGATCAGCTCGCCGGCGAGCTGGTAGCTGTAGACGTCGCCGACCAGCGCGATGCGCGCCACCAGCGGCAGCAGGCACAGGCTCGCGTACGCGAGGTACAGGCGCGGCTGCGTCGACAGCACCGGGATGCCGGCGACCGTGAAGGTGTAGATCACGATGATCAGGCCGGTCGCCTGCTGCTGCTCGCTGCCCAGGCCGTAAAAGATCCAGCCGGTCGCGCCCCACAGCGACGCGGAAACCACGGTGCCGATGGTCGAGCGCAGGCGCCAGCGCAGCCACTCTTCGCGCGTGCGCGGCGCGGCGCGGCGAAAACGCTGGATCACGACCGCGCGCACCACGCACATCGCGGCGAACGCGCCGATCCACGGCGCGAGCAGCGCGGCCGACGCGATCTGCCAGTAGAGCATCGCGATCACGCCGACGCCGGCCACGTAACCGGCAAGCGCGGCGGGCATGTAGGCGTAGGTGCTCTGGACGACCTCGACGACCGCCGCGAAGGCCGGGTCGTGATCGGGCGGCGCCGCAGCGGCGAGCCGAGGCGCCGAGCTCAACTCAGCGCCCGGAATTGCGCCACCCCGACAGGTTGCGATACCCCGACATCTGGCTTACCGCCAGCACCGCCTGGGTGCGCGAGCTGACGCCGAGCGTGCGCAGCACCGCGGCGACGTGGTCCTTGACGGTTTCGACCGAGACGTTCAACTCGCGCGCGATCAGCTTGTTCGGCTGGCCCTTCAGCAGCAGCGCGAGCACGTCGGTCTGGCGCGGCGTCAGGCCGAGTTCGGCGAGCGGCACGGTGTTGGTTGGAAAGTCGCTGTCCTGCGCCTGCTCGCGCACCACGCGCAGCACGCTGGGCACGGTGTCGCCCTCGGGCCTGGCGCCGGGCTCGGAACCCATCGTCATCGGCGGCACGTAGATGCCGCCGGACATCACCATGTGCAGCGCCTCGAACAAGGTCTCGTTGCTGGCGCGCTTGGGCACGAAACCCATCGCGCCGGCGTCGATCGCGCGGATCACGTCGCTGCTGCGGTCGGAGGCCGACAGCACGACGACCGGCAGCGCCGGGTAGGCGGCGCGCAACTCGACCAGCACCTCGAAGCCGTCGGCGTCGCCCAGGTGCAGGTCGAGCAGCACGAGGTCGAAGTCGGAGTCGGTTTTCAGCATCTCGCGCGCGGCCCGCGCGCTGTTCGCGCCGATCACGGTGGTGTCGCTGCCCAGGCCCTCTATGACGGACTGCAGCGCCGACAGGATCAGCGGGTGGTCATCGATCAGCAGTACCTTCATGCGCAGGCCTCCGGCGAGAGCGCATCGTAAACCACCGGCTCGCGCGGCGCCCTCCCCAACTGCGAGGATGCCGGGCTCAGATGTAGCGGCGCGCCAGCGACTCGGCCACGCAGACCGGCTTGTCCGAGCCCTCGCGCTCCATCGTGACCTCAACGGTGAGCTGCGCGCCGCCTTCGAGCGGCTCGTACCTGGTGAGCTTGAAGTGCCCGCGCAGCCGGCTGCCCGACGGCACCGGCGCCGGGAAGCGCACCTTGCCCAGGCCGTAGTTCACGCCCATGCGCGTGTCCAGCACCTTGAACGCCGACGCGCCCATCTCGGGCAGCAGCGACAAGGTCAGGAAGCCGTGCGCGATGGTCGTGCCGAACGGGCCCTTCGCGGCGCGCTCGGTGTCGAGGTGGATCCACTGGTGATCGCCGGTCGCATCGGCGAACAGATTGATGCGCTGCTGGTCGACCGTGATCCAGTGGCTGACGCCGATGGTCTGGCCGACCAGCGGCTGCAGATCGGTGAGGTGATCGAAACTTCGCATGGGGCTCTTTCGTCGATCGTGGAGGTTGAGGCGCTTCAGGCGTCCAGCCACTGCGTGATCGGCCGCCATTGCTCGAAGTCGCGCTCGAAGCGGCCGGAGGACACGTCCCACAGCGTCAGCCCGTGCGCGGCAAGGTGGACGTAGTTCTGCGTGTCGCGCACGAAACCGAGCAGCGGCACCTTCAGCCCGTCGAGGAAGCCTCGCAGTTGGTCGGTCGAGATCGTGCCTTCGCGGGTGCGCATGCCGACGATCGCGAGTTGCACCCGGTCGCTGCGCTTGCTTGATGGGGCCCCCAGGTCGCCGCCAAGCGGCGCCCGCCCCCCTCGGGCGGCGGGCAAGCTTGGGGCGGCCCGGCGTTTGCCCGCGAGCAACCGGCGCACGAATTCGTGGGTCGCGTGGATGTCGAAGATGCTGGGCTGCAGCGGGATCAGCACCTTGTCGGCCAGCTTCATGACCTCGTCGAGGCGCTTGCCGTGCAGCCCGGCCGGCGTGTCGAGCACGACGTGCGTCGTGCCCTTGGGCGGGCGCACGACTTCGTCGTGCGCGACCTCCCACGCTGCGATCGGCGCCAGTCCGGCCGGCCGCAGCGCGAGCCAGGTGCGGGCTGACTGCTGGCGATCCACATCGCCGAGCATCACCTGATGGCCGTGCGCGGCGAGGTAGCCGGCGATGTTGGTCGCAAGCGTGGTCTTGCCCACGCCGCCCTTCGGATTGGCCACCACGATCACCGGCATGCAACGCCTCCGTCCTGTTCCGATCCTCTTTCAGGTTATGTTAGCGGGGCCCGCGAGCGTGTCGCCATCGAGACTAACCAGCGCACACGCCGCTCCAACCCTTGCCCGTGCGGACCCCCATGGCCGAATCCCGCATCGCCATCCCCGAGACCCCCGCCGCGCCCTCGCCCGGCCCCGACGTGGTCGTCATCACCGCGCACCCGCAGATGGAGCACTCGCGCATCAACCGCCGGCTGATGCGCGCCGCGCGCCGGCTGCCGGCGTCGGCCGGGTCGCCCCTGATCGTGGTGCGCGACCTGTACTCGCTGTACCCCGACTACCTGATCGACGTGGCGCAGGAGCAGGCGCTGCTGGTCTCGGCGAAGCTGATCGTCTGGCAGCACCCGATCCACTGGTACAGCATGCCGCCGCTGATGAAACTGTGGCTCGACGAGGTGCTTGCGTTCGGCTGGGCCTACGGGCCCGGCGGCACCGCGCTGCGCGGCAAGGACCTGTGGCTGGTCGCGACCACCGGCGGCCCCGAGGAGTCGTACCGCCCGAACAGCTACAACCGCTATTTCTTCGAGGACTTCCTGCCGCCCTACGAACAGACCGCCAACCTGTGCGGCCTGCGCTTCCTGCCGCCGCTGATGCTGCACGGCGCGCACCGCGCCGACGAGGCCGCCGTCGAGGCGCATCTCGAGGTCTACGCGCAGCGGCTGGCGAGTTACCCGCGCTGGCCCGAGCTCGACGAGTTGCTCTACGGCCTGCCGGCGCAGGTGCCGGAGGACGCGCGGCCCGACGACGCCGCCGACGAGGCGTCCGAGCCGCCGCTGCCGCTGTCGGCCCCGCAGCCGGGCGCGCGCGGGAACTCCTCGCGCAGGGCGGCGTGATGGAACACGGCTCCTGGCTCACCGGCACGCTGGTCTACCTCGGCGCGGCGGTGCTCGCGGTGCCGCTGGCCAGGTTCCTCGGCCTCGGCTCGATCATCGGCTACATCGCGGCCGGCATCCTGATCGGGCCGTGGGGGCTGGCGCTCGTCACCAACCCGCAGGACATGCTGCATTTCTCCGAGTTCGGCGTGGTGCTGATGCTGTTCCTGGTCGGCCTGGAGCTCGAACCGAAGCGGCTGTGGTCGCTGCGCAAACCGATCTTCGGCTGGGGCAGCGTGCAGCTGTTCGGCTCGGCCGCGCTGGTGCTGCTGGCGGCCGTGCTCGCGGGCCTGGACTGGCGCGTCGCGCTGGTCGCGGCGCTCGGCCTGGCGATGTCGTCGACCGCGATCGGCCTGGGCGTTCTGAACGAACGCAGCCTGCTGAACACCACGTCGGGTCAGGGGGTGCTCAGCGTCGCGCTGCTGCAGGACGTGGCGGCGATCCCGATCCTCGCGCTGCTGCCGCTGCTGGCCAGCGCGCAGGCGCACGCCGAGGGCAGCGGCTGGCTCGGCGCCGCGAAGGCGCTCGGCGTGATCGCGATCATCGTGTTCGGCGGGCGCCTGCTGATCCGCCCGGCGCTGCGCTGGATCGCACGCAGCGACACGCCCGAGATCTTCACCGCGGCGTCGCTGCTGCTGGTGGTCGCCACCGCGGCACTGATGCAGACGGTCGGCCTGTCGATGGCGCTGGGTGCCTTCCTCGCCGGCGTGCTGCTGGCCGAGAGCGAATACCGGCGCGAGCTCGAGACCGACATCGAGCCGTTCAAGGGCTTGCTGCTCGGGCTGTTCTTCATCGCGGTGGGCATGAGCATCGACTTCGCGGTGGTGCTGCGCTCACCGTGGCTGATCGCCGGCGTGGTGCTGGGCTTTCTGGTGCTGAAGGCGGCGGTGCTGTGGGCCATGGGGCGCGCAATGCCGTTGCCCAGGCCCGAGCGGCCGGTCTTCATCATCCTGCTCGCGCAGGGCGGCGAGTTCGGCTTCGTCGTGTTCCAGACCGCCGCGGGCGCCGGTGTGATCGACGCGCAGGTCGCGTCGCTGCTGGTCGCCGCGGTCGCGATCTCGATGCTGGTCACGCCGCTGCTGCTGGTCGCGGCCGACAAGTGGTGGATCCCGCTGCTCGCCGGCCAGGGCAAGGAGACCACGCTGGAGGAACTGCGCGACCCGCAGCACCAGTCGGTGATCATCGCCGGCTTCGGCCGTTACGGGCAGGTCGTGGGCCGGATGCTCTATGCCAACGGCGTCAAGCCGACCGTGCTCGATGTCGACGCCGAGCAGATCGACGCGATGCGCAGGTTCGGCTGGCCGGTGTTCTACGGCGACGCCACGCGCCTGGACCTGCTGCGCACCGCCGGCGCGGCCAGGGCGAAGGTCTTCGTGCTCGCGATCGACGACGTGGCACAGAGCGTCGAGGTCGCGAAGATGGTGCGCGAGAATTTCCCCGACCTGACGATCGTCGCGCGCGCCCGCAACGTGCGCCACTACTTCGAGCTGCACGATCTGGGCGTGACGCTGATCGAGCGCGAGACGCTGGACTCGGCGCTGATGAGCGCGCGCAGCGTGCTCGAAGAGCTCGGCTGGGAGCGCCACCAGGCGCGCACGCTGGCGCTGCGCTTCCGGCGCCACAACGTCGACCAGCTCGTCAAGATGGGGCCGCACCGAAAGGACGAAGCCAAGCTGATCGCGGTCGCGAAACAGGGCCGGCAGCAGCTCGAGGAATTGTTCGCGCAGGAGCGCGACGAGGCGGCGAAGCGCCAGGCGCGCATCGGCTGGAGCGACCACGAAGACACGCGCGGCACGCCGCCGGCCTGAGCGACCAGACGAGCGCGTCAGCGATCCGGGCTCGGTGCCGTCGTTGCGACCGACGTCGATGCCGCCCGTGGCCGCGCCGTTCCTGAACTCGGCACGCCGGCCGGTCAAGGTGATCGTGCCGGCCTTCGCGGCCACGCGCTCTGTTGCCAATCGATTTGCAATAAGATCGCTGGCATGGAACGCAACACCCGTCAACGCGATGCCGTGCTCGGCGCGCTCGAGCACGCGGGGCGCGCGCTGACGCCAAGCGAGATCCTCGAGCTCGCGCAGGGCACGGTCGCGCGCCTGAACCTGTCGACGATCTACCGCCACCTGCATGCGCTGCAGGACGAGGCACGCATCGTCAAGGTGCTGCTGCCCGGCCAGGCGGCGCGCTTCGAGGCCGCCTGTGGCGAGCACCATCGCCACGCGGCCCACCACCATCATCACTTCCACTGCGAAGCTTGCGACCGCGTCTACGCGCTGCACGCCTGCCCGGGGTCGATGCAGGACCTCGCCCCGGCCGGTTTCGTCGTCAGCGCGCACGAGATCACGCTGCGCGGGCTGTGTGCCGAGTGCAGCCGGGGCAGCGCACGATGACCGGCGTCGAGCTGCCGGTCAGCGGCATGGCGCTGTTCTTCCTGCTCGGGTTGCGCCACGGCATCGAGCCCGATCACATCGCCGCGATCGACGGGCTGACCTTGCGCGCGCACGACCACCACGAGCGCCACGCGCCGTGGACCGGCAGCCTGTTCGCGCTCGGCCACGGCCTGGCGATCGCGGCGATCGCGGTCGGCGTGAGCCTGCTGGCGGCTTCGGTCAGCTTGCCGGCGACGCTGGTGCAGGTCATCGACTGGCTGCCGATCGTGCTGCTGAGCTTGCTCGGCGCGTGGAACCTGCGCGCGCTGCTGGCGCCCGGTGCCTACCGGCCGAGTTCGGTGCGCATGAAGCTGATCCCGGCCGGCCTACGCGATCGCACCGACCTGTGGTCGACGGTGGCGATCGGGCTGCTGTTCGCGCTCGTGATCGACACCGTCGCGCACGTCTCGGCCTGGAGCGTGTTCGCGACGCACCGCGGCGGCTGGTGGGCCGGCGTGGTCGCGGGGCTGCTGTTCTCGCTCGGCATGCTGATCGCCAGCACCGCCGACTCGCAGCTGATCTCGCGCGTGCTGCGCAGCGCCGGCAGCGACGCCGCGGCGTCGCGGCTGCGGCGCGGCATCGGCTGGTTCGTCGTGGTCCTGTCGTTCGGCGTCGTGCTGCAGGCGGTCGTCGCCAGGCTCAGCGCCTGAGCACGGCTCGGACGAGCGCCGGGCCGGCCGAGGCCCGCTCGGCGGGTGGCGCCCGTACCCAGGTGGCGGGTGCCCCGGTCAGGCGATCTGGCAGGCTTCGTCGAAGCTCAGGCGCGGGCTGCGGCCGAACAGCTTGCTCGCGTCGCCGCGCCCCAGGCTGACGATGAAGTTGGTCTTCACCGCGGTGCCGGCCCAGAACGCCGCATCGACCTTGGCCACGTCGAAGCCGCTCATCGGCCCGCAGTCCAGGCCGAGCGCGCGCGCCGCGAGAATGAAGTAGCCGCCCTGGATGCTTGAGTTGCGGAACGCGGTCGCGTCGATCATCGGCTGGTTGCCGACGAACCAGGCCTTCGCATCGGCATGCGGGAACAGCTGCGGCAGCTTCTCGTAGAACGCCATGTCCATGCCGATGATGACGGTCACCGGCGCGTCTTTGGTCTTCTCGTAGTTGCCCGGCGTCATGCCCGGGAGCAGCCTGGCCTTCGCTTGCGGCGTGGTCACGAAGATGAAGCGCGCCGGGCTGCAATTGGCCGAGGTCGGGCCCCACTTCACCAGATCGTAGAGTTGGTGCAGGGTGGCGTCGGGGATCGGCTCCGGCGCGAAGCCGTTGTGGGTTCGGGCGTTGTCGAAGAGCTGTTCGGTCGTGATGTTCATGGGGTCGTTGGCGCCGATGTCGGCAGGTGTTGGACGATGAACCAATTTTCTGCACCGGGCGCGACCGCGGCCCGCAAAAATTCGTCGACCCCGTTCGGCTGCGGTGAAGGATGCAGAATCATCCGATGTTCGCGCCTTCACAGAACGACGTCCGCCGCTTCTTCTGCGAGACGCGCCGCAAGCAGCGCGAAGCACTGCCGCTCAAGCCGATGGAGGCGATTGCCGCCGACTGGATCGGCGCGCACCCGGAGTACCTCGATGCGCTCGACGACGTCGACGCGGCCCTGGCCGCCGTCTACGAGGTCGAGGGCGGGCGCAGCAACCCGTTCCTGCATTTGTCGATGCACCTGTCGATCAGCGAGCAGATCGCGATCGACCAGCCCCGCGGCATCAAGCAGGCGTTCGCTCTGCTGGCGACCGCGCTGGGCTCGGCGCACGCGGCGCAGCACGAGGTAATGGAGTGCCTGGGCGAGATGATCTGGGCCTCGCAGCGCAGCGGCCTGCCGCCCGACGGCGAGCACTACCTCGAGTGCGTGCGCCGCCGCGCGACGCGGTAGGGCGGGCCAACTCGTCCTGCGCCGTGCGAAGACTCGGGTAGCCAGAAATCGGCGCGCTGCGGTTGTTCCTTGGCGACCGCTTTCTCGCCGGGCACCGCCTGCCGCGAACTCCGTCGGCTTGGCTTCTGGTAGGAATGAGCAGCAAGGTGGCTGCAAAGGCGCATGCGGGCAGGCCGGAGGGCGCCTCCGAGGCGCCGGGAAGCGCAGGGCTCGTGGCCGCGCGCCCGGCGCGCATCCACATCTGACTCGTCGCCACTGTTCGAGCGTAGTGAGTTCGGCGACCGGCCACGAGACCGAGCATCGCAGGCCTGCCCGCACGCGCCTTTGCTCGCGCAGAGCCGCGGGTGCGGAGCGCCCTTCGGAAGTCTCCGAAGGGCCGCAAGGGCCTCGCCCGGCTTCGGGAGGCCCAGCGCTCGGCCCCGCCGCCGCCGCGTTATTCGCCCCCGACCAGCCCGTTGCGGATCGCGTAGACCGTCATCTCGGAGTTGTTGGCCAGGCCGAGCTTCTCGAGCACGCGCGCGCGGTAGACGCTGACGGTCTTCGGGCTGAGCATCAGCTCCTCGGCGATGTCCGAGAGGCGCTTGCCCGAGGCGATCATCACCAGCGTCTGCAATTCGCGGTCCGAGAGCTTCTCGTGCGCGTTGGCGATCATCGGCGCGGTCAGGCTCTCGACCAGCATCTGCGCGATCTCGGGCGTCACGTACTTGCGACCCTGCGCCACGGTGCGCACCGCGGTGACGATCTGCGCCGGGTCGCCGCCCTTGTTGACGTAGCCGAAGGCACCGGCGCGCAACGCGCGGATCGCGTACTGGTCTTCCGGGTACATCGAGACCACCAGCACGCGCATCTGGCTGGTCTCGTCTTTCAACACGTGCAGCACGTCCAGGCCGCTGCGGCCGGGCAAGTTGATGTCGAGCACCAGCACGTCGGCGGTCTGGTCGCGCATCAGCGTGCGCAACTCGCCGTAGTCGCCGGCCTCGCCGACGACCTCGATGTCGGGCGCGTCCGAGAGCGTGTCACGGATGCCGCGCCGGATCAGCGCGTGGTCGTCGCAGAGAAAGACCTTGATCATCGGTGAGCCCGTCTCGTTCCAGCGTTCACAGCGAACCCCACTGACTCGGGTCGTCGGCGTCGTGCACAGGTACCGAGGGTATCCCAACGGCGCCCAGCGGGCTCAGCGGCACCGACAGGATCATGGTGGTGCCGCCCGCACCGCTGCTGAGCTCGACCCAGCCTCCGACCGTGCCGGCGCGCTCGTGCAGGCCGCGGATGCCGAACGAGCGCGCCTTCGCCAGATCGTCGGCGCCAAGGCCGCGGCCGTTGTCGCTGATCTCGAGCGACAACACCCCACCGGCCAGCGACAGGTCGAGCTGCACGCGGCTGGCCTGCGCGTGCTTGGTGATGTTGGTCAGCGCCTCCTGCGCGGTCCGGTAGGCGACCAGCGGCACGCCCGTAGGCAGCGCCGGCGCCTCCCGCGGCAGCCGGATCTCGCACTCGATGCCGGTGCGCTTCTCGAAGCGCGACGCGAGCCAGTGCAGCGCCGCGGCCAGCCCCTGCTCGAGGATCGCCGGGCGCAGGTTGTGCATGATGCGCTTGCTCGAATCGATCGCCAGCGTCACGGTTTCGAGCGCCGAATTGACGCGCGCCAGCACCACTTCGGAGTCGGAATGACGGGCGATCCACGCGAGATCGAACTTCAGCGCCGTCAGCGAGCCGCCGACATCGTCGTGGATCTCGCGCGCGATCGCGACGCGTTCCTGCTCGATGCTGTTCTGCAGGTGCTGGGCGAGTTCGCGCAGGCGCTGCTTCGACGCGTCGAGCTCACGGTCGGCGCGCTCGCGCGCGCGCCGCATCTCGGTCGCCTCGACCGCGTGCAGCAACGCCGGCACGAGCCGGCTCAGGTTGTTCTTCAGCAGGTAGTCGCTCGCGCCGTTGCGCATCGCCTCGACCGCAGTGTCTTCGCCGATCTCGCCCGAGACCAGGACGAACGGCAGGTCGCGGCCGCTGGCCTTCAGCAGGTCGAGCGCGACCAGGCCGGAGAACCCCGGCAGGTTGTAGTCGGAGATGATCGCGTCCCAGTCGCGCTCGTCCAGCGCGCCGAGGAACTCGGCCTCGGAATCGATGCGCCGCACCCGCGCGCGCAGCCCGCCGCGGGCCAGGTGCGCCAGCGTCAGCTCGTGATCCAGTTCCGAATCCTCGAGGTGCAGCAGCCACAGCTCGCGCTCGATGCCCGTCGGCGGGTAGGCCGATCGGGTCGCGTTCCAGGGCGGCGGCTGCATGGCGTCGAGTATGCCCCGCGCCGTCGCGCCCGGGCAATCGCGGCCCCGGCGCGGCGGCCGGCGCGCACGGCTCCGAAAAGCTCCCCGGGGTCGGCGGCCCTGTTCGGGCTCAGGTCGGCGCGCCGATAGCCGAAAAAGCGGGGATGCGCCAACCCCGGACCGCCGCGCCGACCCTGAAAAGCACGATGCTGAACTTCCAGGCCCCCGAGCCGAGCGCGGCAGCACCGCTGCCGCTGCTCGTCGCCACCGATCTGCAGGACAACCTGATGATGGCCACGCACGATCTCGACCGCCTGCAGGCGCTGCTCGCGCACGCCTGCGACGAGCTGATGCTGGGCTTCCACGGCGCGACGCAGCTGCTGCGCACGATCGCCGAGGCGCCTGCCGCCGACGCGCGCGTTCTCGATCTGGCCAGCAGCGCGGCGCAGCGCCGACGCGATGGGCGGAGAATTCCTGACCTTCCGCCTCGGTGCCGAGGAATACGGCATCGACATCCTGAAGGTTCAGGAGATCCGCTCCTACGAGCAGCCCACGCGCATCGCCAACGCGCCGCCCTTCATCAAGGGCGTCGTCAACCCGCGCGGCGTGATCGTCCCGATCGTCGATCTGCGCCTGAAACTGGGCTGCGAGAGCGCCGAGTACAACGGCTTCACGGTCGTGATCGTGCTCAACGTGAAGGGCCGCGTCGTCGGCGCGGTGGTCGATTCGGTCTCGGACGTGCTCGCGCTCGACAAGGACACGATCAAGCCCGCCCCGGAGATGAGTTCGGCCGTCGACACGAGCTTCATCTCCGGCATCGGCAGCGTCGCCGGGCGCATGCTGATCCTGATGGACATCGAGGGCCTGATGGCCAGCGAAGAGATGGGCCTGATCAACGCCGTGCATTGAGCTGGCGCCCGGTCGACACCTAGCCCGCATATTTCACGCATCGACCACTGTATGGCCTGATGGGCCATCTTGACGCTGTTTTCCGGGGTCAACGAGTGTCTTGACTGTCATTGCGTGGCGCTCGGGGGGTGTGGAGCGTGATCGGTCGATGAGAACC
>JANXZN010000425.1 GCA_025355545.1 Rhizobacter sp.
GGTTCTCATCGACCGATCACGCTCAATACACCCCGAGCGTCACGCAATGACAGTCAAGACACTCGTTGACCCCGGAAAACAGCGTCAAGATGGCCCATCAGGCCATACAGTGGTCGATGCGTGAAATATGCGGGCTAGCTCTGCGGCGTCAGCGGGCGGATTTCGAGGGTGGTGGCGGTCATGGTGCGGTGCGGCTTGGGGTCGATCCGGCATAGGCGAGCAGGCGCCGAGCGCCGAGCGATTGACCGTGCCATAGACTCGACGGCTCGATGAATCCCGACGCACACACCCTCTGGCGCGCACCGCGCTGGGCGCTGGCCGTTCTGCTCGCGTGCCTGGGCATGCTCGGGCCATTCTCGATCGACACTTACCTGCCGGCCTTCACCGGCATCGCCAGCGCGATCGGCGCCACGCCGGTCGAGATGCAGCAGACGCTGTCGGCGTACCTGTTCGGGTTTGCGGTCATGAACCTGTTCCACGGCGCCCTCTCCGACAGCTTCGGCCGCCGGCCGGTGGTGCTGACCGGACTGGTGGTGTTCACGCTCGCATCGGTGGGCTGCGCGCTGTCGCAGCACATCGGTGCGCTGGTGTTTTTCCGCGCCGTGCAGGGCATGTCGGCGGGGGCGGGCATCGTGATCTCGCGCGCAGTGATCCGCGACATGTTCCCGCCCGCCGACGCGCAGCGCGTGATGTCGCAGGTGACGATCTACTTCGGCGTCGCCCCTGCGATCGCGCCGATGGTCGGAGGCTTCCTGTTCGTGCACGTCGACTGGCACGCGATCTTCTGGTTCCTGACCGCGGTCGGCGTGGTCCTGTGGATCGCCAACTACAAGCTGTTGCCCGAGACGCTGCACCACACCCATCGGCAGTCGTTCCATGCGCGCCATCTGCTGCGCGGCTACTGGCAGATGGGCTCGAGCGCGCGCTTCATGATGCTGGCGCTGGCCAGCGGCATCCCGTTCAACGGCATGTTTCTGTACGTGCTGTCGGCGCCGGTGTTCCTCGGCGACCACCTGCACCTTGCGCCGGGACAGTTCTACTGGTTCTTCCTGATCACGATCGCCGGGATCATGGGCGGTGCGTGGCTCTCCGGGCGGCTGGCCGGGCGCATCAAGCCGCAGCACCAGATCCGCCACGGCTTTCTGATCATGCTGCTGGTGTCGATCGTGAACCTGGTGCTGAACCTGCTGTTCACGCCGCAGGCCTGGTGGGCGCTGCTGCCGCTGGGCGTCTACGCGTTCGGCTGGGCGCTGATGGTGCCGGTCGTCACGCTGATGGTGCTCGACCTCGTGCCCGAGCGGCGCGGCATGGCCTCGTCGTTCCAGGCCTGCATCGGCAGCCTCGCGAACGGCCTGGTCGCGGGCGTGATCGCGCCGCTCGTGATGCATTCGACGCTCTGGCTCGCGACCGCCTCGCTGCTGATGATGAGCATCGGCGTGGTGGCCTGGATCTGGGTCAAGCCGCGCGTCACCTGAGGGCGAGAATCTCAAGTTCGCGCCGCGGCGCGTCGATAAGGAGGCGAGGCGCGCCGTTCTCGCGCCGGAGATCCGCCCATGCCTGCCTTGTCATCGCTGTCCCGTCGACGCGTCGTCGCGCTGCTCGCGCTGAGCGCCGCGTGCGCTGCGGTGCCGGCTGCCGAGCGTAGCGCGGCCCCGGTGTCGCCCCCGGCGGCCCTGGTTGGCGCCGCTGCCGAGCTGCCCGGTCCGCGCGATCCGATGGACCTGCTGCGTGAGCGCCTGGCGCGCAAGCTCGGCGCCGCGCGCGCGCCCGATGCCGCCAACCCGAACGTGCTGCGCGTGACCTCGAAGGCGAGCGCACCGGCCGCGGCCGCCGAACGCGACGCCGATCCGGCGGCGCAGGTGCCACGCGCGCCGCCGCGCCGCGTGGCGGTCGCCGAGCCCGCCCATGCCGCCCGCTGGGACTACGCCGGCAATGGCGGCCCGCAAAGCTGGGGCCGGATGAAACCCGAATTCTCGAAATGCTCGACCGGCACGCGCCAGAGCCCGATCGACATCCGCGACGGCATCCGGGTCGAACTCGAACCGGTGCAGTTCGACTACAAGCCGAGCGCGTTTCGCGTCATCGACAACGGCCACACGGTGCAGGTCAACGTGGCGGCAGGCAACTCGATCGAGGTGATGGGCCGGCACTACGAACTGGTGCAGTTCCACTTTCACCGGCCGTCCGAAGAGCACATCGACGGCAAGCGGTTCGACATGGTCGTGCACCTGGTGCACAAGGATCTGGAAGGCCGGCTCGCGGTCGTCGCGGTGCTGCTGGAGCGCGGCAGCGCGCAGGCGGTCGTGCAGAGCGTGTGGAACAACCTGCCGCTCGAAAAGGGCGACGAGGTCGCGGCGCGCAACCCGCTGAACCTGAACGAACTGCTGCCCGCCGAACGCCGCTACTTCACCTACATGGGCTCGCAGACGACGCCGCCGTGCAGCGAAGGCGTGTTGTGGATGGTGATGAAGCAGCCGGTGCCGATCTCGGCCGAGCAGATCGGCATCTTCGCGCGCCTGTACCCGATGAACGCGCGCCCGCTGCAGTCGGCCGCCGGACGGCTTATCAAGGAGTCGAACTAGACTGCACGCTCTTTCATTGCGGGAGCGAGACATGGCGCTGTTTCTGATCGGTCTGGTGCTGTTCCTCGGCATCCATTCGGTGGCGATCGTCGCGCCGGCCTGGCGCGATGCGCAGGTGGCGCGCAACGAGCGCGCGTGGAAGGGCGTGTATTCGGTGTTTTCGATCGCCGGCTTCGCGCTGCTGATCTACGGCTACGGCATCGCGCGCCAGACGCCGGTCGTGCTCTGGACGCCGCCCGTCGCGATGCGCCATATCGCACTGCTGCTGATGCTGCCGGCGTTCCCGCTGCTGCTCGCGGCCTACCTGCCGGGGCGCATCAAGAGCGCGATCAAGCACCCGATGCTGCTGGCCGTGATGTTGTGGGCCAGCGCCCACCTGCTGGCCAACGGCATGCTGGTCGACGTGATCCTGTTCGGCGCCTTTCTGGCCTGGGCCGTGCTCGACCGCATCGCCGTGCGGCGGCGTGCCGTGCCGCGCGCGATTCCCGGCGAGACGCCATCGGTGCCGAACGACGCGATCGCGCTGGTCGCCGGCCTGGCGATCTACGGCGTGTTCCTCGCGTGGGCCCACCGCTGGCTGATCGGCGTGTCGCCGCTGGGGTGAGACCATGTAACGGGCTTGCGCCACGTCCTACAGGCGATTCGTGCACAGCCCGACAGACCCCTCTGCGCTCGACGGCCACAGTGGATGCATCGATTCGGCGGGCGCGACCGAGCGCCCGGCACAGGTCGATGTAACTCTCCATTGCAAAGGAAGCAGCATGAACAAGGACCAGGTGAAGGGCCGCGTCGAGCAGGCCAAGGGCAGCGTCAAGGAAGCCACCGGCAAGGTCGTCGGCAACAAGAAACTCGAGGTCGAGGGCAAGATCGACAAGGCCACCGGCAAGACCCAGGCGACCTATGGCGATCTGAAGGAAGACGCCAAGGATGCGATCAAGCACCAGCAGGATGTCAGGCGCGATCCGGACGACCTGCGACGCGACGCGGACGACATTCGGCGCAACCAGCCCTGAGCGATCAGGACCACAGCGATCTGACGCGCGCCGTCACATCGATCGCGAGGCCGGGCAGCGGCGCGGGCGAAAGCCCGTCGTCGCTTGCGCCGGCCTTTTCACATGGGGTCTCGACGTCGAAGCAGGGTTCGAGGGCCGGCGGGATGAAGCGGGTCAGCGACCCGTAGAGATGCCGGTCGCCGTGGCGCGTCTGTTGGGTCACGTAGAAGCGCTGCGGCACCAGCAGATGCAGGTGCTGGCGCGCGCGCGTCATCGCCACGTACAGCAGGCGGCGCTCTTCCTCGATCTCGATCGCGTTGCCGGTCGACATGTCCGACGGAATGCAGCCGTCGACCGCGTTCAGCACGAACACCGCCTTCCATTCCTGGCCTTTGGCGGAATGGATTGTCGACAGGATCAGGTAGTCCTCGTCGCGCAGCGGCGACCCCGATTCGTCGCTCGTCGCTTCCGGCGGATCGAGCGTCAGCTCGGCCAGAAAGTTATGGCACGAACCGAAGCTCGAGGCGAGCCGCCCGAGCTGCGCCAGGTCGCCCTCGCGCAGCGCGGCGTCGTCGTGCAGCCGCCGCAGCTGCGGCACATACCACCGGGTCGCCAGCGCCAGTGCCAGCGGCCATGCGGCGCCCTGCAGCGCCGCGAAGACCTCGATCCACGCCGGCCACTCGGCCGCGGCGGCGGGCGGTGGCTTGAACCTGCGCAATGCCGCGACCGGGTCGGGTGCCGTGCCCATCGCATCGAGCAGCCGCTTGGCGCTGGCCGTGCCGATGCCCGGAACGAGTTGCGCGACCCGCAGTCCGGCCATCCGGCTGCGCGGGTTCTGGGCCCAGCGCAGCACCGACAGCACGTCCTTCACATGCGCCGCCTCGAGAAACTTCAGCCCGCCGAACTTGACGAACGGGACGTTGCGTCGCGTCAGCTCCAGCTCGAGCGCGGCACTGTGCTGCGTGCTGCGGAACAGCACCGCCTGGCTCTTCAGCGCGGTGCCCTGTTCGCGATGTCGCAGCACTTGGTCGGCGACCCATGCAGCTTGCGCCGATTCGTCCTGCACCGTGACGAGCGAAGGCCGCTGCGCCGACGCCGTGTCGCTCCACAGCCGTTTGCCGAAACGCTGCGGCGCCAGAGCGATGATCTCATTGGAAGCCTCGAGAATCGGTTGCGTCGAGCGGTAATTGCGCTCCAGCGTGACGATGCGCGCCGGCGGCGAGAAGCGATCCGGGAAGTCGAGGATGTTGCGCAGTTCGGCGGCACGAAACGAGTAGATGGCTTGCGCATCGTCGCCGACCACCGTGAGGCCGCGGCCGTCGGGTTTGAGCGCATGCAGGATCGCGGCCTGCAGCCGGTTCGTGTCCTGGTATTCGTCGACCAGCACATGGTCGAAGCGGGCCGACACGTGCCGCGCCAGCGCCGGTTCAGCCAGCATCTGGGCCCAGTACAGCAGCAGGTCGTCGTAGTCGAGCACGCACTGCGCCTGTTTCTCGGCCACGTAGCCACGGAACAGATGCGTCAGCTCGTCCTCCCACATCTGGCACCAGGGATAGACCGTGCGCAGCACGTCGGCCAGGGACTGCTGGCTGTTCAGCACGCGCGAGTACACAGCGATGCAGGTGGCTTTCAGCGGGAAGCGGGTCTTGGTGTCTGAGAGCTTGAGCTCGTGGCGCACCAGGCCCATCAGGTCCTCGGAGTCGCCGCGATCCTGGATCGTGAAGTTCTCGGCCAGGCCGATCTGCGGCGCGTACTCGCGCAGCAGCCGCGCGCCGATGCCGTGAAAGGTGCCGGCCCAATGCAGCTGCGGCGCGGCTTGCGTGGCGGCGAAGCCGAGCGCCTGATGCAGCACCCGGCCGACGCGGCGCTGCATCTCCTGCGCGGCGCGGCGCGAGAAGGTCAGCAGCAGGATGCGCTGCGGATCGGCGCCGGCCAGCACCAGACGCGCGACGCGCGCGGCCAGCGTCATCGTCTTGCCGGTGCCGGCGCCGGCGATCACCAGCATCGGGCCGGCGAGCGCGTGCGGCGCGGTGCCGCCCAGCCCGTGCTCGACCGCGCTGCGCTGTTGCGCGTTGAGCAGCCCGAACGGGTCGGGGCGAGGCGCATCGATGCGGGGCGAGGCAGACATGGGCATACTGTAATTGCATCCAGCCCGCAGCCTCGAAGAAACCGTCATGCCCGTTCTCGTCGGCACCGCCTCGTGGTCCAGCAAGACCCTGGTCGACAGCGGCCGCTTCTACCCGCCCGGCGTGAGCAGCGCCGAGGCGCGGTTGCGCTACTACGCATCGCGCTTCGCGCTGGTCGAGGTCGATTCGAGCTACTACGCGATGCCCAGCGCCGCGACCGCGCAGCTCTGGGCCGAGCGCACGTCGAACGACTTCGTGATGAACGTCAAGGCGTTCCGCCTGTTCACCGGCCACCCGACCTCGCCGACCGTGCTGCACAAGGACATCCGCGCGGCGCTGCCGGCCTCGACCAGGGCGAACCTGTATTACCGCGACCTGCCGGCCGAGATTGTCGACGAGTTGTGGCGCCGCTTCATCGAGGCGCTGGCACCGCTGCGGGCGTCGGGCCGGCTCGGGCTGGTGCACTTTCAGTTCGCGCCCTGGTTGCTGTGCGACGCCGCCGCGCATGCGCACGTGCGGCAGTGCGTAGCGCGCATGGCGGGCCACACCGTCAGCGTCGAGTTCCGCCAGCGCAGTTAATTCGACGGCGACCACGCGATCGCATCGACGCTCGCGTTCGAACGCGAACTCGGCGTCGTGCACACCGTCGTCGACGGCCCGCAGGGCTTCGCGAACAGCGTGCCGGCGCTGTGGGAAGTCACCCACCCGGGGTTCGCGCTGCTGCGCCTGCACGGCCGCAACGCCGAGACCTGGAACGTCAAGGGCGCGCGCGATTCGTCGGAGCGCTTCAACTACGACTACGACGACGCCGAGTTGGACGAGCTGGCGCAACGGGTCCGACGCCTGGCCGCGCAGGCTGCCGCTACACACGTCGTCTTCAACAACAACATGCAAGACCAGGGTCAGCGCAACGCGGCCGCGCTGGCGCAGTTCCTGCGCGGCTGACCGAGCTCAGGCCTCGAGCGCGCGGCCGGCCGCCGTCCAGGCATCGATGCCGCCGGCGAGCGGGCGCACGTTGCGGAAGCCCCGCTCCAGCAGCTTGCGCGCCGCGAGCACGGCCGAGGCGTCGTTGGGGCAGGCGCAGTAGACGACGATCAGCGCCTCCTTCGGGTGTGCGGCCAGCTCCGGCGCCAGCTCGTCGCCCAGGCTTGCGATCGCGCCCGGGATACGCCCGTCGTCGCGCGCGATCTTCGAGCGAACGTCGACGATCAGCGGGCGCTCGCCGCGGGCGAGCAGCTCGCCCAGCGCATCGACCGTGACCCGCGCCATGCGCAGCTGCACATTGAAGCGGTGGCGCTGCCACCACTTCGCGGCGACGAACAGCGCCCCGGCCAGCGCCAGCAGCATCAGCCCCCACTTTCCGAACTGCGCCAGCGTGCCGACGATCTGCTCGATCGCCGGCGCGAACAGCCAGCCCAGGCCCAGGCCGCCGCCGACCCAGAGCAGCGCGCCGAGCGCGTCGAAGAGCAGGAATGCGCTGCACCGGATGTGCATCGCGCCGGCCAGTGCAGTCGCCACCGACGCGAAGCCCGGCACGAACTTGGCCACCAGCAGCGACGGCGGCCCGAAGCGCGTGTAGATCGATTCGGTCTGGCGCACGCAGCCGTCGGGCGACAGCGAGACCCGGCACAAGGTGCGCAGCACGCGCCGGCCGGCGCGCCGGCCGATCGCGTACCAGGTGCTGTCGGCGATCATGCAGGCCGCGACCGCGGTGCCCAGCAACGCCAGCACGTCGAGTTCGCCGCGAGCCGCGAGCGCGCCGGTGACCAACAACAAAGGGTAGCCGGGCAGCGGGGCACCGAGCTGCTGAACGAGAATGTTCACGAACACGGCCAGTAGGCCGTACTCGGCGATCAGGCGGATCAGGGTGTCCAAGGCGCACACGCGGGTGGTGAGGGTCGCCAGTGTGGCTTGGATCGGCGCCGGCCGCAGGACGTAAGCTCGGCCCACTCGCTGCCAGGAGAAACGCATGAGAATTCTGTTGCCCGTGGACGGATCGGAGGGAGCGCTCGAGGCCGTGCGGCACGCGCTGCGGCTGGTGCACAACGGGCTGCGCGCGAGCTTCGTGCTCGCCAACGTCCAGGAGCCGGCCTCGCTGTACGAGGTCGTCGTGGCCCACAACGCCGAAGTGATCGAGCAGGTCAGCGAAGCGGCCGCCGCGCACTCACTGGCGCCGGCACAGGCGCTGCTGCGCGCGGCCGGCCTCGAGTTCGAGACCGAGATCGGCCGTGGCGACCCGGGCCACCTGCTGGTCGACATCGCCGAGCGCTGCGAGTGCGATCTGGTGATCCTCGGTGCGCGCGGCCAGGACGTGTCGGACAGCGGCGCGCTCGGCCCGGTGGCCACCGCGCTGCTGCAGCACGCGCAGGCGCCGGTGACGGTGGTCAAGCGCGGCGAGGCCTGAGCATCGAACAGGCGCGCGACGCAGTTTCGGACCTTCGCCGCGTCGGCGTGGCGGCGCGAGAATCGCAGCGTCATGCCTGACTACCAAAAGCAGCGCAGGCGGATGGTGGCGACGCAGATCGCGCGTCGCGGCATTCGCGACCAACGCGTCCTCGCCGCGATGCGCATGGTGCCGCGCGAGTGCTTCGTCGATGCCGCGATGGCCGAGCTCGCCTACGACGACGCGCCGCTTCCGATCGACGCCGGTCAAACCGTCTCGCAACCCTACATCGTCGCGGCGATGATCGAAGCTGCCGAACTCGGGCCGCGCGACACGGTGCTCGAGGTCGGCTCCGGCTCCGGCTATGCGGCGGCGGTGCTCGGGCGCATTGCCGCCCGTGTCTACGGAATCGAGCGTCACCGGGTGCTGGTCGACGCGGCCGAACGCCGCCTGGCCTCGCTCGGCTACCGCAATATCGAGTGGCGCGTCGGCGATGGCAGCATCGGCTGGCCCGAGGCGGCGCCGTTCGACGCCATCCTGGTGGCAGCCGGCGGGCCGAGCGTGCCCAGCGCACTCAAGGAGCAACTCGCGCTCGGCGGCCGTCTGGTCATGCCGGTGGGCGGCGATTCTTGGCAACGGCTGCTAAAGGTCACCCGCGCGAGCGACGCCGTCTACCGGCAGTGCGACCTCGGCGGTGTGTCGTTCGTGCCCCTCGTCGGCGCTCAGGGATGGCCCGAGCCCGGGCGCTGAATCCTGCGCGCGCTCGGGCTCGCCCGACTCGACCGCGCGCCGGCGCTCCCGACGTCGCCAGCCCGACCGATGCCTGCGCCGTAGAGGCGACACGCCGGGGATTTACCTGAGGTAAGGGGCGCCCGGATCTAACCCATTACTTTCAGTGGCCTGCGCAGGTCTTTGTTTTTGAAGGAATTTTCGCCTATCGAGCGCGTTTCAAATCACCGCTAAGTCTTTGATTCCATTGATTTTTCTTGTCGGAATCGGTTGACCGCCTCAAAACCATCCGCTAAAGTGGCGCAAAGTGCACTTTCTTGGATATTTGTGGCAAACATCGTGTTTCAAGGGCCCGCGGCCCTGACGTTGGACGGCAAGGGGCGAATCGCCGTGCCGGCACGTCACCGCGAGCTCCTGACGGCGATGGGCGTCAGCCAGCTGACGATCACCAAGCACCCCGAAGGCTCGTTGCTGATTTTCCCACGCCCGGCGTGGGAGGTGTTTCGCGACAAGGTCGCCGCGCTGCCGATGGAAGCAGCGGGCTGGAAGCGGGTGTTCCTCGGCAACGCGATGGACGTCGACATCGACGCGTCCAGTCGCGTACTGATCGCCCCCGAGTTGCGCGCGTCGGCCGGCCTGCTGCGCGACGTCATGCTGCTCGGCATGGGCAGCCACTTCGAGTTGTGGGACGCCAAGGCCCACGCCGAGCACGAATCCCGCGTGATGCAGTCCGAGATGCCCGAGTCGCTCAAGAGCTTCAGCTTCTGAGCGTTTGCGCCTGGTTCCTTCGTTTTCCGCACTTCTCTCGCTCCCGCCACCGTTCATGGATCTCCAGAGCGACCGCCCGCACACGACCGTGCTGCTCAACGAAGCGGTGGATGCCCTCATGACGACGCCGGACGGCATCTACCTGGACGGTACCTACGGGCGCGGCGGCCATTCACGCCTGCTGCTGTCGCGCCTGTCGGCCAAGGGAAGGCTGGTGGCCATCGACCGCGACCTGCAGGCCGTCGCGGCGGCAACCGAAGGCACAGCGCGGGTTTCGGACCCGCGTTTTTCCATTCATCACACCAGCTTCGCGCACATGGTGCCGCTGCTTTCGGCGCTGGGCGTCGCCAAGGTCGACGGCCTGCTGCTCGATCTGGGCGTCTCGTCGCCACAAATCGACGACCCCGAACGCGGCTTCAGCTTCCGTTTCGACGGCCCGCTGGACATGCGCATGGACACCACCCGCGGCGAAAGCGCGGCGGATTTCCTGGCCCGCGCCGACGTGCGCCAAATGACGGAGGTGATTCGTGACTATGGGGAAGAACGGTTTGCTCTACAGGTTGCAAAGGCGCTTGTTGCTCGGCGCGAAAGCGGGAACCCTGTTCGAACCACAGGGGAGCTTTCCAACGTCGTGGCTGGTGCGGTCAAGACCCGCGAAGCGGGCCAG
>JANXZN010000429.1 GCA_025355545.1 Rhizobacter sp.
TCGGCGCAACCCAGCACCGGCCCCAAACCGGTCACGTTCCCGAAATCGTCGGTCACGTTCGCCGAAATACGCAGCCGAGGAAGTACGAGGCCGGCTCGGATTCGTTCGCGGCGGTGAAGTGGCGGCTGTGTTCGTGGAGCCCGGCCGCGATCGCGCGGGTGCGAGGGCCAGAGCGTGACTGGGTCGAACCGGCGCCCGATGTCGTCGACGATCGTGGCGATCGCCGCACGCGCCGCGGCCTCGTCCCACGGTGCCGCGCGCAGCGCTTCGTGGCGCGCCGGATCGAAGAGCATGTCGAACGCCGCGCTGCAACGTTCAGATCAGCGGCACGCCGGTCTTGGCCTGCAGCTCGTCGCGCGTCACGCCGGCGGCGAGCTCGACCACCTTCAGCCCCTGCGGCGTCACGTCGAGCACCGCGAGGTCGGTGATGATGCGGTTGACCACGCCCACGCCGGTCAGCGGCAGCGTGCACTCGGGGATGATCTTCAGGTCGATCGTGCCGTCCTTCTTCTTCGCGACGTGCTCCATCAGCACAATCACGCGCGCCACGCCGGCCACCAGGTCCATCGCGCCGCCCATGCCCTTGACCATCTTGCCGGGAATCATCCAGTTCGCCAGATCGCCCTTGCTGCTCACCTGCATCGCGCCGAGGATCGACAGATTGATCTTGCCGCCGCGGATCATCGCGAAGCTGTCGTGCGAGCCGAAGATCGACGAGCCGGGCAAGGTGGTCACGGTCTGCTTGCCGGCGTTGATCAGGTCGGCGTCGACCTGGTCCTCGGTCGGGAACGGGCCGATGCCGAGCATGCCGTTCTCGCTCTGCAGCCAGACCTCGATGTCGGGCGCGACGAAGTTCGCCACCATCGTCGGCAGGCCGATGCCGAGGTTGACGTAGAAGCCGTCCTGCAGTTCCCTGGCCGCGCGGGCCGCCATCTGGTCATGTGTCCAAGCCATGTCAGACCCCTGCCTTTTCGGTCGATTTTTCAGAGACGGTGCGCTTCTCGATGCGTTTTTCCGGGTGCGCGTTCAGCACGATGCGGTGCACGTAGATGCCCGGCAGGTGAACCGCATCGGGATCGAACGAGCCGGTCTCGACGATCTCCTCGACCTCGACGATCGTGGTCTTGCCGGCCATCGCGCAGGCCGGGTTGAAGTTGCGCGCGGTGCGGCGGAAGATCAGGTTGCCGCTGCGGTCGGCCTTCCAGGCCTTGACCAGCGCGACCTCGGGCACCAGCGCCCGTTCCATCACGTAGACCTGGCCGTTGAACTCGCGCGTCTCCTTGCCTTCGGCCACCAGGGTGCCGACGCCGGTCTTCGTGAAGAACGCCGGAATCCCGGCGCCGCCGGCGCGCAGCTTCTCGGCCAAGGTGCCCTGCGGCGTGAATTCGAGCTCGAGTTCGCCGGCCAGGTACTGGCGCTCGAACTCCTTGTTCTCGCCGACGTAGCTGGAGATCATCCGCTTGATCTGGCGCGACTCGAGCAGCAGGCCGAGGCCGAAACCGTCGACGCCGGCGTTGTTCGAGATCACGGTCAGGTTCTTCACGCCCGAATCGCGCAGCGCGACGATCAGCGCCTCGGGGAGGCCGCACAGGCCGAAGCCGCCGACCGCCAGCAGTTGGCCGTCCGCGACCACGCCTTCGAGCGCCGCCGCGGCGCTGGGGAACACCTTCTTCATCGATCGAGTCTCCATCGGTTGGTTGCACGGGAGCGTACTACGGACCCGCTTAGATAGTCGTTACGTAGAATTGCCTAAGCATACTTCCGCGCACGCCTCATGACCGCCACCGCCGCGTTCGACACCGCCTTTCTCGAAGACGCCATGCGCACGGTGTTCGCCGAGTGGGTGCGCATGCTGGAGCTGCGGCTGATCGAGGCGCGGCCGGGCGAGGTGGTGCTCGCGCTGCCGGTGACGAAACGCCACATCCATGCCGGCAACGTGATGTCGGGCCAGACGCTGATGGCCGCGGCCGACAGCGCGATGGTGCTGGCGGTGATGAGCAAGCTCGGCAGCTTTCGCCCGATGACCACGGTGCAGCTGCAGACCACTTTCCTGCGCCCGGTCGCAGCCGACGCGGGCGAGGCGCGCGTAACCGCGACCGTGCTGCGCCTGGGCAAGACGATGGCCTTCGGCGACATCCGCATCACGACCGGCGACGGCGTGCTCGCGGCCCACGCGACGACCAGCTACGCGCTGCTCTGAACCGTGGCCGACGCCGCGCCGGAACTCGACTACCGCAGCGCGTTCGACCTCGCGCCGATCGGGCTGGTGCTGTCGCGCCATCCGGCTGATCGTCGATTGCAACCGCCAGCTGCTGGCGATGTTCGGCACGACGCGCGACGCGTTGATCGGCCGGAGTTTCGAGCTGCTCTACCCCACGCCGGCCGAGTTCGAGCGCACCGGCGCGCGCATCGTCGCGAGCCTTGACGCGCGCGGCTGGTACGCGGACGAGCGCGTGATGAAGCGCATCGGCGGCGCGCAGCGCGACGCGCTGTTCTGGTGCCAGGTCTCGGGCCGCACGCTCGACCCGCGGCAGCCGCACGCGGCCGGTATCTGGTGGTTCGAGGACCTGTCGGCCAAGCGCCGCGTCGGGCTCGAGCTGACGCCGCGCGAGCGCGAAATCGCGGCGCTGCCGATCGAGGGTCTGACGAGCAAGCAGATCGGCAAGCAGCTGAGCATCAGCCCCCGCACGGTCGATGTCTATCGCCGCCGACTGATGCAGAAGCACCGCGCCAGCACCACGCCGGAACTGGTGCGCAAGTTGCTGCGCGCCTGAGGCGGCTCAGGCGATCAGCCGGCGCACCGACTCCGGCAGCGCCACCGACTTCTGCCGCGCGTAGTTGACCCACACGGTCCTGGCGCCGCCCGAGGCATACACCACGCCGGGGTCGTCGCTTCGCTCGAGCGTGATGTAGGCCTCGAAGCTGCTGCGCCCCGGGTTCGCGACATAGTGCTTCGCGAGCACGTCGCCCGGGTACTCGAGCTGCTTGATGAAGTTGCAGAAGGCGTTGACGATGACCGGGCCGTTGCCATCGGCGTCGGGCATGCGGCCGAACTGGAACAGCCATTCGAGCCGCACCGTCTCCATGTAGCGGAAGTAGATCGTGTTGTTGACATGGCTCATCGCGTCCATGTCGCCCCAGCGGATCGGGATCACCATCTCCAGGGTCAGCTTCTTCTGCTCGGGCAGCTCGAATCGCATCGAAGTTCCTCGTCTCAGGTTCGGCTCACGCCGAGTTCGGCGCAGAGCCGCTCGACCAGCGCGCGCAGCTCGGCGAGCTCGCACTGCATCGCGGCCTGCTGCGCCTTCAGCGCCGCGATCTCGCCGGACGCGACGAAATCGGCGGCGTCGCTGGCCACCGGCAGCGCAGCGACATCGATCGCTCCGCCGAGCAAGTGCGCCCAGCGCGCCTCGCGCGCGCCCGGTGCGCGCGGCAGCTTGACGACCAGCGCCCCGCCCTTCTCGGCGGGGCGCGCGGCGAGTTCGTCGAGAAAGCCTTCGACCGACGACAGGTCGGCGAAGCGGTGCAGCCGCTCGCTCGCCGTGCGCAGCTCCGACACCGTCTGCGGCCCGCGCAGCACCAGCGTGGCCAGCAGCGCGACCGATTGCGACGGCAGGCCGAGCGCGCGGCCGGCGTTGTGCTCGTAGCGCGTGACGCGCGAGCCGCTGGCCTCGAACACCAGGTGCAGCGCCTTGAGCGCGTCGACGCCCTCCTGGACCTCGGCCTCCAGCGCGTTCAGCACCGGCTCGCGCGCGGTCTTCTGGTTGCAGCCCAGGGTCATCGAATTCAGCGACAGCGGGTAGCTGTCGGGCACGGTGTGCGCCTTCTCGATCAGCACCCCCAGCACGCGCGCCTCCAGCAGCGACAGCACGCGCATCAAGGGTGGTGCCGCTCGTCTGCGGCATACCGCAGCCGGCCCCTCGCGGGGGCCGACGGCCGGCTTGGGGCGGACCGCCGCTCGGCCGTTTGCATCTTCAGACCCCGAAGCCGTCGTCGGCCTGGATCACCGCGCCGTTGACGAAATGGCTCTCGTTGGCGCACAGCATCATCAGCACCGCGTCCAGATACTGCGGCTGGCCGACGCGCTTGCGAGGCAGCATCTCGATCAGCTTGCGGCCCTGCTCGGTGCTCCACTGGTGGTGGTTGATCTCGGTGTCGATGTAGCCGGGGCAGATCGCGTTGACGTTGATGCCGTAGCGGCCCCATTCGAGCGCCATCGCGCGCGTCATGTGCACGACCGCGGCCTTGCTCATCGCGTAGACGCCGATGCGGCTGAGCGGCTTCAACCCCGCCATCGACGCGATGTTGACGATGCGCCCGCCGGTGAAGGTGCCCGGCGCCGCGCCCTTGGCGCGCGCGATCATCCGCTTGCCCACTTCCTGGGCGACGAAGAACGCGCCGCGGGTGTTGGTGCCGAACACATAGTCGTAGTCGTCTTCGCTGACCTCGGTGAGCAACTGCGTCGTGCCGACGCCGGAGTTGTTGACGAGGATGTCGAGCGTGCCCATCTCGGTCTCGGCGTGCGCGACCGCGGACTTGATGCTGTCGTGGTCGGTCACGTCGAGCGCGACGACGTGGGCGTCGCCGCCGTCGGCCTCGATCTCGGCGCGCAGCGTCTTCAGTCGTTCGACGCGGCGGCCGGCGAGCACGACGCCGGCACCGGCCTTCGCGAGCGTCTTCGCGAACTGCTGACCCAGACCGCTGGACGCGCCGGTCACGAGCGCGACGCGCCCCGACAGGTCGATGTTGTAGCTCATGCGCTGACTCCCGAACGGTTCATGAATTCGCGAGGACGATAGCATGCAGGCCGTTCGCCGCCGCCCCGCGCAAGCCGGCACGAAGCGCGCCGGCAGCAGGTTCGACCCCCGTAGAATCCAGCGCAACCAAGCGCCCGAAGGGAGCCCCGATGACGCCCGCAGAAATCCTCGCCCAACACGGCCCGCGCGAAGCCATGGAGTACGACGTCGTGATCGTCGGCGGTGGCCCCGGGGGCCTGGCCGCGGCGATCAGGCTGAAGCAGCTCGCCGCCGGGCAGGGCAAGGAGATTTCGGTGGTCGTGCTCGAGAAGGGCTCGGAGCCGGGCGCGCACATCCTGAGCGGCGCGGTGATGGACCCGCGCGCGATCACCGAGCTGATCCCGAACTGGAAGGAGCTCGGCGCGCCGCTGAACCAGACGGTGATCCAGGACCAGATGCTGTTCCTGAGCGAGACCGGCGCGTTCGACACGCCGAGCTTCCTGATCCCCGAGTGCTTTCACAACGAAGGCAACTTCGTCATCAGCCTGGGCAACGTGGTGCGCTGGCTGGCGCAACAGGCCGAGAGCCTGGGCGTCGAGATCTTCCCCGGCTTCGCGGCGACCGAGCTGCTCTACAACGACGACGGCGCAGGTGCGTCATCGGTCAAGGGCATCGCGACCGGCAACATGGGTGTCGGCAAGGACGGTGAACCCACCGGCGACTTCCAGCTCGGCATGGAGCTGCACGCGAAGTACACGATCTTCGCCGAGGGCGCTCGCGGCCAGCTCGGCCGCCAGCTGATTGCGAAGTTCAAGCTCGACGAGGGCCGCGATCCGCAGTCGTATGCGCTCGGCGTCAAGGAGCTCTGGGAGATCGATCCGGCCCGGCATCAGCCCGGCCTGGTGATCCACACCGCCGGCTGGCCGATGGATTCGATGACCTACGGCGGCGGCTTCATGTACCACCTCGACGGAAACCTGGTCACGCTCGGCCTCGTCGTCGGCCTGGACTACACCAACCCCTGGCTCAGCCCGTTCGAGGAGATGCAGCGCTGGAAGACGCACCCGCGCATCAAGGACTTCCTCGAAGGCGGCAAGCGCATCGGCTACGGCGCGCGCGCCATCACCGCCGGCGGACTGCTGAGCCTGCCGAAGACGGTGTTCCCCGGCGGCGCGCTGGTCGGCTGCGAGGCCGGCTATCTGAACGCCGCGCGCATCAAGGGCAGCCACGCCGCGATCAAGACCGGCATGCTCGCGGCCGAGGCCGCGTTCGCCGCGGTCACCGCCGGCCGCCGGCACGATGTGCTGAACGCCTATCCGGCCGCGTTCAAGAACAGCTGGCTGTACGCGGAGCTCGACCAGTCGCGCAACTTCAAGCAGTGGTTCAAGAAGGGCGTGTACGTGGGCTCGTTCATGACCGGCATCGAGCAGTGGCTGCTGCCGCTGATGGGCGTGCGGTCGCCGCCGTGGACGATCCACCGCACCGAGCCCGACCACGCGCGCCTGAGGCCGGCCGCCGAGTGCCCGCAGATCACCTATCCGAAGCCCGATGGCAAGCTGACCTTCGACCGGCTGTCGAGCGTGTTCATCAGCAACACGAATCACGGCGAGAACCAGCCCGCGCACCTGACCTTGAAGGACGCGAGCATTCCGGTCACCGTGAACCTCGCGAAGTACGCCGGCCCCGAAAGCCGCTACTGCCCGGCCGGCGTCTACGAGTTCGTCAAGAACGCCGACAACACCGACCGCCTGCAGATCAACGCGCAGAACTGCGTGCACTGCAAGACCTGCGACATCAAGGACCCGACGCAGAACATCGTCTGGGTCGCGCCCGAAGGCGGGGGCGGCCCGAACTACAGCGGCATGTAGGCAGCCGCGCGCCGAAGCCGCCCGCAAGGCGCCCCATGAGCATCGAGGCGCAGCGCTACGCCGAAGGGATCAGCTTGCGCAACGGCGCGCCGGCACTGGTGCGCGCGATCCGCCTCGACGACCGCGAGCGCCTGCAGACGGCCTTTCTCGGGCTCGATCCCGAGTCGGTGTACCTGCGCTATTTTTCGTACAAGCACGAGCTGAGCGAGGCCGACCTCGACCGCCTGTGCAACCCCGACTTTCACGAGCGCGTGGTGCTCGTCGTCACGCAGCCCGGCAGCACCGAAGAGATCATCATCGCCAGTGCCGGCTACGTCGCGCATGACGGCGCCGACAGCGTGCGTGCGGCCGAGGTCGCGTTCGCGGTAGAGGAAGACGTGCAGGGCCACGGCCTGAGCAGCAAGCTGCTGGCGGTGCTCGCCGAACTCGCGCGCGCCGACGGCGTGCAGCGTTTCGACGCGGAGGTGCTGAGCCGCAATGCCGCGATGCTCAGCGTGTTCGAGCACAGCGGCCTGCCGATGCAGGTGGGCGCCGAGCAGGACGGCGTGATCAGCGTCAGCCTGTCGTTGGCGGCGCCCACTGCGGCGGGCGCTTCTCGTTGAAGGCCTGCACGCCTTCGAGCGCGCTCGCGTCCATCATGTTGCAGGCCATCGCGTCGCCGGCGATCGCATAGGCCTGCGCCACGCCGGCCTCGACCTGGCGGTAGAACTGCGCCTTGCCGATCGCGATCGCAACGCGCGGCTTCGCGACGATGCGCGCGACCAGGGTCTCGATCTCCGCGTCGAGCGCGTCGGCCTCGACCACGCGGTTGACGAGGCCGCGCACGCGCGCCTCGCACGCGTCGATGAAGTCACCGGTCAGCAGCATCTCCATCGCCTGCTTGCGCGGCACGTTGCGCGCCAGCGCGACGCTGGGGGTCGAGCAGAACAGCCCGAGGTTGACGCCGCTGACCGCGAACTTCGCGGTGTTGGCGGCCACTGCCAGATCGCACATCGCGACCAGCTGGCAACCCGCCGCGGTGGCGATGCCCTGCACGCGCGCGATCACCGGCACGCTCAGGCTCTGCACGCGCAGCATCACGCGCGAACACTGTGCGAACAGCGCCTCGTAGTAGGCGAGCGACGGCTCGGCGCGCATCTCCTTCAGATCGTGGCCGGCGCAAAAAACCTTGCCCGCCGCGGCGAGCACGACGACGCGTGCGCTCGGGTCGGCGTCGACCGCATCGAGCTCGATCTGCAGGGCACCCAGCATGCCTTCCGAAAGCGCGTTGAACGCCGCCGGCCGGTTCAGCGTCAGCGTGACCACGCCGCGCGCATCGCGGCTGGTGACGACGAAAGGTTCGTTGCTCATGGCTCGGTGACTCCGCCGCGTGCGCGCTCGCGCAGCGCGAATTTCTGGATCTTGCCGGTCGAGGTCTTCGGGATCTCCTCGAAGCGCACCTCGCGCGGCACCTTGTAGCCTGCCAGCAGGCTCTTGCAGTGCGCGATCAGTTCGGCCGCGCTGGCGGTGGCCCCGGGCCGCAGTTCGACGAACGCGACCGGCGTCTCGCCCCACTTGTCGTCGGGCTTCGCGACGACCGCGCAGGCCAGCACGTCGGCGTGGCGGTACAGCGCGTCCTCGACCTCGAGCGAGCTGATGTTCTCGCCGCCGGAGATGATGATGTCCTTGCTGCGGTCCTTGATCTTGACGTAGCGGTCCGGCTCCATCACCGCCAGGTCGCCGGTGTGGAACCAACCGCCCTCGAAGGCCTTTGCGGTCGCGGCCGGGTTCTTCAGGTAGCCCTTCATCACGATGTTGCCGCGGAACATGATCTCGCCCATCGTCTCGGCGTCGGCCGGCGTTTCGGCCATGGCCTCGGCGTCCATCACCGTCATGCCCTCCTGCAGGCCGCAGCGCACGCCCTGGCGGCCGTTCAGGCGAGTCTGCTCGGCCAGCGTCTCGCCGGCCCAGCTGGCGCGCTTGACGGCCACCGCCGCCGGGCCGTAGACCTCGGTCAGGCCGTAGACGTGCGTGATGTCGAAGCCGATCCTGGCCATGCCCTCGATCATCGAGGCCGGTGGCGCCGCGCCGGCGACCATGCCGCGCACCTTCTGTGTGATGCCCTCGCGCAGCGCGGCCGGTGCGGCGATCAGCAGGTTGTGCACGATCGGCGCCGCGCAGTAGTGGTCGACGCCGTGCTCGCGCATCGCCGCTAGGATGGCCGGCGCGTCGACCTTGCGCAGGCAGACGTGCGTGCCGCCGAGCAGCGCGACGGTCCACGGGAAGCACCAGCCGTTGCAGTGGAACATCGGCAGGGTCCACAGGTAGGTCGGGAAGTGCGGCATGGTCCAGGTCGCCGCGTTGCTGACCGCATTGAGGTAGGCGCCGCGGTGGTGCGTGACCACGCCCTTCGGGTCGCCGGTGGTGCCGGAGGTGTACGACACCGCGATCGCGTCCCACTCGTCGCGCGGCCCGGCCAGCTGCGCCAACGGCGCATGCGCTTCGAGCAGCGCCTCGTACTCGTTCGCGCCGAGGCGTTCACCGGCGCCGTTGTACTCGCTGTCGGCCACGTCGATCACGACCGGCGTGCGGCCGTGCTCGTCGCGCAGCAGGCGCAGCGCCGTGGCCATGGTCGGCGCGAACTCGCGGTCGGTGATCAGCACCTTGGTCTCGCAATGATTCATCTGCCAAGCCAGCAGCGGCGCGTCGAGCCGCGTGTTCAGGGTGTTCAGCACCGCGTTGAGGGCCGGCACCGCGTAGTGGGCCTCGACCATTTCGGGCGTATTCGGGAGCATCACGCTGACGGTGTCGCCGGGCCCGACGCCGAGCGCGCGCAGCGCCGCGGCCAGGCGCGCCGAGCGCTCGCGCAGCTCGCGCCAGGTGTAGCGGCGCCGGCCGTGGATCAGCGCCGGCAGGTCGCCGAAGACCTCGGCGCTGCGCTCGACGAAGCTGACGGGCGACAACTCGACGAAGTTCGCGTCGGTCTTGGACAGGCCCTGGTCGTAGATGCTGGTCATGGTTGGTCTCCGCTGGCGGCGAGCGCCCGGTCGTTACGCACTCGCGGCGGCGAGTGCCTGGTCGATATCCCAGAGTATGTCGTCGATGTGCTCGATGCCCACCGAAATGCGCACCATGTCCGGCAGCACGCCGGCGGCGAGCTGCTGCGCGTCGTCGAGCTGGCGGTGCGTGGTCCAGGCCGGGTGGATTATCAGGGTGCGGGTGTCGCCGATGTTCGCGAGGTGGCTCATGAACTGCGCCGCCTCGATGAAGCTCACGCCGGCCGCCAGACCGCCCCTCACGCCGAACGCCAGCAGCCCCGATGCGCCGGGCGCACCGTCGACCGCACGCATCTGCCGGGCGACCAGCGCATGCTGCGGGTGGTCCGGCAGGCCCGGGTAGTTGACCCAGCCGACCTTCGGATGCGCGCGCAGGAACTGCGCGACCGCCAGCGCGTTGCGGCAATGCCGCTCCATCCGCACATGCAGGGTCTCGACGCCCTGCAGGATTTGCCAGGCGCTCATCGGCGCCAGCGCGGCGCCATAGACGCGCAGGGTTTCCATGCGCGCGCGCATCGTGAACGCGAAGTCGCCGAAGGTCTCGAAGAAGCGCACGCCGTGGTAGCCGGCCGACGGCTCGGTCATGCCGGGGAACTTGCCGTTGTCCCAGGGGAACTTGCCGCTTTCGACCATCACGCCGCCCAAGGTCGTGCCGTGGCCGGCGAGGTACTTGGTGGCCGAGTGCACGACGATGTCCGCACCGAAGCGGATCGGATTGCACACGAACGGCGACGGCACGGTGTTGTCGACGATCAGCGGCACGCCGTGCGCGTGCGCGACCTCGGCGACGGCCGCGATGTCGAGCACCGCCAGACTCGGGTTACCCAGGCTCTCGGCGAACACAGCGCGGGTGTTCGGGCGCATCGCCGCCGCGAACGCGCCGGGCGAATTCGCGTCGACGAAGCTCGTCTCGATGCCGAGCTTCGTCAGGTTTACCGCGAGCATGCTGACCGAGCCGCCGTACAGCGCGCCGGCTGCGACGACGTGGTCGCCCTGCTGCAGCAGGCTCAGCAGGGCCATCGCCTCGGCCGCCATGCCGCTCGCCGACGCAAGCGCCGCGCGGCCGCCCTCGAGCGCTGCGACGCGCTCCTCCAGCGCCGCGACGGTCGGATTCGACAGGCGCGAGTAGACGTTGCCGAAGGTCTGCAGGTTGAACAGGCTGGCCGCATGGTCGGCACTGTCGAACACGAAGCTGGTGGTCTGGTAGATCGGCAACGCACGCGCGCCGGTCGCGACGTCGGGGATCTGGCCGGCGTGGATCGCCAGCGTCTCGGGTCAGAACAAGTGGTCGGCCATGGGCGACTCGAAGCAAATCAGACCGGCCGCCTGGCCGAAATCACGCCGGTGTTGACACCTGCCCAGTGCAGCCCACCGAACAGGCGCGCGTGCTCGATCTTGACGCAACGGTCCATCACGGCATCGAGCCCGGCGGCGCGCGCCAGTTCGGCCGCTGCGCGGTTCACGACGCCGATCTGCTGCCACAGGCAGCGCGCGCCGATCGCGACGGCCTGCTCGGCAATCGGCAGCACGTCGGCGGTGCGCCGGAACACGTCGACCATGTCGACCGGCACCTCGATCTCGCGCAGGCTGGCGTAGCAGCGTTCGCCCAGCACCTCGTCGTAGCGCGGGTTGACCGGCAGGATGCGGTAGCCGTGCTGCTGCATGTACTTCGCGGCGAAATAGCTCGGCCGATGCCACTCGGCCGAGAGCCCGACGACGGCGATCGTCCGGGTCTCGCGCAGGATGCGCCGCAGCGTGCTGATGTCGTCGGTCATGGTCGGTGGCGAGTGCGATCCGACCATACTCGAATCGGGCGACGCCGGTCGAAACCGGGCCGCGGCGGATCAGTGAATCGCGGCGACGCGCTCCACGAGCGAAGACTCGGCGCGTACCGGCGTGTCGGCCTCGGGGGCAATCGCCGAACGCTCCGGCGCGTTGGCGCGCAACCACCAGTCCGGGTGGGCCTGGCGCGCCAGCACGCGTGCACGCAAGGCGCGCAGCGCCTGCGCGTCGCCCAGCAAGCGCAGGCGCTGCGCCTTCGTCACGCCCTGCGGGCCCACGCCGGCGGCGTAGTCGACGAGTCGCGTCTGGGCTTGCGCCTTCGCGCCGGTCGCGGCCGGGCGCACCGGGATCGCCTGCGCGACCAGCGCATGCGCGACGCCATCGGTGACCGCGTCGACGACGCGCGGCATGATCGCGAAGTTCGCGGCATGACGTTCGGCTTCGGCCAGCACCGCCGGTTGCGCCAGCTCTTCGGGGATCAGGAACACGCCGCGTGCACGCAGCCAGCGGCCCGGCCCGGCACGGCTGCTCCAGGCCGACAACGGGATCGCCACCAGCAGGCCGAGCAGAACCGGCGACAGCCACCACGGGAACGCCGCGCTGCTGACCAGGATCGCGCCGATCCAGGCCAGCGCCAGCAGTGTGTGCATGCCGTGGCGGCGCAGCGCCTCGCCCCAGCCGGTGACGGCGTCGTCGCGCGGCGGCGACTTCCAGTCGAGCTTCCAGCCGGTCAGCGCGGCCAGCACGAACTGGGTGTGGAACAGCATGCGCACCGGCGCCAGCAGCAGCGAGTGCAGGAACTCGAGCAGCGCGCCGATCAGCAGCCTCGCCACGCCGCCGAAGCGGCGCGCCTGGCCGCGCAGCACGATCACCGCCAGCGACAATGCCTTCGGCGCGAGCAGCAGCAGCGCGGTCAGGCCGAACAGCGTCAGCATCAGCTTGACGTTGGCGTTGGGCCAGATCGGGAACAGCTGGTAGGGCTCGAGGAAATACTTCGGCACCTCGTGCGAATGGCTCGCGAACAGCACCGTCGACAGCAGCAGGAACGCCAGCCACAGCGGCGCCGACACATAGGCCAGCACGCCGGTCAGGAACACGGTGCGGTGCACCGGGTGCAGGCCCGGCTCGAACATCAGGCGCGAGTTCTGCAGGTTGCCGTGGCACCATCGCCGGTCGCGCTGCAGCTCGGCCAGCAGGTTCGGCGGCACTTGCTCGTAGCTGCCTTCGAGGTCGTGCGCGATCCAGACCTTCCATCCGGCGCGGCGCATCAGCGCGGCCTCGACGAAATCGTGCGACATCACGTCGCCCGACAGCGAGGTCCGGCCCGACAGCTTCGCCAGCGCGCAATGCTCGACGAACGGCGCCATGCGCAGGATCGCGTTGTGGCCCCAGTAGTGCGATTCGCCGAGCTGCCAGAAGTGCATGCCGGTCGTGAACAGCGGCCCGTACACGCGCGAGCCGAACTGCTGGATGCGGGCGTGGATCGTCTCGTGGCCGCAGGCGCGCGGCGCGGTCTGGATGATGCCGGCGTCGGGCCGCGCTTCCATCATGCGCACCAGCGACGCCAGGCAATCGCCGGTCATCACGCTGTCGGCGTCGAGCACCACCATGTAGCGGTAGTCGGCGCCGAAGCGGCGGCAGAAGTCGGCGACGTTGCCGGCCTTGCGGTGGGTTCGGTGCTGGCGCCAGCGGTAGTACACGCGCACCGGCACGCCTTCGGCCTGCAGTGCCTGCACCAGTTGCGACCAGGCCGCCTGCTCGGCGACGCGGGCCTCGGGGTCGTTGGTGTCGCTGAGCACGAAGAAATCGAAGCGACCGGCGACATCGGTGGCGGCCAGGGATTCGCAGGTCGCGCGCAGGCCCGCGAACACGGTCTGCACGTGCTCGTTGCAGATCGGCATGATGACCGCGGTGCGCGCCTCGGGCGCGATCGGGGCGCGCGCGCCGTCGCCGCGCAGCAGGTTCGTCACCGCGCGCCGGTCGCGCCCGAGCAGTCTGACCCAGGTGCCCATCAGCGCGGTCCAGAAGCCGGCCGAGATCCACGCGAACAGGATCCCGAACAGCACCAGCAGGCCCTGCTCGGCCCAGCCCTGCCCGTGCTTGGGCAGGATGTCGATCATGTAGTCGGTGCCGACGATCGCGCCCAGCGCGACCAGCACCAGCAGCAGCACCCGGCGCAACATCAACGGGCGCGCATCGGCGGTCGTGCGCCAGGGTCGGGTTGGCCGGTAGCCCAACAGCCGGCGCAGCGGGCGCAGCAACGGCTGGCCGGCCCAGGCCTGGGGGACCATCGATCGGCGGTGGACGGGCGGCTGGGGCAGGATCTCGGTGTTCATGGTTTCTCCGATTCGGGCGGAACGATGTAGCTCCAGGTTTCGGTGAGGGTCTGGTTCGCTTGCTTGATCTGGGCGCGCAACTCGACCGGCTTGGCGATGTCGGTACGCTTGACCCGCACCGTCATCCGCCACGCGCCGCTGACCTGGTTGCGAAACAGGTTCTGCTCCCTCAGCTGTGCGTTGCCGCCGATCTCGACGACCGACTCGAGCTTCGCGTCCGGCTTCAGCGCGCGCAGCGCCGGGCCGTCGAAATCGACGACGAAATTGAGGTCACCGTCGGCTTGCTTGACGTAGCCTCGGCCGCGCCGTGACTGCAGCGCCCAGCCCTTGCCCACCGGCAACTGGCCTGGCATCTGCCAGTGCAGCCGGTACGCGAAGTTAAACGGCTGCTTCGCCGCCGGCGCCTGGTCGGGCACCCAGTAGGCGACGATGTTGTCGTTGGTCTCGTCGGGCGTCGGAATCTGCACCAACTCGACCCGGCCGGCGCCCCAGTTGCCCATCGGTTCGACCCAACTGCTCGGGCGGCGCTCGTACAGCGCCTCCGGATCTTCGTAGCTGGCCGGCGAGCGATCACGCTGCAGCAGCCCGAAGCCCTTCGGGTTGGTGGCCGCGAACGAGGTCACGAGCAGGCGTTTCGGGTTCACCAGCGGGCGCCAGATCCACTCGCCGTTCGCCAGCGCGACCGACAGACCGTCGGAGTCGTGGACCTCCGGCCGGTAGTCGTCGTGACCGGGCTGGTTCTCGCCGAAGGCATACATGCTGTTCAGCGGCGCGATGCCGAGCTTGCTGATGGACTCGCGCGGGTACAGGCGTGCCGTAACCTGCGTGACGGTGTCGGCGCCCGGCGCCAACACAAAGCGGTAAGCGCCGGCCATGCGCAGCGAGTCCAGCAGCGCGTAGATCGTCAGCGTGGTGGCGCCCGGCCGCGGGCGCTCGACCCAGAACTCGCTGAAGCGCGCGAAGTCCTCGCCCGGCGCACCGGCGGTGTCGATCGCGACGCCGCGTGCCGACATGCCATAGATCTGGCCCTGCCCGACCGCCCGGAAGTAGCTCGCGCCGAGGAACACCAGCACCTCGTCCTTGTAGTTCGGCGTGTTGATCGCGCAATGGACGCGAAAGCCCGCGAAGCCGAGGTTGCGCAGCTTCTTCGGGTCGAGCTTGTTGCGCCCGTAGTCGAACAATGCCGGATCGAACTCCAGGCGCTTCACGCTGCCCGCCTCGACGGTGTTGATGCGCACCGGATCCTGAAAGCTGCGGCCGGGGTGAAAGAACGCCAGCTCGAACGGCAATTTCTCGGCCCGCCACTGCGCGCGCTCGGGGCGGAAGCGGATGTCGCGATAGGCGTCGTAGTCGAGCTCGCGCAACTCGGGCGGCAGTTGCGGCGCCGGCGCCTTGTAGTCCGCACCGGCCAGATCGCGGGCACGCTTGGCCACGTCCTCGAACCCGAAGGCCTGGGCGGCGATCGGAATCACCAACGCCAGGCACAGCGCCAGGCTTCTCACAAACGATCGCAGCAGGTCGACCACGTGGTCCGGATCCAGTCTTTCGAGTTCGGCGAAGGGTGCCGCGAACGGCAACACCCCACCCTGCCGCGTCGTCCGCGGGCGAGGCCCGAACTCTAAGGGTTTTTACCCGGAGCGTGATGCTTCACATGTTTTGCTTACACGCGTTGCGTGGGCAATGGTCGTATCGGCGCGACAGCCGGATGAAAACGCCCGGAGACATTTGCCGCCGGGCGTCGGTCGGTACTCGAGGGAGGCGGCCGGCGCAACGGTGACTGCACTCTTCGGGCTGGATCGGGGCGGTCGGCGGGGATGCCGTCCGGCCCTCGAATACGGCGCCGTCCGACGCCGCATCGGGCCGCCGATCACCCGTGCTTGGCGTCGAAGAACTGCTCGTCCTCGGTCGAGCCCTTCAGCGCGGCGGTCGACGAGAGCGCCTCGATCGTCGTCGTCACCGCGTCGAAGTAGCCGGTGCCGACCTCGCGCTGGTGCTTGACCGCCGTGAAACCGCGCTCGGCCGCCGCGAATTCGGCTTCCTGCAGCTCGACGAAGGCGCTCATGTTGGTGCGCGCATAGCCGTGGGCGAGGTTGAACATCGAGTAGTTCAGGCTGTGGAAACCGGCCAGCGTGATGAACTGGAACTTGTAGCCCATCGCGCCCAGTTCGCGCTGAAACTTGGCGATCGTCGCGTCGTCGAGGTTCTTCTTCCAGTTGAACGACGGCGAGCAGTTGTAGGCCAGCAGCTTGCCGGGGAACCTGGCGTGGATCGCGTCGGCGAACTTCTTCGCGAACGCCAGATCCGGCTTGCCGGTTTCGCACCACACCATGTCGGCGTACTCCGAGTAGGCCAGGCCGCGCGAGATCGCCTGTTCGAGGCCCGGGTTGGTGCGGTAGAAGCCTTCGACCGTGCGTTCGCCGGTCAGGAAGCCCTTGTCGTTCTCGTCGACGTCGCTGGTCACCAGGTCGGCCGCTTCGGCGTCGGTGCGCGCGATCACGAGCGTGGGCACACCCATCACGTCGGCCGCCAGGCGCGCGGCGATCAGCTTGGCGTTCGCCTCGCGCGTGGGCACCAGCACCTTGCCGCCCATGTGGCCGCACTTCTTCACCGAGGCGAGCTGGTCTTCGAAGTGCACGCCCGCAGCGCCCGCGTCGATCATCGACTTCATCAGCTCGAACGCGTTCAGCACGCCGCCGAAACCGGCTTCGGCATCGGCCACGATCGGCGCGAAGAAGTCGATGTCGTTCTTGCCTTCGGACCACTGGATCTGGTCGGCGCGGGTGAAGGTGTTGTTGATGCGCCGGACCACCGTCGGCACCGAATTCGCCGGGTACAGCGACTGGTCCGGGTACATCTCGCCGGCCATGTTGGCGTCACCGGCGACTTGCCAGCCCGACAGGTAGATTGCCTTTAGCCCGGCCTTGACCTGCTGCATCGCCTGGTTGCCGGTGAGTGCACCCAGCGTGTTGACGAAGGGCTCGGTGTTGACGAGGTTCCACAGCTTCTCGGCGCCGCGCTTCGCCAGCGTGTGCTCGACCTGGATCGAGCCGCGCAGGCGCACCACGTCGGCGGCCGAGTAGCCACGCTTGATGCCTTTCCAGCGCGGGTTGTCGGCCCAGTCCTTTTCGAGGGCCGCAATCTGTTGTTCGCGAGTCGCTTGGGTCATGGTTTGCTCCAGTGAGGTGAGTAAAAAACCGAATTCTCTGGAACCAAGAATAGCGATAGACCTGCGCCACCGAAAGACTTGTGTCTTATACAAGACTAAAAATGTAGTTGAATAATATCAATGGCTTACGTTATTACTCTCACGATGCGGTGTCAAATTCTCGCTTCGCGAAAACCTATGACGCGGTGCAGCAAGCGTCCATTTCACGATACGCAATGAACGTCGCGAGTTTGAAATTCGAGCCGCATCAAACCAGGCCGAGCCAGCGCCGATACAGCCGATCGGCCAGTTGCTGCTGGGCCGGCAGCGCGGTGGTCGCTTGCGCACGCATCACCGCGCCGCCTTGCACGCTGTCGTGCTCGCGCTGCAGCCGCAGAAACGTCGGGTCGACCGACGCCGACCACAGCGCCAGCTTGTGCGCGTCGAGTTCGACGTGGAACTGCAGCGCCAGATGCGGCCCGATCGCGAAGGCCTGGTGCGGGCAGGTGGCGCTGCTTGCCAGCGGTTCGGCGCCGGCCGGCAACTCGAAGCTCTCCTGATGCCATTGGTAGACGACGCGCTCGCCCGGATCGCCGAACCAGGCCCGCGCCGCGGCGGAGTCGATCACCCGCATCGGCTGCCAGCCGATCTCCGGCGCGGGCGATGCCGCGACCCGCGCGCCCAGCGTGCGCGCCATCAGTTGGCCGCCCAGGCAATGGCCGATCACCGGCAGGTCGGCGTTCATCGCCTGCAAAATCAGGCGCTCGGCCTGGCGCAGCGATGGCAGATCGTCGTTCGCGCTCATCTCGCCGCCCAGCAACGCGAGCGCACGGTAGCCGGCAATCGACGCCGGACAGGCCTGCCCGGCCTGCGCATCGCAGGTCTCGAACGGGATGCGTTGCTGCGCGAGCTAGCCCGCATATTTCACGCATCGACCACTGTATGGCCTGATGGGCCATCTTGACGCTGTTTTCCGGGGTCAACGAGTGTCTTGACTGTCATTGCGTGACGCTCGGGGTGTATTGAGCGTGATCGGTCGATGAGAACC
>JANXZN010000432.1 GCA_025355545.1 Rhizobacter sp.
CGCGGCGACCCCGAACACCCGGCGAACTTCGGGCGCCTGTGCAGCAAGGGCAGCACGTTGCACCTGACCGCGAGCGCGGCGGTGACGCGGCAGACACGGCTGCTGCAGCCGCTGCAGCGGCTGCAGCGCGGCGCGGCGCCGCGGCCGATCGGGTGGGACGCCGCGCTCGACCTCGCGACCGATCGCTTCGCCTCGGTGATCGAGCGCGACGGCGCCGACGCGGTCGGCTTCTACATCTCGGGCCAGCTGCTGACCGAGGACTACTACGTCTTCAACAAGCTCGCGAAGGGCCTGATCGGCAGCAACAACGTCGACACCAACTCGCGCCTGTGCATGAGCAGCGCGGTCGCCGGCTACAAGCTCACGCTCGGTGCCGATGCGCCGCCGGCCTGCTACGACGACCTCGCGCACGCGCGCACCCTGTTCATCGCCGGCTCGAACACCGCGTTTGCGCACCCGATCCTGTTCCGCCGCATCGAGGACGCGCGCGCCGCGAACCCGGGCCTGAAGATCATCGTCGCCGACCCGCGCCGCACCGAGACCGCGCAGGCCGCCGACCTGCACCTGCAACTGCTGCCCGGCACCGACGTGGCGCTGTTCAACGGCATGCTGCACGTGATGCTGTGGGAGGGCTGGATCGATCACGGCTACATCGCCGCGCACACCAGCGGCTTCGATGCGCTGAAGGCACGCGTGCGCGACTTCGCGCCGAAAGATGTCGCCAAGCTGTGCGGCATTGCGGGGGCCGACCTGGTGCAGGCGGCGCGCTGGTTCGCCACCTCGGCGCCGACCTTGTCGCTGTACTGCCAGGGTCTGAACCAGAGCGCGAGCGGCACCTTGAAGAACGCCGCGCTGATCAACCTGCACCTCGCCACCGGGCAGATCGGCAAGCCGGGCGCCGGGCCGTTCTCGCTGACCGGGCAGCCCAACGCGATGGGCGGGCGCGAGGTCGGCGGCATGGCGAACCTGCTGAGCGCGCACCGCGATCTGGCCAACCCGGTGCACCGCGCCGAGGTCGCCGCGCTGTGGGGCGTGGCCGACGTGCCGGCCACGCCGGGCAAGACCGCGGTCGAGATGTTCGAGGCCGCGGCCGACGGCCAGATCAAGGCGCTGTGGATCGCGTGCACGAACCCGGCCCAGTCGATGCCCGACCAGGCGACGGTGCGGCGCGCACTGGAACGCGCCGACTTCGTCGTCGTGCAGGAGGCGTTCGCGACGACCGCGACCTGCGCCTATGCCGACCTGCTGCTGCCGGCCACGACCTGGGGCGAGAAGGACGGCACCGTGACCAACAGCGAGCGCCGCATCAGCCGCGTGCGCCCGGCGATCGCCGCGCCCGGCGCGGCGCGCGAGGACTGGGCGATCGCCAGCGCCTTCGCCCAGCGCCTCGAGCAGCGGCTGCGGCCGGGCCGTGCGACGCTGTTCCCCTACGTCGACGCGCGCGCGATCTGGAACGAGCACCGCGAGAGCACGCGCGGCCGCGACCTCGACATCACCGGCCTGAGCTACGCCCAGCTCGAGGCCGCGCCGGCGCAGTGGCCCTGGCCCGAGGGCGCGCGCACCGGCCAGGCGCGGCTTTATGAGGACGGCGTGTTCCCGACCGCCGACGGCCGCGCCGCGTTCGCCGACACGCCGTTCGAGCCGGTCGCCGAGCCGCGCGACGCGCGCTACCCGTTCGCGCTGAACACCGGGCGCCTGCGCGACCAGTGGCACGGCATGAGCCGCACCGGCACACTCGGCCGGCTGTTCGGCCACGTGCCGGAGCCGGCGCTAGAGATGAACGCGCAGGACATGGCTCGCCAGGGCCTGGTTGACGGCGATCTCGTGCAGGTCGATTCGCGCCGCGGCCGCCTCGTGATCCCGGTGCAGGCGAGCGCGCAGCAGGCGAACGCGCAGGTCTTCATTGCGATGCACTGGGGCGAGGAGTTCCTCTGCGGCGCCGGTGCCGACGGCACGCCGCTGGCCGGCGTGAACGCGTTGACGACGCCGGCGTACTGCCCGCGCTCGAAGCAGCCCGAGTTGAAGAACGCCGCGGTCAAGCTCGCGAAGGCCGGGCTACCGTGGCGGCTGCTCGCGCTCGCTTGGCTGCCCGAAGACGCCGCGCTGGCGGCGCGCGAGGCGCTGCGCCCGCTGCTGCGCGAATTCGGGTTCGCGACGCTGGTGCCTTTCGGCCGCGAACGCAGCGGCGTGCTGCTGCGCGCCGCCGCGTTGCAGGCGCCGCCGCCGGCGCTGCTGTTGCAGATCGAGGCCCAGCTGGGTCTGGGCGTCGACGGCGCGCTGCACTACGCCGACGCGCGGCGCGGCCAGCGCCGCACCGTGCGGCTCGCCGGCGAGGGCGCGGCGCTGCGGCTGGAGGGCTTCCTGTTCGGTGGCGACATCAGCGCCGAAGCCTGGGTGCGCCCTTTGCTGCAGCACGAACTGCCGGCGCAGGCCTACGGCCGCACGCTGCTCGTGCCGGGTGCGACGCCGCCGGTCGCGCTCGCGCCGCGTGGCCGGCAGGTCTGCAGTTGCTTCGATGTCGACGAGGCCCGGATCAGCGCGACGCTCGCGAGCGCCACCGGCGCGCCCGAGGCGCGGCTCGATCAGCTGCAGCGCGCGTTGCAGTGCGGCACCAATTGCGGCTCGTGCCTGCCCGAGCTGCGGAGCATGGTGCGTGCACACGCTGCGGCGCCGAGCGCCGTTCAGGAGGCAACGACATGAACACCGATCTGTACAAGCCCGCGCCCACCGTCCACCTCGTCGGTGCTGGCCCCGGCGACCCGGAGCTGCTGACGCTCAAGGCGGTGCGTGCGATCCGCCAGGCCACCTTGCTGCTGGTCGACGACCTGGTCGGCGACGCGGTGCTGCGCTATGCGCGGCGTTCGGCGCGCATCGTTCACGTCGGCAAGCGTGGCGGCTGCGCGAGCACGCCGCAGGCCTTCATCGAGCGGCTGATGGCGGCCGAGGCGCTGAACGGCGAGCGCGTCGTGCGCCTGAAGGGCGGCGACCCGTTCGTGTTCGGCCGCGGCGGCGAAGAGGCCACGCACCTGCGCGCGCTCGGGCTGCGCGTCGAGGTCGTCAACGGCATCACCGCGGGCCCCGCGGCGGCCACCTCGATCGGCGTGCCGCTGACGCACCGCGACCACGCGCACGGCGTGATCTTCGTGACCGGCCACGCCCGCGGCGACGCCGCACCGCTCGACTGGGCTGCGCTGGCCGCGGCCGCAGGGCAGGGCCTGACGCTGGTGATCTACATGGGCATCGCAACGATCGAGGCGATCGAGGCCGGGCTGCTGCACGGCCTGAAGGCGGCCACGCCGGTGGCGATCGTGCAGCACGCGAGCCTGCCGCAGCAGCGCCATGCGTGCTGCGCACTTTCGGAGCTGGCGCGGGTCGTCGCACGCGAGGGCTTAAGCAGCCCGGCGATCATCGTCGTCGGCGATGTCGCCGCGGCGGCGCGCGGGCTGGCCTGGCCGATCGCCGCAGTGCCGGTACGGCGTTTCGCCTGAGCCGCTGGCTCAGCCCGGCTGCTTGGTCGTGCGCAGGTAGGGCTTGATGGTCTTGAAGCCGGGGAAGGCCTTCGCGGCCTCTTCGTTCGACACCGACGGCGGGATGATGACGTCGTCGCCGTTCTTCCAGTTCACCGGCGTGGCCACCTTGTGCTTCGCGGTCAGCTGGATCGAGTCGAGCACGCGCAGGATCTCATCGAAGTTGCGCCCGGTGTTCATCGGGTAGGTCAGTGTCAGCTTGATCTTCTTGTCCGGGCCGATCACGAAGACCGAACGCACGGTGGCGTTGTTGGCCGCGGTGCGGCCATCGGCGGCGACCTCGTCGGCCGGCAGCATGTTGTAGAGCTTGGCCACCACCAGATCGCTGTCGCCGATCATCGGGTACTTGACGGCCGAGCCTTGCGTCTCTTCGATGTCCTTGGCCCAGTCAGCGTGACGCGCGACCGGGTCGACGCTCAGGCCGATCAGCTTGGCGTTGCGCTTGGTGAACTCGGGCTCGATCTTGGCCATGTAGCCGAGCTCGGTGGTGCACACCGGCGTGAAATCCTTCGGGTGTGAGAACAGGACCGCCCACTGGTCGCCGATCCAGTCGTGGAACCTGATCTTGCCCTGGGTGGTTTCGGCCTCGAAATCGGGGGCGGTGTCGTTGATGCGCAGTGACATGGAATGACTCCTTGTTGGGTCGCGGTGCCGCGATTGGCGCCGGGTCGACAAGTCTACGTCGGCCCGCGAATCACGTCAGGCGCAGCAGGCGCTTCGCGTTCTCCTTCAGGATCAGCGGCCGGACCTCGTCCTTGAAGCCGGCCTCGGCGAAGTCCTTCAACCAGCGGTCGGGCGTGATCAGCGGGTAGTCGCTGCCGAACAGGATGCGGTCCTTCAGCTGCGTGTTCGCGTACTGCACCAGCTGCGGCGGGAAGTACTTCGGGCTCCAGCCCGACAGGTCGATCCAGACGTTCGGCTTGTGCATCGCCAGCGACAGCGCCTCGTCCTGCCACGGCCAGCTCGGGTGCGCGACGACGATCTCGATGTCGGGGAACGCGATCGCCACGTCTTCGAGCAGCATCGGGTTGCTGTTCTGCAGCCTCAAGCCCCCGCCGCAGCGCATGCCGGAGCCGATGCCGGAGTGGCCGCTGTGGAAAATCGCCGGCAGCTTGTATTCGGCGATCACCTCGTAGATCGGCCAGGCCATCTTGTCGCAGGGCTCGAAGCCCTGCACCGTGGGGTGGAACTTGAAGCCTTTGACGCCGTGTTCCTCGATCAGCTTGCGCGCCTCGCGCGCGCCCATCTTGCCCTTGTGCGGGTCGATGCTGCCGAACGCGATCATGATGTCGCTGTTGGCACGCGCGGCCTCGGCGATCTCCTCGTTCGGGATTCGGCGGCGCCCCATCTGCGTCTCTGCATCGACCGTGAACATCACGAAGCCGATCTTCTTCTCGCGGTAGTAGGCCAGCGACTCCGCCATCGTCGGCCGGCGGCTGGAGCGAAAGTACTTGTCCGCGGCGCGGTCGTACTCGTCGCCGTAGCTGTCGAACGGGTTCCAGCACGACACCTCGAGATGGGTGTGGGTGTCGATCGCGATCAGGTCGGCGTGGTTCATGACGGGCTCCTCGGGACGAGACCAATAAAGTTATTGATAGTAATTAAATATCCGGCGCGATTGGATTCGGGTAAAAACTATAAGCGCTCCGGCAAGTTGTTTACTTCATTGAACTATCTTCCTGGATCGTCCATGCCCCTTGCGTTCCAACCCGCCGCCGGCCTGCTGGCCAGCCTCGACCTGCTGCGCATCGAGCAGCGCGGCGGCGTCGTGCACCTGCGGCTGAACCGCCCGGCCAAGCGCAACGCGCTCAACGACGCGCTGGTCGCGCAGCTGCAGACCGCCTTCGTGAACCTGCCCGGGAGCTCGAAGGTCGTCGTGCTCAGCGGTGAAGGCCGGCAATTCTGCGCCGGCCTGGACCTGTCGGAGCTGGGCGAGCGCAGCGTCGCCGAGGGCATCGTGCATTCGCGCTCGTGGCATGCGGCCTTCGAGCAGATCCAGTTCGGCCGCGTGCCGGTGATCGCGGTGCTCCACGGTGCGGTCGTCGGCGGCGGGCTCGAGCTGGCGAGCGCAGCGCACATCCGCGTCGCCGAAGCGAGCACCTTCTACGCGCTGCCCGAGGGCCAGCGCGGCCTCTTCGTCGGCGGTGGTGGGTCGGCGCGCGTGCCGCGGCTGATCGGCGCCGCGCGCATGGCCGACATGATGCTGACCGGCCGCGTCTACGACGCCGCCGAGGGCCACGCGATCGGCCTGTCGCAGTACCTCGTCGACGACGATGGGGGCCTGGCAAAGGCGTTCGAACTGGCCGAGAAGGTCGCGGCGAACGCGCCGCTGTCGAACTTCGCGGTGATGCACGCGCTGCCGCGCATCGCCGACATGAGCCACAGCGATGGCCTGTTCACCGAATCGCTGATGGCCGCGATCGCGCAGGGCGACGACGCGGCGAAGGACCGCATGCGCGCGTTTCTCGACGGCAAGGCCGGCAAGGTGGGCAAGGCGGCCAAGCCATGAGCGACCACGCCGCGACGCCACGCTACCGCGCGGTGCCGATGGGCGGCTCGCTCACTGCGCACTTCGCGCCGCGCGCCGACGGCAGCACGATCGTCACGTCGACCGAAGCGCTGCGACCCTACGCGGCACGCCTGACGGACCGCCTGCTGCACTGGGCTGAGCACGCGCCGGATCGCACCTTGGTCGCCAAGCGCGAGAAAAGTGAAAGTGGCGGCGGCGACTGGCGCCGCGTCAGCTACGCGCAGGCGCTGGCCGCGGCACGCTCGATCGCGCAGGCGCTTCTCGACCACGGCCTGAACGCCGAGCGGCCGCTGGCGATCCTGTCCGACAACGACATCGAGCACCTGTTGCTCGGCCTCGGCGCGATGCTCGCCGGCGTGCCGTTCGCGCCGATCTCGGCGGCGTACTCGCTGCTGTCGCAGGACCACGGCAAGCTGCGCCACATCGTCGGCACGCTGACGCCGGGCATGGTGTTCGCAGCCGACGGCGCGGCGTTCGCGAAGGCCATCGCCGCGGTCGTGCCGCTGGCGACAAAGCTCGTGCTGACGCGCGGCGCGCTCGAGGGTCGCGCGACGCTCGCGTTCGCCGACCTGCTCGCGACGCGTCCCACGTCGCAGGTCGAGGCGGCTCATGCGCGCGTCGGCCCGGACACGATCGCGAAGTTCCTCTTCACCTCGGGCTCGACCAAGCTGCCCAAGGGCGTAATCAACACCCAGCGCATGCTGTGCAGCAACCAGCAGATGATCCGCCAGTGCTTCCCGCAGCTGATCGACGAGCCGCCGGTGCTGGTCGACTGGCTGCCCTGGAACCACACCTTCGGCGGCAACCACAACGTCGGCATCACGCTCTACAACGGCGGCACGCTCTACATCGACGAAGGCAAGCCGACGCCGGCGCTGATCGGCGAAACGCTGCGCAACCTGCGCGAGATCGCGCCGACGATGTATTTCAACGTGCCCAAGGGCTTCGAGGAGATCGCCAACGCGCTCGAGCTCGACGCGCAGCTGCGCGCGACGCTGTTCAGCCGCGTGAAGATGTTCTTCTTCTCCGGCGCCGGCCTGTCGCAGCCGGTCTGGGACAAGCTCGACCGCGTCGCCGAATCACACGCCGGCGAGCGCATCCGCATGCTGACCGGCCTGGGCATGACCGAGACCGCGCCGTTCGCGGTCTGCGCGAATGCCCACGACGTCAAGTCCGGCCACATCGGGCTGCCGGCGCCCGGCATCGAGCTGAAGATCGTGCCGCATGGTGATCAGCGAGCTGGCGCCAAGCTCGAGATGCGCTACCGCGGCCCGAACGTCACGCCCGGCTACTGGCGCGCGCCCGAGCAGACCGCCGAATCCTTCGACGCCGAAGGCTTCTACTGCAGCGGCGACGCGGTCAAGCCGATGGACGCAGCCCGGCCCGAGCGCGGCTTCATGTTCGACGGCCGCCTCGCCGAGGACTTCAAGCTCGCCACCGGCACCTTCGTCTCGGTCGGCCCGCTGCGCGCGAATGTCATCAAAGCCGGCGACCCCTGCGTGCAGGACGTTGTCGTCGCGGGGCTGAACCGCAACGAGATCGGCGTCCTGATCTTCCCGCGGCTCGACGCCTGCCGCGCGTTCGCCGGCGCCGCGCCGTCGATGCCGGCCGAGCAGGTGCTGGCCGAGCCGCCGCTGCGCGAATTTTTCCAGCGGCTGCTCGACAACCTGTATGCGAGCGGCACCGGCAGCGCGACGCGGGTCGCGCGCGCGCTGCTGCTGGCCGAGCCGCCGAGCATCGACCGCGGCGAGGTCACCGACAAGGGCTCGATCAACCAGCGCGCGGTGCGGACGCATCGCGCGGCGCAGGTCGAGCAGCTCTATGCCGACGCGCCCGGCGTGATTCGGCCGCGGCACTGACTCTTCTGCGAGAGGCACGACGATGAACATTCAGGGACAAGCGGCCCTCGTGACCGGCGGCGCCTCGGGCCTGGGCGCGCAGACCGCACGCGAGCTCGCGCGGCGCGGCGCGAAGGTCGCGGTGCTGGACCGCAATGGCGCCGGCATCGGCAGCGCGCGGCGCCTGATCGGCAAGGACGGCACGCCGATGCCGCTGCAAGACTTCGAGCGCGTGATCAAGGTCAACCTCATCGGCACCTTCAACGTGATCCGCCTCGCGGCCGCCGAGATCGTCAAGCTCGAGCCGCTGGCCGACGGCGAGCGCGGCGTGATCGTCAACACCGCGTCGGTCGCGGCCTTCGACGGCCAGGTCGGGCAGGAGGCGTATGCCGCGTCGAAGGGCGGGCTGGTCTCGCTGACCTTGCCGCTGGCGCGCGACCTCGCGCAGTTCGGCGTGCGCGTCGTGACGATCGCGCCGGGCCTGTTCCTGACGCCGCTGATGGCCGAGCTGCCGCTGCCGGTGCAGGAGTCGCTCGCCGCGAGCATTCCGTTCCCGAAGCGGCTGGGCAAACCCGAAGAGTTCGCGCAGCTGTGCGCCGCTATCGTCGAGAACCTCGCGCTCAACGGCGAGGTGATCCGCCTCGACGGCGCGCTGCGCATGGCGCCGCGCTGAGTTGGTCCACGGAACCCCCCACGATGTCGCGCACGACCACCTTCACCGTCGAAGTGACCTTCGGCGACTGCGACCCGGCGGGCATCGTGTTCTTCCCGAACTTCTCGCGCTGGATGGACACCGCCTCGCTGTCGTTCTTCACGCAGTGCGGCGTGCCGCCGTGGCGCGAGCTCGAGAAGACGCGCGGCATCGTCGGCACGCCGCTGCTCGAGATCAACACCAAGTTCATCAAGTCGGCCACCTACGGCGAGACGCTGACGGTGACGACACGGGTCGAGGAGTGGCGCGCCAAGGTGATCGTGCAGCTGCACCGCATCACGCGCGCACGCGCCGACGGCGGCGTCGACCTGATCTGCGAGGGCCGCGAAGTGCGCGCCTTCGTCAAGCGCGACGAGCACGACCGCGACCGGTTGCGCGCCATTGCCGTGCCCGAAGACATTCGCCTGCTCTGTTCCTGAGCCCGCTCTTTCCCGATGACGATTTCCAAGGAGACTCCCGCATGAGAAAGATCCGCACCCTGGTCGCCGCGCTGGCGACGCTGCTCAGCGCCTCGCAGGCCTGGGCCGACCTGACGATCGGCGTCAGCGTCTCGCTGACCGGGCCGACCTCGGCGCTGGGCATCCCGACCAAGAACGGCATCGAGCTGTGGCCGAAGACGATCGCCGGCGAGAAGCTCAACATCATCATGCTCGACGACGCGACCGACCCGACCCAGGGCGTCAAGAACACGCGTCGCTTCATCACCGAAGACAAGGTCGACGTGATCGTCGGCTCGGTCGCGACGCCGGTCGCGGTGGCGATGTCCGATGTTGCCGCCGAGGGCCAGACGGTGCAGCTGATGCTGTCGCCGGCGAACCTGCCCGAGGGCAAGGGCGCCTGGTCGTTCCGCATGCCGCAGTCGACCGCGGTGATGGCGATCCCGCTCGTCGAGCACTGGAAGAAGCTCGGCGTCAAGACCTATGGATTCCTCGGCTATGCCGACGCCTACGGCGAGGCCTGGCTGAAGGACATCCAGCCGATCGCCGAGAAGGCGGGCATCAAGCTGATCGCGACCGAGCGCTTCGCGCGCTCCGACACCAGCGTGACCGGCCAGGCGCTCAAGCTCGTCTCGGCGAACCCGGACGCGATCCTCGTCGTGGCCTCGGGCAGCGGCGCTGCGATGCCGCACAAGGGCCTGGTCGAGCGCGGCTACGCGAAGGCCAAGATCTACCAGACCCACGGCGCGGCCAGCCGCGACCTGATCCGCGTCGGCGGCGCCGACGTCGAAGGCTCGTTCGTCGCGTCCGGCCCGGCCGTGGTGGCGCCGTTGCTGCCCGACAGCAACCCGAGCAAGGCGCTCGGCGTCAAGTACGTCACCGAGTACGAGAAGGCCTTCGGCAAGGGCAGCGCGAACCAGTTCGGCGCGCATGCGTTCGACGTCGCGCTGGTGCTCGAGAAGGCGGTGCCGCTGGCGCTGAAGAAGGGCAAGCCGGGCAGCAAGGAGTTCCGCGTCGCGCTGAAGGACGCGCTCGAGACGATGGGGCGAACGCCGGTCTCGCAAGGGGTGCTGAACTACACCGCGAACGACCACTTCGGCTTCACGCCCGATACCGGCGTGCTGCTGACGATCGCCGGCGGCGAGTGGCAGGTGGTGCCGACCAACTAGGGTTTGTCCGGAGCGCGCCCGGCTTGGGCTCGCGCGCTCCGCTTGTATCATTCTGTGCTCGATTGACCGACCGGTCGGTCGAGTAAGTTTCCCCCGAACCCGGCCCGCCCATGGACTTCTCGATCGCCAGCATCCTGATGCTCGATGGCGCCACCAACGGCGCCATCTACGCGCTGCTCGCGCTGGCCACGGTGCTGGTGTTCGCGATCACGCGGGTGATCTTCATCCCGCAGGGCGAGTTCGTGACCTTCGGCGCGCTCACCCTGGCGCTGCTGCAGATGGGCAAGGTGCCGGGCACGGTCTGGCTGCTGCTCGCGCTCGCGCTGATCGCCGCGGCGCAGGACATCGCCGGCGCACTCAGGCGCGGTGTGCCGCTCGATCGCACGGTGCCGGCGGCCGCCCGAACGCTGGCGGTCCCGATCGTCGTGGCCGCGCTCACCTGGTGGGCCGCGCCGCTGCAGCTGCCGCTGCTGATCCAGAGCCTGCTGACCCTGGCGATCGTCACGCCGCTGGGCCCGCTGGTCTACCGGCTCGCCTACGAGAAACTCGCCGACGCGACCGTGCTGGTGCTGCTGATCGTCTCGGTCGGCACGCACTTCGCGCTGACCGGCCTCGGCCTGGTGTTCTTCGGTGCCGAAGGCTTTCGCAACCCGAGCTTCTGGGACGCGCGCTTCAGCGTCGGCGCGCTGAGCCTGTCGGGCCAGGCATTGATCATCTTCCTGGTCTCGATCGCGCTGATCCTCGCGCTGTTTCTGTTCTTCGAACGCAGCCTGCGCGGCAAGGCCTTGCGCGCGACCGCGGTGAACCGGCTCGGCGCGCGCCTGATGGGCATCTCGACGACCGGCGCCGGGCGCCTGAGCTTCGGCCTCGCGGCCTTCATGGGTGCGCTGTCGGGCCTGCTGATCGGGCCGACGACGACGCTGTTCTACGACTCGGGTTTCCTGATCGGCCTGAAGGGCTTCGTCGCGGCGATCTTCGGCGGCCTCGCGAGCTACCCTGCGGCGGCGATCGGCGCGCTGTTCGTCGGCTTGCTGGAAAGCTTCGGCTCGTTCTACGCGAGCGCGTTCAAGGAGGTGATCGTGTTCACCGTGATCATCCCCGTGCTGCTGTGGCGCTCGTTCCAGCACGGCCACGCCGACGAAGAAGAATGATGACGACCCCCACGTCGCTTCGCTCCTGCCCCCCGAGGGGGCGCAGGCCTGCCCCTGGGGCGGCCCGGCAGGAGGCCTGAGCATGCGTCGCACCTTCCTGATCGGCTTCGTGATCGCCCTGGCGCTGCTGCCGCAGTTGCCGGTGCCCGAGTTCTGGATCACCCAGGCCAACTACATCGGCCTGTACACGCTGGTGGTCACGGGGCTGGTGCTGCTGACCGGCATCGCCGGGCTCACGTCGTTCGGCCAGGCCGCGTTCGTCGGCCTCGGGGCCTACACCGCGGCCTACCTAACCTTGACCCACGGCGTCTCGCCCTGGCTCACGGTCTGGGCCGGCCTCGCGTTCACCTTCGTGGCCGCGCTGATCCTGGGCTGGATCACCTTGCGCATGTCGGGCCACTACCTGCCGCTGGCGACGATCGCGTGGGGCCTCTCCCTGTACTACCTGCTCGGCAACATCGACGCGCTCGGCAAGTACGACGGCCTGCTCGGCGTGCCGGCCTTGCGCTTCTTCGGCATCGAGCTGAACACCGGCCGCAGCTTCTTCTACCTGCTGTGGGCGATCGTCGTGCTGGCTGCGATCGCCGCGAGCAACCTGCTCGATTCGCGCGCCGGCCGCGCGCTGCGCGCGGTCAAGGGCGGCTCGACGATGGCCGAGGCGATGGGAATCGACAGCTTCCGGACCAAGGTCACCGCATTCGTGCTGGCGGCGCTGCTGGCGAGCATCTCGGGCTGGCTGTTCGCGCACTTCCAGCGCACCGTGAACCCGACGCCCTTCGGCCTGAACATGGGCATCGAGTACCTGTTCATGGCGGTGCTCGGCGGCGTCGGCCATGTCTGGGGCGCGCTGACGGGCGCCGGCGTCGTCGTGATCCTGAAGGACCAGCTGCAGGTCTGGCTGCCGCGGCTGCTCGGCGGCAGCGGCAACTACGAGATCATCGTGTTCGGCATCCTGCTGGTGCTGGTGCTGCAGTATGCGCGCGACGGCCTGTGGGCCTTCATCGAGGCGCGCCTGCCGCGCGTGCCGCGCAAGGTCGACTGGGCCGACGCCCCGGCGCTGCCCGAGCGCGCGCGGCCGCCGCACGGCCAGGTCGTGCTGGATTTGAAGGACGCGCGCAAGGAGTTCGGCGGCCTGGTCGCGGTCAACGACGTGAGCTTCCAGGTCCGCGCCGGCGAGATCCTCGGCCTGATCGGGCCGAACGGCGCCGGCAAGTCGACCACCTTCAACCTCGTGACCGGCGTGCTGCCCGCGACACGCGGTGCGGTCACGCTGCTCGGCGAGCGCATCGAAGCCTTAAGCTCGCGCGCGATTGCCAGGCGCGGCGTCTCGCGTACCTTTCAGCACGTCAAGATGATCGCCGGCATGACGGTGCTCGAGAACGTCGCCCTCGGCGCGCACCTGCGCGGCCGGCGCGGGGTCGCGTCGGCGATGTTTCGGCTCGATCGCGCCGAGGAGCGCCAGCTGCTGAAGGAAGCCGAGAAGCAGCTGCGCCGCATCGGCATGCAGGGCAGCATGCACGAGCTCGCCGGCAACCTGGCGCTCGGGCCGCAGCGCCTGATGGAGATCGCACGCGCGCTGTCTGCCGACCCGACCCTGCTGCTGCTCGACGAGCCGGCCGCGGGCCTGCGTCTGAAGGAGAAGCAGGGCCTGGCCGACGTGCTGCGTCAGCTGCGCGGCGAGGGGCTCTCGATCCTGCTGGTCGAGCACGACATGGACCTGGTGATGGGCCTGGTGGACCGCATCGTCGTGATGGAGTTCGGCACCTTGCTGATCGAGGGCACGCCCGAAGAGGTGCAGGCCAGCCCCGCGGTGCGCGCCGCCTACCTCGGTACCGAACATTGAGTCGGCGCGGAGCACTGAGCATGTCGGACGAAATGCTGCTGAATGTCCAGGACCTGCACGCCGGCTACGGCCGCGCCGACGTGCTGCACGGCCTGAACCTGCAGGCGAAGGCCGGCAGCGTGGTGACCGTGATCGGCCCGAACGGCGCCGGCAAGTCGACCTTGCTGAACGCGCTGATGGGCTGCCTGCCGGCGCGCGGCCGGATCGAGTACCAGGGCCGCCCGGTTGCGCTCGACACGCTCGAAGAGCGCGTGATGGCCGGCATCGCGCTGGTGCCCGAGACGCGTGCCCTGTTCGGCACGATGCCGGTCGAGGACAACCTGCTGCTCGGCGCCTACCGCCAGGTGCGCCTCGGCCGCAAGGACAGCGCGGGCGCGATGGCCGACGTGTTCAGGCTCTTCCCGCGCCTGGAGGAACGTCGCGCGCAACTCGCCGGCACCTTGTCGGGCGGCGAGCGCCAGATGCTGGCGATCGGCCGTGCGCTGATGGGCAAGCCGCAGCTGCTGATGCTCGACGAGCCCAGCCTGGGCCTGGCACCGCTGGTCGTCAAGGAGATCTTCCGCATCATCGACAGCCTGCGCGCGACCGGCGTGACAATCCTGCTGGTCGAGCAGAACGCGCGCGCCGCGCTCGAGGTGGCCGATCACGGCTACGTGCTCGAGATGGGCGAGATCGCGCTCGAGGGCCCGGCGGCCGAGCTGGCCCGCGACCCGCGCGTGATCGACACCTACCTCGGTGCGGCGCGCAAGAGCGCGGCGTGAGCCTCTCGTGCCCGGATCGCGCGAACCTCAGGGCAAGGGCGCGGCCGACGCCCTCGACCAGTCGCGCCTGACGCACCTCGTCGGCTATGCCGCGAGCCGCGCGGCGCTCGCGATGCGGCGCGTCTTCGCGCAGAACTTCGCGCCGCTGGACCTGAAGGTCGTCGAGTTCTCGATCCTGATGCTGGTGGCCGCGAACCCGCAGGTCAACCAGAAGCAGCTCGGCCAGGCGCTGGACATCTCGCCTCCGAACATGGCCGTCACGCTCGACCGGCTGGTCGAACGCGGCTGGGTCGAACGGGTGCGCAGCACGCAGGACCGGCGCGCGATGCACATCCACCTGACGCCCAGGGGCACCGAGCTGGCCGCACGCGCCGAGAAGATCGCCGCGACGATGGAGAACCCGGCGCTGCGTGCGCTCTCGGCGGCGGAGCGCGCGCTGCTGATCGAGCTGCTGCTGAAGGTCGCGGGCGGCAAGGGCGGCAAGCGCGGCTGAGGATCGGCGGCGGTAACGCTCCGGTAACGACCGGTGCCGAGCATGGTGCAGCGTGCCGGAAGCGGCGCGCACGCTCCCCCGTTCGTCAACCCACCGTCATAGCGAGGCTCCCATGAAACGCTACCGCACCTTGCTCCCTGCCATCGCCCTGGCCGCGTCCGCACTGGGCACGTCGGCCGCCCACGCCAACCTGCTGAGCAACGGCAGTTTCGAGACCGGCGGCTTCGTCAACCAGGGCAACGACACGATGTCGCCGCCGGCCGGCTCGACCGTCATCACCGGCTGGACCGTCATCACCGACACCACGGCCTGGATCGGGCCGACCAACCCGTTCGGCTTGACGGCCAGCGACGGCAGCTTCTTCCTGGATCTGAGCAACTACCAGGCCGGGGCGCCGTTCGCCGGCGTGCGGCAGACCATCGCCACCACGCCGGGCTCGACCTACCAGCTCAGCTTCGACCTCGGAGGCTCGAACTTCTGGGGCCGCCCCGACGCGCTCACCGCGAGTGCGGCCGGCACCTCGGCGACCTTCACGACGCCCGTCACCGGCACCAACAACGACTGGTACCACGAGAGCATGCGGTTCGTCGCGACCGGCGCGTCGACGACGGTGCAGCTGCAGGGGCTGGCCGGCATCAACTACATCGGGCTGGACAATATCTCGGTCGAGTTCGCGTCGGCCGCGCCGGTGCCCGAGCCGGGCAGCTGGGCGATGCTTGCGGCCGGGCTCGCGCCGCTGCTGTTGATGGCCCGGCGGCGCCGCGACCGCTAGCCCGCATATTTCACGCATCGACCACTGTATGGCCTGATGGGCCATCTTGACGCTGTTTTCCGGGGTCAACGAGTGTCTTGACTGTCATTGCGTGACGCTCGGGGTGTATTGAGCGTGATCGGTCGATGAGAACC
>JANXZN010000433.1 GCA_025355545.1 Rhizobacter sp.
GGCTACCTCAGCCCGTTCGATGCGACCGTGGTCGCTCGCCTGGGCGACGCAGGCGTCGTGACGCTGGGCAAGCTCAACTGCGACGAGTTCGCGATGGGCTCGAGCAACGAGAACTCGGCGTATCGGCCGGTCAAGAACCCGTGGGATCCGACGCGCGTGCCGGGCGGCTCGTCGGGCGGCTCGGCCGCGGCCGTCGCCGCGCGCCTGATGCCGGCCGCGACCGGCACCGACACCGGCGGCTCGATCCGCAGCCCGCGAGCTTCACCGGCATCACCGGCATCAAGCCGACCTACGGTGTGTGCTCGCGCTACGGCATGATCGCGTTCGCCTCCAGCCTCGACCAGGCCGGCCCGCTGGCGCGCTCTGCCGAAGACTGTGCGCTGCTGCTCGGCGCGATGAGCGGCTTCGACGAACGCGATTCGACCAGCGCGCCGCGCCCGCCGCAGGACTTCCACGCCGCGATGCTGGCGACGCGCGCCGGCGCCAGCGCCACGCAGCCCCTGAAGGGCCTGCGCATCGGCCTGCCCAGCGAGTTTTTTCCGGCCGCGCTGGCCGCCGACGTGGACGGCGCGGTGCGTGCCGCGCTGGCCGAGTTCGAGAAGCTCGGCGCGACGCTGGTGGACGTGAGCCTGCCGCGCACCGAGCTGTCGATCCCCGTCTACTACATCATCGCGCCGGCCGAGGCGAGCTCGAACCTGAGCCGCTTCGACGGTGTGCGCTACGGGCACCGCGCCGCGCAGTACGTCGATCTGGAGGACATGTACAAGAAGAGCCGCAGCGAAGGTTTCGGCGCCGAGGTCAAGCGCCGCATCATGATCGGCACCTACGTGCTCTCGCACGGTTACTACGACGCCTACTACCTGCAGGCACAGAAGCTGCGCCGCATGATCGCCGACGACTTCCAGGCCTGCTTCCGGCAGTGCGACGTGATAGCAGGGCCGGTCGCCCCGACGGTCGCGTGGAAGCTCGGCGCGAAAAGCGACGACCCCGTGGCCAGCTACCTCGCCGACATCTTCACCCTGCCCGCCAGCCTGGCCGGGTTGCCCGGCATGAGCCTGCCGGCCGGCTTCGGCGAAGCGTCGATGCCGGTCGGCCTGCAGCTGATCGGCAACTACTTCCAGGAAGGCACGCTGCTGCACGCGGCGCACGCGTTCCAGCAAGCGAGCGACTGGCACGCCCGCGCGCCGGCGGGCTACTGACACCATGACGACAGCTGCCCTGATCCGCGGCTACGAGGTCGTCATCGGCATCGAGACGCACACGCAACTCTCGACCCGATCGAAGATCTTCAGCGGCTCGTCGACACACTTCGGCGCCGCCCCGAACACGCAGGCCTCGCCGGTCGATCTGGCGCTGCCGGGCACGCTGCCGGTGATGAACCGCGGCGCGGTCGAGCGCGCGATCCGCTTCGGCCTGGCGGTGAACGCGAAGATCGCCCCGCTGTCGATCTTCGCGCGCAAGAACTACTTCTACCCCGACCTGCCCAAGGGCTACCAGATCAGCCAGTACGAGACGCCGGTGGTGCAGGGCGGCACGGTCGAGTTCTTCGTCGGCGACGAGAAGCACAAGGTGAACCTGACCCGCGCGCACCTGGAAGAAGACGCCGGCAAGTCGCTGCACGAGGCCTACCAGGGCCAGACCGGCATCGACCTGAACCGCGCCGGCACGCCGCTGCTCGAGATCGTCACCGAGCCCGACAGGCGCAGCTCGCGCGAGGCGGTCGAGTACGCGAAGGCGCTGCACCGGCTCGTCACCTGGATCGGCATCTGCGACGGCAACATGCAGGAGGGGTCGTTCCGCTGCGACGCCAACGTCTCGGTGCGCCGCCCGGGTGCGTCGTTCGGCACGCGGCGCGAAATCAAGAACCTGAACAGCTTCAAGTTCATGCAGCAGGCGATCGACTACGAGGTGCAGTGGCAGATCGACCTGCTCGAGGACGGCGGCAGCGTGCATCAGGCCACCGTGCTGTTCGACCCTGACAGCGGCGAGACCCGCGCGATGCGCAGCAAGGAAGACGCGCACGACTACCGCTACTTCCCCGACCCCGACCTGCCGCCGCTGGCGATTGGTGCCGACTGGATCGCGCGCGTGCGCGGCGAAATGCCCGAGCTGCCGCGCCTGATGGCTGCGCGCTTCGAGCGCGACTACGCGCTGCCCGCGTACGACGCGGCGCTGATGACGCAGAGCAAGGACTTCGCGGCGTTCTTCGAAACCGCCGCGAAGGCCAGCGGCCAGCCGAAGCTGGTCGCGAACTGGCTGATGGGCGAGCTGTCGCGGCGCCTGAACGCCCAGGACCTGACGATCGCCGCCAGCCCGGTGACGGCGCCGGCACTCGCTTTGATGATCGCGCGCATCGCCGACGGCACGATCTCGAACAACGGCGCGAAGCAGGTTTTCGATGCCTTGTGGACCGGCGAAGGCCAGGATGTCGGCGCGCTGATCGAGGCTCGGGGCCTGAAGCAGATGAGCGACGCCGGCGAACTCTCCGCCATCGTCGACGCGGTGCTGGCCGCCAACGCCAGGTCGGTCGAGGAGTTCCGCGCCGGCAAGGACAAGGCCTTCAACGCGCTGGTCGGCCAGGTGATGAAGGCAACCAGGGGCAAGGGCAACCCGGCGCAGGTCAACGATCTGCTGAAGAAAAAGCTCGCCGGCTGACCGTCGTGCGCCGCGTTACCTGGCCGGCGCCGAAGCGTCGGCCTGCTGCTCGGGCGCGCCGGGCGACGCGCCGGCCCACAGCTTCTTCAGGCGCTGGAACTCGGTGTCGTAATTCTTGTTGATGCGGTCCAGCTCGGCCCTTTGCGACTCGATCTGCAAACGCTGGCCTTCGGTCGACACGTCGTTCGCGTCGAGCCGCGCCTTCAGCTGCGGCGGCAGGGGCTTGCCGGCGTAGAACTCGGCGTCGGCGGTCAGCGGCTTGCGTTCCTTGGCGAGTTCGACCAGCCGCCCCTCGCTGGCCCGCAGCAGCTTGTGCACCGAGTCGAGCGCCACCGCGCGCGCCTTCGCGTGCGCGGCCTCGCTCGGGTAGCGCGTCAGCAGGCTGCGGTCGCGCCGCGCGGCCTCGATCTTCGCGTTGCGCGCGGCACTCGCGGCGCGCTCGTGCTCTTCGACGCGTGCACGCTCCTCGCCGGTCAGGCTCGGCGGCACGATGCGGTTCAGCGAACCGTCGGCATTCAGGATGCGTTGCTCGCGCCCGGAACAATCGGCGATCAGCCGGTCCGAGGTCAGGGTCTTGCCCGTGGCCGAGACGCAGGTGTAGATCGAGCGGCCGGCCGGGGCCGCGGCCTGCGCCCAGGTCAGCGGGTGCGCGCCGAGCACCAGCAGCAGCACACAGGTTTCGAAGGCGGCGGCGGCGAGACGGACGGCTTTCATTCAGACTCCATAACGTTCACGGTAGGCGGCGACACGAGCAAAGTCTGTGCCGAGCGCCGGGTCGGCGTTCGAGCGCAAATACTGCAGCAGGTCCTGGACGGTCGCGATCGAGATCACCGGCAGGCCGTACTCGCGCTCGAAGTCCTCGACCGCCGAGCGCTCGGAGAGTTGCGCGTCGGTGCCGCCGCGCTCCATGCGGTCGAGCGCGATCAGCACTGCCGCCGGCGCGCCGCCGGCGGCGCGCAGCAGCTCGACCGACGCGCGCTTGGAGGCGCCGTCGGTGATCACGTCGTCGACGATCACGACGCGCCCGCGCACCGGCGCACCGACCAGCGTGCCGCCTTCGCCATGCGCCTTCGCCTCCTTGCGATTGAACGCGAACGGCGTGTTGCGGCCCAGGCCCGCGAGCGCCACCGCGGTCGCCGCCGCCAGCGTGATGCCCTTGTAGGCCGGACCGAACAGCATGTCGAACGCGCAGCCCGACGCGAGCAGGCGCCGCGCATAGAATTCGGCCAGCCGCGCCAGCTTGGCGCCATCGTCGAACAGGGCCGAGTTGAAGAAGTACGGCGACAGCCGGCCGGCCTTGGTCCTGAACTCACCGAAGCGCAACACGCCCGCCTCGATCGCGAACTTGACGAAGTCCTGCGCGAGTGCATCCTGGGCGTCGTTGGTGCTCATCCCGAAAGTCCTGTCGTGTTCCGTCTCGTCTCGTTGAATCTGAACGGCATCCGCTCCGCGGCCGACAAGGGCTTCGAGGCCTGGGCCGAAGGTGTGGCGGCCGATTGTATGGGGGTGCAGGAGGTCAAGGCGCAGGCCGACACCGTGGTCGGCCGGTTCGACACGGTGGCCGGCATGGCCGGGCATTTCCACTACGCCGAGAAGAGGGGCTACTCCGGCGTCGGCCTGTACGCGCGCAGACGCCCGAGTGCCGTCGTGCTCGGGATCGGCAATGCCGAGTTCGACGCCGAGGGCCGCTATGTCGAGGCGCGCTTCGACACCGCGCGGCGCAAGCTCAGCATCGTCAGCTGCTACTTCCCGAGCGGCTCCAGCGGCGAACTGCGGCAGGCCGCCAAGTTCCGCTTCCTCGCGCTGATGGCGCCGCACCTGAAGGCGCTGGCCTCGGAGCGCGAGCTGATCCTGGTCGGCGACATCAACATCGCGCATAAAGAGATCGACCTGAAGAACTGGCGCGGCAACCAGAAGAACAGCGGCTTCCTGCCCGAGGAGCGCGCCTGGATGACGAGCCTGCTTGACGAGATCGGCCTGGTCGACGTGTTCCGCACGCTGAACCCGCACCCCGAGCAGTACACCTGGTGGAGCAACCGCGGCCAGGCCCGGGCCAAAAACGTCGGCTGGCGACTCGACTACCACCTCGCCACGCCGGCGATCGCGCGGCACGCGAAGGCCGAGCACATCTACCTCGACCAGCGCTTCAGCGACCACGCGCCGCTGGTGATCGACTACGACTTCAGTCTTTGACCGGTCGACGCCGAGGCACCATGTCCAGCAGACCCGACGACAGCGCCGACATGCCCGAGCCCTCGGGCATGCGCAAGGGCCTGACCAGCTACGGCGACCAGGGCTTCTCGCTGTTCCTGCGCAAGGCCTTCATCAAGGGCGCCGGCTACACCGACGCGGCGCTGGATCGACCGGTGATCGCCATTGCCGACACCGGCAGCGACTACAACGCCTGCCACGGCAACGCGCCGCAGCTGGTCGAGGCGGTCAAGCGCGGCGTGATGCTGGCCGGCGGGCTGCCGATGGCCTTCCCGACGATCTCGATCCACGAGAGCTTTGCGGCGCCGACCAGCATGTTCCTGCGCAACCTGATGGCCATCGACACCGAGGAGATGATCCGCGCCCAGCCGATGGACGCGGTGGTGCTGATCGGCGGCTGCGACAAGACCGTGCCGGCGCAGCTGATGGGCGCCGCGTCGGCCAACATCCCGGCGATCCAGCTCGTCACCGGCTCGATGCTGACCGGCAGCCACCGCGGCGAAAGAGTCGGCGCCTGCACCGACTGCCGCCGCTACTGGGGCAGGTTTCGCGCCGGCGCGATCGACGCCGAGGAAACGGCCGCCGTGAACAACCAGCTCGTGGCCAGCGTGGGCACCTGCTCGGTGATGGGCACGGCCAGCACGATGGCCTGCATCGCCGAGGCCCTAGGCATGACGATGCCGGGCGGTGCGTCGCCACCGGCCGTCACGGCCGACCGCATCCGCATCGCCGAGCAGACTGGCGCGCAGGCGGTGCAGATGGCGCGCGACCGGCTGACGATCGACAGGATCCTCACCCCTGCCGCATTCGAGAACGCGATGCGCGTGCTGCTGGCGATCGGCGGCTCGACCAACGGCATCGTCCACCTCGCCGCCATCGCGGGGCGCGTCGGCCTGGAGGTCGACCTGCAGTCGCTAGATCGCATGGGGCGCGAGACGCCGGTGCTGCTGGACCTCAAGCCGTCGGGGCAGCACTACATGGAGGACTTCCACAAGGCCGGCGGCATGGCCACGCTGCTGCGCGAGCTCAGGCCCTTGCTGCAGCTGGAGGCGATGACGGTGACCGGTCGCACGCTCGGCGAGGAACTCGAGCGCGCCGGCCCGGGCTTCAGGCAGGACGTGGTGCGCAGCCTCGCCGACCCGATCTACCCGCAGGGCGCCATCGCGGTGCTGCAGGGCAACCTGGCGCCGGGCGGCGCGATCATCAAGCAGTCGGCCGCCGATGCGGGCCTGATGGAGCACGAGGGCCGCGCGGTGGTGTTCGAGAACGCGCAGGACCTGATCGAGCGCATCGACTCCGACGCGCTCGACGTGACGCCGCAAGACGTGCTGGTGCTGAAGAACATCGGCCCGAAGGGCGCGCCGGGCATGCCCGAGGCCGGCTACATCCCGATCCCGTTGAAGCTGGCCCGTGCGGGCGTGAAGGACATCGTGCGCATCTCCGACGGCCGCATGAGCGGCACGGCATTCGGCACCATCGTGCTGCACGTCACGCCGGAATCGGCCATCGGCGGGCCGTTGGCGCACGTTCGCAACGGCGACCGCATCCGGCTGAGCGTGAAGAACCGGGAACTCGCGCTGCTGATCTCCGATGCCGAACTGGCACGGCGTGCGCGCGCCACGCCCGTCGTCGAGCCGACCGCCGACCGCGGCTACCGCAGGCTGTTCCTGCAGACCGTCACACAGGCCGACCAGGGCGTCGACTTCGACTTCATGCGCGCACCGACGATGCTCGGCAAGGTGCCGCGATCGTGACGCGCCAGGCCGCCGCGCCCTTGCAGCGACAATCGGCCGCCGCCCACGGCCGAACCGTCGGCCACTGAGCTTCTTGCCGAACCGACCCCGCCCTCACCTCACCCGCGACGCCCTGCGAGCACGACCATGTCCCTCGAAACGATCGAGATCGAAACCGCACCGAACCCGACGGCGAGCATCATCATCCTGCACGGCCTGGGCGCCGACGGCAACGACTTCGTGCCGATCGCGCAGGAGCTCGATCTGGCCCGCGTCGGCCCGGTGCGTTTCGTGCTCCCGAGCGCGCCGACGCGGCCGGTGACGATCAATGGCGGCTACGTGATGCCGGCCTGGTACGACATCCTCGGCCCGGGCCGGCCCGAAGACGCCGCCGGGCTGCGCGTCTCGCAGGCGCTGGTCGAGGCGCTGATCGGCGCCGAGATCGCGCGCGGCATCCCGGCCTCGCGCATCGTGCTGGCCGGTTTCTCGCAGGGCTGCGCGATGACCTTCATGACCGGCCTGCGCTTTGGCGAGCGCCTGGCGGGGCTGCTGGGCATGTCGGGCTACCTGCCGCTGGCCGAGCTGACCGGCGCCGAGCGCAGCGTCGCCAACGCCGGGGTGCCGATTTTCCAGGCCCACGGCAGCGCCGACGAGATGATCCCGATCGCGCGCGCCACCGGGTCGCGCGACGCGCTGGTCGTGCTCGGCTACCCGGTCGAGTGGCACGCCTACCCGATGCCGCATTCGGTGTGCCCGCAGGAGATCGCCGACATGAACCACTGGCTGCTGCGCGTGCTGGCGGCGCCGCCGGCGAGGTGAATAAGTCACATGCCCGCGCGGCGATATTCACCTCTTCACGCTGACTGACCGACCTACGCTTGTTTCATCCCGCCGACGTGGTGTTTCGGCGGGGTGCAGCCAAGGAGGAAGGTCATGTTCAACGACGTCTCTCACTTCACCGGCAGCGGCGCCGGCGCGCGCTTGCAGCCGAAGCCGGAGAGTCGGCCCACGGCGGATCGCGCGATGCGCTGGCTGGCCGCCACGCTGGACGAGATCGACTACGGCATGCTGCTGCTGACAGACGAGGTGCGCGTGCTGCACGTGAACCATGCGGCGCGCGCCGAGCTCGACGCCGATCACCCGCTGCAACTGCTTGGCCGCGAGCTGCGCGCGCGCCGGCCGCAGGACGTGCTGCCGCTCGCCGACGCGCTGCATGCCGCGGCGCGGCGCGGCCTGCGCAAGCTGATGACGCTGGGCGACGGCGCGCACCGGGTCAGCGTCTCGGTGGTGCCGCTGGCGCTGCACGACGCCGAGAGCGCGCCGGTGACGCTGGTGATGCTGGGCAGGCGCCGCGTCTGCGGCGAGCTGTCGGTGCAGGGCTTCGCGCAGAGTCACCGGCTCACGGCAGCCGAGGTCCGCGTGCTCGCGGCGTTGTGCCGCGGCACGCCGCCGAACCAGATTGCAGTCGACGTCGGGGTGGCGATCTCGACGGTGCGCACGCAGATCGGCAACATCCGCCAGAAGACCGGCGCCGAGAGCATCCGCGCGCTGGTGCAGCAGGTCGCGGCGCTGCCGCCGCTGATGGGCGTGCTGCGCGGCCAGCCCGCGGCGGGCGGCGCCACCGGCGAGCTGCTCGCGCTGCTCGGCGCCTGAGCACCGCAGCGCGCGCCGCTGCGCGATCGGCGAAGGGCCGCTAGCCCGCATATTTCACGCATCGACCACTGTATGGCCTGATGGGCCATCTTGACGCTGTTTTCCGGGGTCAACGAGTGTCTTGACTGTCATTGCGTGACGCTCGGGGTGTATTGAGCGTGATCGGTCGATGAGAACC
>JANXZN010000434.1 GCA_025355545.1 Rhizobacter sp.
GGTTCTCATCGACCGATCACGCTCAATACACCCCGAGCGTCACGCAATGACAGTCAAGACACTCGTTGACCCCGGAAAACAGCGTCAAGATGGCCCATCAGGCCATACAGTGGTCGATGCGTGAAATATGCGGGCTAGCGCCATCGCGACCTGCCGGCCCGGGCGCGAGTGGCCGATCGTCTTGGGTGCGCCGCGGCGTCATCGCCGGCCACTTCGTCGCTACCCTCGTCAACCATGGCTTCGCCGGTGCCGTGGGCGGCTGGGTGGCGCATGTCCGGGGGGCCAACTTGCTCAGATGGGTGGTGGGCTTGTCATTCCTGGGCATGGCGGCGTGGACCTTGATTGCGGACAAGTTCGACCGCGAGAGCGTCGGCCGCACGCCGCGTTTCGGTGTTTTCTGGACCACGGTCGTGACGTTCTTTTTGGCCGAGATGGGTGACAAGACGCAGATGGCCACGGTCGCCCTGGCCGCGCACTATCACGATCCGGTGTCTGTGGTGGCCGGCACGACACTGGGAATACTGCTGGCCGATGTGCCGGCGGTGCTGCTGGCCGACACTTTGGCGAAGAAGGTTTCGACGCGGCTCGTGCACGGTATGGCGGCGCTGATCTTCGCGCTGCTCGGGGTGGTCGCACTGGCCGGCATCGAGCGGGGGTTGTGAGGCACCGATGGCGACGAAGCACACCCTTGCGCTCTCGACGAAGATTCGTCCGAGCCGCCGTGATCTGCGGCTTGCGTCCGGCGTGATCCTGTTCATCTACGTCGCCGCGCATCTCGTCAATCACGCGTTGGGATTGATTTCGATCACGGTCGCCGAACGCGGCCTGCGCATCGCGGTCGCTGTCTGGCAAAGCCCGCCCGGCACACTGGTCTTGTACGGCGCCGCCGGCACACATATCGCGCTGGCCTTCCTGGCGATCTATCAACACCGGACCTTGCGCATGCCGCCGCAGGAGTTGCTGCGCATCGCACTCGGCCTGAGCATCCCGACGCTGCTGATCGCCCATGCGGTCGGCACGCGGCTCGCGTTCGAGCTTTATGGGCATCCACCAGACTATGCCCATGTGGTCTGGATGCTATGGCATTCGGGCCGCGAAGGTCGGCAGATTGCCCTGCTCGTGCCGGGCTGGATGCACGGCTGCATGGGGATCAATTTCGCCTTCGGCAAACGCGCGGGGTACGCGCGGTTGCGCCTTCCCCTGTTTGGCGTCGCGTTGTTGCTGCCGGCGTTCGCCGTGCTGGGCTTCCTGTCGATGCTGAAGGAAGTCTCGCTGCTGGCGCAGGACCCGGCATGGGTCGCCACCACCATCGTGCAACTCGACGACGCCCGGCGTCTTGCGTTGGGCAACGTGCGCGACGGCCTCCTCGCGCTCTATTTCGGAGCGATTGCCGCCGTCTTCATCGCGCGCGCCGTGCGTACCTTCGTCGAAGAACGGCGCGGCAGCCTAATCTCGATCGGCTATCCGGACCGCACCGTGCGTGTGCCGCGCGGCTGGTCGGTGCTGGAGGCGAGCCGCAGCCACCGCATTGCTCACATCTCGATGTGCGGTGGGCGTGCCCGCTGCTCGACCTGCCGCGTGCGGGTGGTGGCCGGGGAGGAGCAGTGTCCGCCGCCGGCCGAGGACGAGCGCCGCACGCTCATGCGCATCCACGCTGCCGAAGGCACGCGGCTCGCATGCCAACTGCGGCCGCTGGGAAACATCAGCGTGCTGCCGCTTCTGACCGCCGCGCCGCGCGCGTCGCGGGATTCGCCGAGCGATGCCGCGGAGCATGAAGTCGCCGTCATGCTGGTGGACTTCCGGTGGCGGCACTCGCAGCGTCGCTTGCTGCCGCACGATCTGTTGTACGCACTGAATCGTTTCAGCGAAACAGTGGGCAGCATCACGCGGGCAGCCGGCGGCCTGCCGATCCAGTTCATGGGCGATCGGGTCAGCGTGCTGTTCGGGCTCGAAGTCGTGCCGCTCGAAGCGAATCGCCAGGCATTGCTCGCGGCGGCGGAGCTCGATGCACGTCTGGCCGCGCTGCACGCGCAGTTGCAACGCGAACTCGGCTGCGAGACCGGGCATGTCGTCCATCTGCACACCGGCAGGGCCGCCGTCGGCGAAACGGGCGATCAACTGACGCGCACCCTGACCGCAGCGGGCAGCGTGATCGACGTCGTGTGGCAACTGGCGGCGAATACTGCGCAACACGCAGCACAGCGCGAAGATGAGCCGGACGACGGGTGCATCGTGGTGTCGCGGCCGGCCTGGGTGGCTGCGCAACGCGACCTGCAAGCCGTCGCCTGGCACGAACTCGAATTGACCGGCGGCACGCGGATCGAGATTGCGCAGCTCGATTCAGCCAGTGTGACGAGCACTGCGCGGGCCGCCCCTGCTCGGCAGTGATCGAGTTGGCGCTCGAATTCAAAGCGAATCGATGGCCTCGCGCCTTCTCACAAGGAAATGTGGCTCCGCCACTTTCCTTGATCCCCGCGGGGGACGGGCGCCGCGAGGCGGCGTCCTTGGGGCGCTCAGTTGTAGGAGCTGCCACCCGGCGTGGCCGGGGCCTTGCCGAGCAGCGCTTCTTTCAGCTGCGCGTCGGCCCGAGACTTGCCGAGCCAGATCTTCATCAATGCCGAATAGAACTCCGGCTCCTTGATCGGCGCGCCTTCGGACTTGCCGTTGACCGAGATCACGGTGCCGGTGCCCGGCAGCCACTCGATCGCGAACGATTCGCCGGCCTGCAGCTTTTTTCGGCTCGAGAAGATGTCGCTCATCCGCAGGATGCCGGCGATCGATTTCGAGAACTCTTCGCGCGGCGCATTCTGCTCCATGCCTCGGGTGAAGAGCTTGTCGAGTTCGTTCGCGTCGATCTCGCGCAGCATCACGATCTGCAGCCGGTGCGGGCCCGGTGCGGCGAGTACCGCTTCGGTCGTGGTCGCCTTCTCGCCGAGGTAGAGCGCGGCGGCGTAGACCTTGAACACGAGCTTGTAGCGCACGCCGGCGCCGTTCATCTGCAGCCTGGCGTTGCCGACCTGCACGCTGTTGGCGAACTTGACGCCGGCGATGTCGGTGGTCTGGGCGACGCTGGCCAGCGGCCATGTCAAAGCGGCCGCGAGGGCGGCCAGAGCGAGGGTTCTGCGCATGGAGCGGTCTCCAGAAAAGAGCTGACGGATGCGACGCGTGTCGGCGCAACGAATGGCGGGCAAATATCACGCAAGCTCACGCTGCGGTTGACGTTGGTTCGCAATTATCGACAGCCGGAGGGCCGCTTGAGCCCTGCTACACTTTTGCGCATGTTCATTCCGCGCAACCTCACCACCGGGTCGAACGACCGGGGAGCCTGGCCCTGGCGGGGCCAAGCCGCGAGCGCGTAAGCGCTTGTCTTGCTGCGGTCGGCGCCCACCGCGCCGGTGCCTCCCGAGAATCTGAAAAAGCGCGGTGCGCCCTCGCACCCGTCGGCCTGTGGAGGGCCGTTGAACATGATCACCGAACTCGAATTCAAGAGCCTGGCGAGCCAGGGCTACAACCGCATCCCGCTGATCGCCGAGGCGTTCGCCGATCTCGAAACGCCGCTGTCGCTGTACCTGAAGCTGGCGTATGCGAGCGGCGGCGGCAAGCACAGCTTCCTGCTCGAATCGGTGGTCGGCGGCGAGCGCTTCGGGCGCTACTCGTTCATCGGCCTGCCGGCAAAGACGCTGCTGCGCGCGACCGGGTTCAAGACCGAGGTCGTTACCGACGGCAAGGTCACCGAGACACACGCGGGCAACCCGCTCGACTTCATCGCCGCGTACCAGAAGCGCTTCAAGGTGGCGTTGCGCCCCGGCATGCCGCGCTTCTGCGGTGGCCTCGCCGGCTACTTCGGCTATGACGCGGTGCGCTTCATCGAGCCCAGGCTCGCGAAGACAGAGAAGACAGGTGGCATCGACACGCCCGAAATCCTGCTGCTGCAGTGCGAAGAGCTCGCGGTGATCGACAACCTCTCGGGGCGGCTGTACCTGATCGTCTACGCCGACCCGGGTCAGCCCGAGGCGTTTCACAACGCGAAGAAGCGGCTGGCCGAGCTCGGCGACAAGCTGAAATACAGCGTGACCGCGCCGGCCGTGAAGCGCGGCGCCTCGCATCAAGTGGAGCGCGAGTTCGCGAAGCCCGATTACATCGCTGCGGTGCTGCGCGCCAAGGAATACATCGCGGCCGGCGACATGATGCAGGTGCAGGTCGGCCAGCGGCTGTGCAAGCGCTACACCGAGTCGCCGCTGAGCCTGTATCGCGCGCTGCGCTCGCTGAACCCGTCGCCGTACATGTACTTCTACGACATGGGCGAGTTCCAGATCGTCGGCGCCTCGCCCGAGATTCTGGTGCGCCACGAGCACACGCCCGAAGGCGACAAGGTCACGATCCGCCCGCTCGCCGGCACGCGCCCGCGCGGCGTGACGCCCGAGCTCGACCAGGCGCTCGAAGCCGAGCTGAAGGCCGACCCGAAGGAGCGTGCCGAGCACGTGATGCTGATCGACCTCGCGCGCAACGACATCGGCCGCATCGCGAAGACCGGCACCGTCAAGGTCACCGAGGCGTTCACGGTCGAGCGCTATTCGCACGTGATGCACATCGTCAGCAACGTCGAAGGGTTGCTGAAAGACGGCATGACCAACCTCGACGTGCTGCGCGCGACCTTCCCGGCCGGCACGCTGACCGGTGCGCCGAAGATCCGCGCGATGGAGATCATCGACGAGCTCGAACCGGTCAAGCGCGGCATCTACGGCGGCGCCTGCGGCTACCTCAGCTTCGCCGGCGACATGGACGTGGCGATCGCGATCCGCACCGGCATCGTCAAGGATCAGGTGCTGTACGTGCAGGCGGCAGCCGGCGTGGTCGCCGACTCGATCCCCGAGATGGAATGGCGCGAGACCGAGGCCAAGGCGCGCGCGCTGATTCGCGCGGCCGAGCTGGTCGAGGAGGGCTTCTGACGCGCGCGCAGTCGCTGTCTATCGCAACCAGGGCTCGAACGCCTTGGCCAGCCGCTGCAGCACGGCAGCGTCTGGCAGAGGCAGGCGCACGCTGGCTTGGCCGGTGACCGGATCGCGTTCGATCGTGATGGGAGCGGCGCCCGGTGCTGTGCCGCCAGCGGCACGCACGGTCACCAGCCCTTGCAACAGCGCGGCGCCGGCTTCGAGGATCGCGGCCCAGGGATCGGCCGGTTCAACGCGCGCGGGCTGACCATCGGCGAGCGACGCCGTCGCTCGAGTCGACTCAGTCGTGGCGGCACTTTCCCCAAACACGCCCACCGCGTCGCCGGCCTGGGAAGGTTCGGCCGCGGCGGATGGCGTGGCGCCGGTGTCGGTGGCCACCGGCGGCTCCGGGGCCGGGTCGGCGTCGGCCTCGCCCATTGCGCCGGCCACCTGCTCCACGCTCTTCATGAATTGCGACAAGCGCGTGCCCTGCAGGAACACCTCGCGCTCGCCGCCATCGAGCACGCCCGCGAACAGCGACTTCTTGAACGCCAGCACCGAGAGCATGCCTTCCTCGATGCTGCCCTGGCCGACGAAGTTGACCACCTGCACGCCACGCGACTGGCCCATGCGATGCACGCGGCCGATGCGCTGCTCCAGCACCGCCGGGTTCCAGGGCAGGTCCATGTTGACCACCACGGCCGCCGCGTGCTGCAGGTTCAGGCCCACGCCGCCCGCGTCGGTGGAGAGGAACAGGCGGCAATTCGGATCGTCGTGGAATTGCTCGACCAGTGCGCCGCGCTTGTCGCCCGGCACGCTGCCGCTGAACAGCACATGGCCCCAGGCGCGCTGACCTTTGCTATCACCCAGGCGGCGCCTGATCAGCTCATGCGTGCCCAGCCACTGGCTGAAGACCACGGCCTTGGCATCGGGCGCTTCGAGCAACTCGTCGAGCAAGGTCATCAGCTCGTCCACCTTGTGGCCGTGGTCGGTCTCGTGGTCGAGCAGCCAGGTGCTGTTGCAGGCCATACGCATGTTCTGCAAGGCGCATTGCAGGCGCCGCTGGTCGGCGTCCGAGAGATAGCCCGTCTTGCGCCAGCGCGAGACGATGCGCGTGACGACGCCGCCGTTCTCGTCGTGGTGCACGCGCTGCTGCGGCGTCAGCGGCACGAAGATGCGCTGGTCCACCCGCTCGGGCAGTTGTGTCAGCACCTCGGCCTTGCGCCGGCGCAGCATCACCGGCGCCAGGGTCTGGCCGATGCGGTCCAGCGCGCGGTAGCCGATGACGCGGCCGGTATCGTCACGCGACTGGTGCTCGTCGAGCAGCCGCCAGGTCGGGCCGAGCCGGTGCTGGTCGACAAACTGCACGATCGAGATCAGTTCCTCCAGCCGGTTCTCCAGCGGCGTGCCGGTCAGCACCAGGGCATACGGGCTCGCGATGCGCTTCAGTGCGCGTGCGGCGATGGTGTTCCAGTTCTTGATGCGTTGCGCCTCGTCGGCGATCACGAGTTCGGGCGCCCAGGCTTCGATCAGGTCGGCGTCGCGCGCCAGGGTTTCGTAGTGGGTGATCTTGCAGAAAACGTCTTCGCGGTATTGCAGCTGCCGCTGCGCGCGCAGGCCGTGGATCACCTGTGACTCGCGCTCGGAGAAACGTGCGAACTCGTTTTTCCACTGGTGCTTGAGCGACGTGGGGCAGACCACCAGGACGCGCTGCACGCCGAAATGGCGGGCGAACAGTTCGGCCGCGGCGACGGCCTGAATCGTCTTGCCCAGGCCCATCTCGTCGCCGATCAGCGCCCGGCCGACGCGCGCGGCGAACAGCGCGCCCTCCGCCTGGTAGGGGTAGAGCTTGACCTTCAGGAGCTTCGCGAGCGCGTTGTCCTTCGCGGCTTTCGGGTAGGCCTCGGCCAGGGCTTCTTGACGACGCTCGCCATCACGGATCTGTGCGACGAACTGCCAGACATCGTCATAGCAACGCAGTTCGTGGCCGCTGTCGTGTGCGCTGCGCACCAGTGCACTCAGCCCGACGAGCCGTTCCCGGGGCAGAGCCCAGCCGTCATCGGCATCGAACAGCAGCCCGGCTTGCGCCAGCAGCGCCGGTGGGCAGCTTCGTCCCCCACGAAAGCGCACCTGGCGCATGCCCGCGTAGTCGAGCCAGATTTCGCTGTACTCGGGTTGGAAGCCCTTGGCCAACGCGGCCTTGCCGCCGCGCTTGGCCGCCAGTTTGGCGAGCGTGAACTCGATGTGCTTGCAGGTGCCCAGGTCGTTGGTCGCGAAGTCCGGGCAGCTGCAGAAGTTCTGGCCCAGCGCAGGACCTCGGATCGCCACGCGATAGCGGCCACCGCTCGCCGGGTTGTGAACGCGGAAGTCCGAGAACACCGGGTCGGTCCCCAGATTTTCCAGGCCGAAGGCTTGCTCGCGGCCGAACTGGCGCCGCAACGCGGCCTGCCAGTCGGCGACCTCGGTCTCCGGTGGGCGGCGCGTGCGCGACAGGCGCGGCTCGGCAGCTGGCTTGGGTCGGGCTTGGACGGCCTTCGAAGGCACTTTGCGGGCGGTAGGTGTAGGCATGTCGGGGGCGAGGCTGCGCTGGTGGTGGGGCGGTGGTCGCGATTCTCGCTTGCCGCCCGAAGCCCCACGCTTTTGCGCGCAGGGCATCTCCGCGTGTCGGAAGATCGGCGTGATCCCGATAGCATCGACCGGTGCCACTAGACGCGACGTGAACCCCGATCCCGATGCTCGACGACATCAAGAAAACGCTCTGGGCCAGCGCCGACAAGCTGCGTGCCAACCTGGACGCCGCCGAGTGTGGCCGCCAAGATCGCCTCGCCGATGTGCGCTGCCGCTGCCGAGCACGCCGATCTTCCCGCCCGCTCGCCCAAGTGCAATCGGTCCTGCGCAGCCGCTCTCGTGCAGCGCCTGCTGCCCGGTCTGGTGCTGGGCATCGGCGACGTGCGCGCGGCCACTGACGCCACCACTGATGCCATCGCCTTGCTCGCCGCCACCTCGCAGCGCTTCGTCCCGGGTCGATCTCAGCCTCGCCCCTGCCGTCACCTCAAACCCCATCCTTCCTGCGCGTACAAGGGGCTTAAGTTCGGTGGATTGGCCGGGACATCCGTCTCGGGGTCGACCTTCAGGGGGGATGTTCTGGTAGACCGGAACAGGCGGTTGCCCGGACCGAACCAACAATGCGAAGTCAACGACTTGCGGGGCGTTTGTTGAGGCTGGGTCATACGCGAATGATCTCGCCCTTGAGCGAATAGAGAATGGCGATGACATCCTTCTTCGCATCCTCGGCGATGCCGTTCTTGTTCATCGCGCCGACGATGTCGTCCATCGCCGCCAGATACTCCTGCTCGCTGATGTTCATGCCCTTGTGTGCCGCGAGCATGCCCTTGCCGGTGTAGGTCGGGGGACCGCCTGAGCCAGCCGTAAAGAACTCACGCACCAACTGCTTGGTATGTGCCATGTCCTTGATTTGCTCGAATCGGGTCTTGACGAGGGGGTTGACCAAGTGCGCGGCAACGACATCGTCTACAAGTCGGGCCATGCCATCAGCCCCACCCAGTCGTTGAAAAAGCGTGGTAGTCATGGTGAATACCTTTCGGTTTTACGGGCCTGCATGGGAAAAGCAAAGCAGTAGCTGCTGCGGCCGGATGCAACTACCGCCTGACGACAAAACGACCGCGCGCCGCGGCACGGGTGCCGGTTTCACGCCGCGGGACGGATGTTCTGGTTGACCCGAAACAGGTTGCCCGGATCGAACTTCGCCTTGATCGACGCCAGCCGCGCGTGGTTGTCGCGGTAGCTCGCCTGCACGCGTTCCTGCCCTTCGTCCATCATGAAGTTCACGTACGCCCCGCCGGCCGAATGCGGGTGCAGCGCGCTCCAGTAGTCTTTGCACCAGGTGGCAATCTGGTCGCGCTGCGCCGGGTCGGGCGAGACGCCGATGAACACCGCCGCCCATCGCGCGTCGCGCCAGGCGAAGGCGGTTTCGCGCCGGCCGACGCGGTGCACCGCGGCGTCGATCGGGTACAGGTGCATCGACGAATGCAGCGTCGGCGTGCGCGAACCGTGCTCGACGTGCAGCGCAATCGCTTCGTCGGACAGCTCGTTGACGAAGTCGGCGCGCCAGTACCACTGCAGGCCAGGCGTGTAGAGCCCGTCGAAAGCGCCTTGCAGCATCGGGTAGGGCATCGAGGCCAGGCCATCGAGCGCGGGCTTCATTGCGCGCACCGGCGCCAACGCAGCTTCGGCCCGCACCGCATCGCCGGCATAACACCAGACGATGCCGCACATCTTCTGCAAGTGCAGCGCCGGCGGGAACGGCGGCGCCGGCGGCACGGTGATGAAGGCGAAGAAGCCGTTCAGCTCCGGCGGCGCCTTGGGCAGGAAGTCGCGGTACCAGCGCATCACCTCGGCGGCGCGCTCCAGCGGCCACAGCGTCGGCCCGGCGACCACGCTGCTCAGTGCGTGCAGGCGGAACTCGAACGACGTGACGACGCCGAAGTTGCCGCCACCGCCGCGCACGGCCCAGAACAGGTCTTCGTTCACGCTCGCGCTGGCGGTCACGAAGCGGCCGTCGGCCAGCACCATGTCGACCGACAGCAGGTTGTCGATCGTCAGGCCGAAGCGGCGCGACAGGTAGCCGATGCCGCCGCCCAGCGTCAGCCCGCCGACCCCGGTGGTGCTGATCACGCCCGACGGCGTGGCCAGGCCGAAGGCGTGGGTCGCGTGGTCGACATCGCCCCAGGTGCAGCCGCCTTCGGCACGCACCGTGTGCGCCGCCGGATCGACGCGGATGCCGCGCAGGCGGCCGAGGTCGATGACCAGGCCGTCGTCGCAACTGCCCAGGCCGCCGCCGTTGTGGCCGCCGCCGCGCACCGCGAGCAGCAGACCGTGCTGGCGCGCGAAACGCACGCAGGTCATCACGTCGGCGACGTTCGCGCATTGGGCGATCAAGCGCGGGCGCTTGTCGATCATCGCGTTGAACAGGGTGCGCGCAGCGTCGTAACCGGCGTCGGCGGGTTGCAGCAGCGTGCCGCGCAACTGTTGGCGCAATGCCTGTACTTCAGAGTCGTCGATCATGACCATTCCTTTGCGAGATGGATCGGTCCGGCCCAGCGGCCCGCTGAAGGTGGGTCCGCTCGAGCGTGGCTGGGGCGGCACTGTCGCTACTTGCTTGCGCTCTCGACCGGCACTGCATCCAGCGGCGATTCGAAGGCAATGAAGAGGACACATGGGACAGCGCTTGCGCAAAAGCCCTTGTGGGGCCGCTTGGCGGGACCGTACGCATAAGTCCCCGCTTTCAGAACGGCCGTCTTCTGGCCGTCATAGGTGACATGAAGCTCACCTGCGACCAACACCATGCGCTCTGCCGACGTGTGCCAATGCAGAGGGAGGCTCGACTTGGAGGGTACTTTGAGGAACACGTCGACGTTGTCCTTTGCAGGGTCGCCATGAAGAACGGCGATGCCGCATCCTTTGGGCAGAAACGGCGGGCAGGGGCCCCACTTCAGATCCGCATCCCGGGCAGTGCGCGTCACGGCCTGCTCCTGAGCAGCCACTTGTGTACTGGCGAAGGAGCCGACCGCCCCCAGGCAGAACAGCAACGAACAGCGCAAGGCTGCCAATAACGGGCGGGCAATCAGGGTTGGGTGAACCATGGTGATTTCTCCGTGGGTTGACATGTTGCGCAGCCAAACTGCCGCATGACGCGCGAGCGCTGGATGAAGACCGTTGCCTACCCGGCCCGGGTCGCGACCACTTCGAGATACTCGGAGTCGAGCCGCGTGCTGCCATCGGTGGCCCGGTTGTTCTGCTCGAACAACTGTTGCAGATCGCGCTGCAACGCGGCCTGGCCGGCCTCGTCGAGCGCAGCGAAGGCTTTGTGGGTGGGGCCGTACCAGGTGCGGAAGAAGGTGACCACGTCGGCTGGCAGGAACGGGTAGGCAAAGGGGTACTGGCGCTTGGTCAGGGTCAGATCGGCCACCCTTTCGCGCAGCCGCTCGCGCACTGCAGCTTCCGAGCCCCACAACAGCGGCGACGGCATCAGAGGCGACGGCGGTACGTGCTTGCCGATGGTCTTGAACATCTGGCCGATGAAACCCTCGGGCGTCCAGTTGGCCATGACGATGCGCCCGCCCGGCCGGCACACCCGCACCAGCTCGGCCGCGACACGCTCGGGCCGCGGCGCGAACATCGCGCCGATCAGGCTGACCACCAGGTCGAACGAAGCGTCGTCAAACGCCAGCGCTTCGGCGTCGCCCTCGTCGAAGCGGATGTCGAGTGCTTCGGCCCTGGCACCGGCACGCGCCTGCTCGATGAGATTCGCAGCGATGTCGATGCCCGTCACCCGAACGCCGGCGCGTGCGGCCGGCAACGCGATCTGGCCTGCGCCGCAGGCCACGTCGAGCATGCGAGTGCCCGGCGCGACCGCGAGGCGCTTCAGGAATTCGAGCGCGCCGGGTTCAAGGTACTTCGCGAAGCGCCCGTAGTCGCCGGCCATCCAGGTGGCCTTCAGGCGGGTTTTCAGGGCGGCCATTTCGGGGCTCATGTCGAGGGGCATGTCGTTCATGGTTGACTCCACGGTGTGGTTCCTCGGTTGACACACGTTGAAAACTCATCGATGGCTGCGCTATCGACGCCGCCGCATCCTTTCAAAAAGTCTACGCAGCCGCTCGCGCTTTGGCGATCCGCCGAATCGATCATTCGTGCAGCGCACGCGCGGGCTGGGGCATAGCCAGCATTGACTAGCCGCACCGGCCCCATGCCTAATGACGGATGGGTCGGGCAAGTTGCCGGACCTCGGCAACGGGGAGACAAGCCATGCCGATGTTTCTGATCGAACGCCAGTTCTCCGATGTGCTGGAACTGGGTGGTGCGGTGGTGGCCGGCGTCCAGCGAATCAATGCCGATGTCGGCGTGAACTGGGTCTATTCATTCCTGTCGGCCGACCGCAAGAAGACCTACTGCCTCTACGAAGCGCCCAGCGCTGAAGCCATCCGCGAGGCGGCGCGCCGCAACGGCCTGCCGGCCGACTCGGTGATCGAGGTCTCGCAGGTGCGTCCCGAAGCGTTCGCCTGAGGAGCCCGTCGATGCAATGCACGCACTGCGCGCGCCAGTGCGTGGCGGACGCGAAGTTTTGCGACCGCTGCGGCGCACCGCTGGACGTGCGAGCGGCCGCAGTCGTCGCCGATGAGCCGCCGGACAACGACCGCTTCGTCGGCCGCCAGCGCGAACTCGCCGTTCTCGACGCCTTGCTGACGCGCGCCCTGGCCGCAGCCGGCGGCACGGCGGCGCTGGCCGGCGATCCGGGCATTGGCAA
>JANXZN010000437.1 GCA_025355545.1 Rhizobacter sp.
GGTTCTCATCGACCGATCACGCTCAATACACCCCGAGCGTCACGCAATGACAGTCAAGACACTCGTTGACCCCGGAAAACAGCGTCAAGATGGCCCATCAGGCCATACAGTGGTCGATGCGTGAAATATGCGGGCTAGCCGCTTCCAGGTCGCGCGCTGGGTCACCTGCAGTGACGAAGACGGCGGCGCGAAGGAGCTGCAGCGCTTCATCGACGGCAACGCGCACCGCGTCGCCTACGACGCCGTCGATGCGCCGACCGTGCTGGTCGAGTACGCGCCCGAGTTGCGCGCGATCGAGGCGAACTGGCCGAAGATCAAGTTCCACGCGCTGCGCGAGCACGCGGGGCTGGTTTTCCAGAGGCGGCTCGACGCCTGATCGGCGCTAGGATGGCCGCTGGGTAACCCCGCCGCCACGCTATCGTGATCGCGGCGCGTGGTGGGCCCGCCACGAGGAGGCGCGATGAAGAACCTGGCCGCCCTGTTGCTTTGCACGCTGCTCGTCGCCTGTGCGAGCCGGCCGCCGATGCCGCCCGCGGCGACACTGTTCCACGACGAACTCTTCGAAGCGCCCGCGGAGCGCATCGACCCCGGCGCGGCGCTGGCGATGAGCCCCGCGATGCGTCGTTATCTGGCGACCAGGCCGGTCGCGCGCGCGCAATTGGGTGACCGCCGTCGCCAGCTGATCGACTCGCTGTACCACGGCGACCTCAAGCTCGAGTACGACGCCGCGACCACGCACACCGCGTCCGAGGCGTTCGATGCGCGTTCGGGCAACTGCCTCGCCCTGGTGCTGATGACCGCCGCTTTCGCCAAGGAGATCGGTCTGACGGTGCACTACCAGACCGTTCTCGGCGAAGAGGTCTGGGACCGGTCGGGCGACCTGTACATCGCGATCGGCCACGTGAACCTGATGCTCGAAGACAAACAACCCCGCGCCGGCGTGGCCTTCGTCGAGCGCCCGATGGTCGTCGACTTCCTGCCGCCGCGCGACGCGCAGGCCTTCGACACGCGCGAGATCGCCGAGCGCACCGTGGTGGCGATGTACCTGAACAACCGAGCGGTCGAGTCGCTGACGCGTGGCCGGGTCAGCGACGCGTACTGGTTCGCGCGCGAGGCGCTGCGCACCGACCCCGAACTGCTCGGCGCCTACGTGACGCTGGGCGTCGTCTACCGCACGCAACATCGTCCAGAGTGGTCCGAGGCGGCGCTGCGGCGCGTCGCCGAGCGCGAGCCGGACAACATCTACGCGATGTCCAACCGCGTGCTCGCGCTGCGCGATCTGGGCCGCAGCGCCGAGGCCGACACGCTCGCGCAGCGCCTCGCCGAACTCGACCCGCATCCGCCGTTCAGCTATTTTCGCCAGGGCATGGCGGCGCTGCACGACGGCCGCTACGACGCGGCGCGCCGCCTGTTCTCGAAGGAGGTCGAGCGCGCGCCGTACCACCACGAGTTCGAATACTGGCTGGCCGTCAGCTACATGCAGCTCAACGACGCCGAGCGCGCGACCATCCATCTGAAGCGCGCAATGGAGGTGAGCACGACACGCAAGGAGCACGACCTCTACACCGGCAAGCTCGACCGCCTGAAGGCGCTGCGCACGCAGTAGGCCGACGCGGCCCGGGCGCGCGCTCCCGCGTACCAACCCATTTTCCAGGAGTTTCCAGCATGAAAGCAGCAGTCATCGCCCGGAACGGCGGCCCCGAGGTGCTGAGCTTCGAGGAAATCCCGGACCCGGTGTGCGCCGACGATGGCATCGTCGTCGACGTCGAGACCATCAGCATCGAAGGCGGCGATCTGCTCGCGCGCGCAATGACGCCGCCCCTGAGTGGGACGCACGTCGTCGGCTACATCGCTGCCGGCACGGTGCGCGCGATCGGTGCGAAGGTGAAGGGCCGCACCCTCGGCGAGCGCGTCGTGACGCTGAACGCCAACGGCTCGCATGCGCAGCAGCGCGCGGTGCCGGGGGCGATGGTCTGGGCCATTCCCGAGGGCCTCGCGACGGCCGACGCGGCCTGCGTGCCGGTGGCGTTCGCGACCGCCCACGATTGCCTGTTCAACGCCGGTGGCCTGAAGGCCGGCCAGACCGTGTTGATCCACGCCGGCGCCGGCGGCGTCGGCATGGCGGCGATCCAGATGGCGAAGCAGGCGGGTGCGACCGTGATCGCGACCGCGTCGAGCTCGGGCAAGCTGGCGCGGCTGAAGGACTTCGGCCTGGACCACGGCATCAACTATGTCCAACAGGACTTCGTCGCCGAGGTGCTGGCGCTCACGAACAAGCGCGGCGTCGAGGTGGTGCTCGACAGCGTCGGCGGCAAGACGCTGGCCGACAGCGTCAAGGTGCTGGGCTGGCGCGGCCGGCTCGTCAGCGTGGGCGTCGCCGGGCGCGGCGGGTCGGCCGTCAACGCGTTCTCGCTCTGGGCCCGTAACAACACGCTGCACGGCGTGCTGTTCGCGACTGCGTTGCAGAACGAGTACCCGCGTGCCCATGCGCTGGTCGGCGAATGCCTGCAGCGGGTCGCGCGCGGCGAGTTGCGCGTCGTCATCGACCGCACGTTCGCGCTCGCCGAGGCGGCGCAGGCGCACGCGTACATCGAGGGCCGCAACGCCTTCGGCCGGGTCGTGATGGCGGCGCGCTGAAACAGCCGCTCAGCTGCGGATCACCGAGAGGTGCTCGGTGCCGCTCTCGGGCAGCCAGACCTCGCCGGGGCGCCCGAGGATCTGGCGCACGCCGGCCGCCCCGCGCGGGAAGCCGAAGCGCTCGAACTGCTCGCTGCCCGGGTCGAAGCGGAACACCGCGTTGCCGCCGAAGTCGCTGACCCAGACCTGATCGCGCGAGTCGACATAGACGGCGTAGGGCTTCGGAGCGGCGCCCGGCAGGCTCCAGGCACGCCAGGTGCTGCGGGCGGGGTCGTGCATCGAGAGCTTGCCGCTGAGCCATTCGCTGACCCACAGGCGCCCGTGGCTGTCACTCCAGATGCGGCGTGCGCCCTGGTTGCGGGTCGGGGGTTCGATCACGATCGAGTCGCCGCTGCGCCGGTCGATGCGGGCGATGAACGAGCCGGCGAGCGAGCACCACCAGACGTCCCCGCCCGGCGTGGTGCAGATGCCGTACGGGCCGCTGCCGCGCGGCGCGTCGCGCAGCGTGACGACGCCGGTCCTGGGCACGAGGTGCCCGACGACACCGCTCTGACCGGTGAACCAGAGCTCGCCGTCCGGCGTGAAGCTGGCGGTGTTGAGGTTGGCGTACGGCGCGCCCGGCGGCAGCGGGAACGCGCGCAGCGTGCGCTCCGGCCAGCTCACGCGCACGATCGCGCCCAGGCCGCCGTCGGTGATCCACGCGGCCTTGTCCGGCCCCTGGATCACGCCGTGCGGCGCCGAGCCTGTGCCCAGCGCGACCAGCTCGGTGCGGCCGCGCGCCGGGTCGAACCAGCCGAGGTGGCCGCTGTGCTGCGCGGTGAACCACACGCCGCCATCGGGCGCCGGCGCGACGTCGTGGATGCCGGTGCGCTGCCCGGTGCGCAGCGGCCAGGATTGCATCGTCGCGGCGCACGCCGCGGGCGCCCAGTTGGCGACGGCGGCCGCACCGACCGTGTGAAGGACGTGGCGCCGGGTGATGGTGGGCATGGCGGCCTCCTGCTGCGCGGGAGCACCAGCATCGCATGCGGGCGGCCGGCTGCCAAGCTCGGGCCGCGGCCGCGACAATCCGGAACATGCCGACCACCGTTGCGACCGCATCGCGCCTGCGCCTGTACCTCGCCCTGATCCGCTGGGACCGGCCGGCCGGCGCCTACCTGCTGCTGTGGCCCACGCTGGCGGCACTGTGGATCGCGGCGCGCGGCGTTCCGGGCTGGCATCTGCTGGCGGTGTTCGTGCTCGGCACCTTCCTGACGCGCAGCGCCGGCTGCGCCGTCAACGACGTCGCGGACCGCGACTTCGACAAGCACGTGAAACGCACCGCACAGCGCCCGGTGACGAGCGGTGCGGTCAGCGTGCGTGAAGCCTTGTGGCTCGGTGCGGCGCTCGCGCTGCTGGCGTTCGGGCTGGTGCTGACGACGAATGCGGTGACGGTCGCGTGGAGCGTTGCCGCGCTCGCCGTCGGCATCGTCTACCCGTTCACGAAGCGTTTCTTCTCGATGCCGCAGGCGGTGCTCGGCGTGGCGTTCAGCTTCGGCATCCCGATGGCGTTCGCCGCGGTGCAGCAACAGGTGCCGCCGCTGGCGTGGGCGCTGCTGATCGGCAACCTGTTCTGGGTGCTGGCCTACGACACCGAATATGCGATGGTCGATCGCGACGACGACCTGAAGATCGGCATCCAGACCTCGGCGATCACGCTCGGCCGCTTCGACGTGGCGGTGGTGATGGGCTTCTACGGCCTGTTCATCGCGATCTGGGGTCTGCTCGGCGCGCAGCAGGCGTTCGGCTGGCCGTACTTCGCCGGGCTGGGCGCCGCCGCACTGATCGCGCTGTGGCATTACACGCTGATTCGCGATCGCTCACGCGAGGGCTGCTTTCGCGCGTTCCGGCTCAACCACTGGGTCGGCTTCGTCGTCTTCGCAGGCGTGGTCGCCGACCACGCGCTGCGCGCCTGGCCCCACGGATGAAGACTGCGCTCCTCGCGCGTCAGGGATACAAGCCGCGCTCTTCGCGCGCGGTGAGGATGCGCTCGCAGGCCACCGCGAAGGTCGCGGTGCGCAGGCTGATCTTGTGGCGGTCGGCGGTGTCCCAGATCTTCTTCAGCGCGTCGACCATGATCTTGTCGAGGCGCACATTGATCTCGTCCTCGCTCCAGAAGAAGCTGGAGAAATCCTGCACCCACTCGAAGTAGCTCACGGTCACGCCGCCGGCGTTGCAGATCACGTCGGGCACGACGAGCACGCCGCGGTCGTGAAGCACGTCGTCGGCGTCGGGCAAGGTCGGGCCGTTCGCGCCCTCGAGGATCAGCCTGGCCTTGATGCGGCGCGCGCGCGCCGCGGTGATCTGCGATTCGAGCGCGGCGGGGATCAGGATGTCGCAATCGACGTCCCAGAAGGCCTCGTCGGCGATGCGCTCGGCTGCCGGGTAGTTGGCGATGCCGCCGTCGCGATGCAGGGTCGCCATCGTGTCGGCGATGTCGAAGCCTTTCGGGTTCACGAGCGTGCCGGTGTGGTCCTGCACCGCCACCAGCTTCGCGCCGGCTTGCACGAACAGTTCGGCCGCCGCGCCGCCGACGTTGCCCATGCCCTGCACCGCGATGCGCACGCCGTCCAGATTGAGGCCAATGCGGCGCGCGGCCTCGCGCCCGGTCACGAACACGCCGCGGCCGGTGGCCTTGACGCGCCCGAGCGAGCCGCCCAGGTGCAGCGGCTTGCCGGTGACGACGCCGGTCGCGGTCGTGCCGGTGTTCATCGAGTAGGTGTCCATCATCCAGGCCATGATCTGGCCGTTGGTGTTGACGTCGGGTGCGGGGATGTCGCGCTGCGGGCCGATGATGATGCCGATCTCGCTGGTGTAGCGCCGCGTCATGCGTTCCAGTTCCTTCAGCGACAGCTTCTTCGGATCGACGCGGATGCCGCCCTTGGCGCCGCCGTACGGCAGGTTCACCGCCGCGCACTTGACGGTCATCCAGGCGCTCAGCGCCATCACCTCTTCAAGCGTCACGTCGGGGTGGTAGCGCACGCCGCCCTTGCCCGGGCCGCGGCTCAGGTTGTGCTGGACGCGGTAGCCCTCGAAGTGGGCGACTTCGCCGTTGTCGAGTTCGATCGGCACGTCGACGATCAGGATGCGCTTCGGGTGCTTCAGGGTTTCGGACCAGCGCGCGAGGTTGCCGAGGTAGGGCAGCACGCGGTCGACTTGCGCGATGTAGGTGTCCCAGGCGGTGTCGCCTTTTTGGCTGACGTAGGAAAGGTAGCTCATGAATGTCTCTTGGTAAGTTTCAGACGGTGCGTGGCATGCTGCGGCGCGATGCGCTTGTGGCGCAGGGCCGGCACATGCCGAGACTGTAGGCGCAAGCGACGCCGAATCAGCGTCCGCTGGCATGCAGGGTTTGCATGGGGTGACGCGAACCCTGCATCGGCCTCGATGGAGCCCCTCGCCGAACGAGTAGGTTCGTCGATCCCCCGAGGGGATGCGGGCCTGCTTGGGGCGGCCCGGCGCTGGCCCGCGTCAGCGACCGAATTCGTCGCCGAGTTCGCGCGCGCGTTGCTGTGCGGCTTTCATCGCGGTGACGAAGGCGGTCTTCACGCCGCTCGCTTCGAGCGCCGTGAGCGCCGCGTACGTTGTGCCGCCCTTCGACGTGACGCGTTCGCGCAGCAGCGACGGCGCATCGGGCGAGGCCTGCGCGAGCGAGGTCGCGCCAGCGAAAGTGGCGAGCGCGAGCGTCTTGCCCTGCTCGGCGCTCAGACCCATCTGCACGGCGGCTTCCATCATCGCCTCGACGAAGTAGAAGACGTAGGCCGGGCCGGAGCCCGAGAGCGCAGTGACCGCGTCGAGATCGTCTTCGCGCGTGACCCACATCAGCCGGCCGGTCGGTGCGAGCACGGCCTCGACCTGCGCACGATCGGCGGCGCCGGCCGCCGCGCGCGCGAACAGGCCGGTCATACCCTGGCCGACCAGTGCCGGGGTGTTCGGCATCGTGCGCACGACGCGCTCGGCGCCGGTCGCACGCGCGATCGCGTCGCTGCGGATGCCGGCCATCACGCTCAGGTGCAGCGCCTTGCCGACGAAGGCCGCGCACGGCGCCGCCGCCGCGTTGAAGAGCTGCGGCTTGACGGCCCACACAAGCATCGCTACGTGCGCGAGCGACGCATCTGCTGCGGCGAGTGTGCGCACGCCGAACTCGGCGTGCAGCTTGTCGCGCTGCACATCACCCGGGTCGACCACGACGATGGAATCGGCGTCGTGCCCGCTCTTGACGAGCCCGCCGATGACGGCGCTGGCCATGTTGCCGCCACCGATGAATGCGATCATGTCCATGGGGTGATGGTCTGAGGAGTGAAGAAAAGGAGGAACAGAGATGCGTCTGGAAGGTTCATGCCATTGTCGCGCGGTGCGGTTCAGTGTCGAGGCGCACAGCCCGGTGCCGTTCATGCGCTGCCATTGTTCGATCTGCCGCAAGACCGCGGGCAGTGGCGGCTACGGGATCAACCTCGGGGCCGCTGCCGCGACCTTGACGGTGAGCGGGCAAGAACACGTCGCGATCTATCACGCCGTGCTGCGCGAAGCGGGCGAGCGCGCGACGCGCTCGAAGGCGGGCCGCCACTTCTGCCGTCTATGCGGCAGCGCGCTGTGGATGTGGGACCCGCGCTGGCCCGAGTTCGTGCATCCGCATGCGTCGGCGATCGACACGCCGCTGCCCAAGCCGCCGGAGGTCGTCGAGATCGGCCTGGCGTGGGCGCCGAAGTGGGTCGACGTGCCGAGCGGGCCGGGGCACGAGCAGTTCCAGCGCATGCCGAACGTGTCGCTGGAGGACTGGCACAAGCGCCACGCGCTCTGGAGCGAATGACGCGCCCTCGTCAGGTTCAGCGCGCCCACGCCGACAAGGCCAGCGCGAGCGGTCGCGCACTGGGCCGCGCGAGCAGGTAGAACGACAGCCGCCCGGGCGAAGGCCAGCGCTTCGCGTCGCGGCGCGCCAGCGTGTCGAGGTCGGACGGAATCGCCGACCTGTTCAGGCAGCCGACACCCCAGCCCGCGCGGATCGCCGCGACCGCCGCCTGGCTGCCGGTGCAGCCAAGTTGCAGATGATGGGCGCGCCCGCTGCGTGCCAGCGCGGCCAGCGCGATTTCGCGCACCGGGCACGCGCTGCCGAGCAGCACCAGCGGCACCGGCTGGCCGGGCGGCAGCGCGAGTCCGGGCGCGGCCACCCACGCGAGTGGCTCGCGCCGCAGCAGCTTCGCGCCCGGCGGCGGCGCGGTGGCCGTGACGACGACAAGATCGACCTCGTCCCGCACCCAGTGGCGCTGCAGCGGCGCCGAGGTGCCGAGCAGCAGCTCGAGCTGTGCGCCATCGGCGGCGTCGCGCAGCACGCCGAGCAGCTCGCCGAGCCGGTCCGGCATGAAGTACTCGCTGATGCCGAGCCGATGCGTGACGGCTTCGCGCGCGGGGCGGACCGCGGCGTGCGCCTCGTCCTGCGCGCGCAACAGCGACAGCGCGTGCGGCAGAAACGCGAGCCCCTGCGCGGTGAGCGCGAGTGCGCGCGTGCTGCGTTCGACCAGGTGCGCGCCGACAGCCGCCTCGAGGTGCTGCAAGTGCGTGCTGACGGCCGACTGCGTGCGATGCACCTGCTGCGCGGCGCGCGTGACCGAGCCGGCTCGCGCGATCGCGGTGAAGCTGCGCAGCCAGGCGGGGTCGAGGTCATTCATTCGAGAACATGATGAGTGTGATGTAAATGATCTGCTTCACAGAAGAATGATCGCCCCCTAGAGTTCAGTCGTCAACTTCAACCTGGTTCGAGGATCACCATGCCCTACCTTGACATCCAGCTCTCCGGCACCCGCGACGACGCGCTCGCCCGCCGCACCGCAGACACGGCCGCCGAACTCACCGCCGCGATCCTGCGCAAGGACCGCGCGTTGACCGCGGTGGTCGTCGAGTTCATCGAGCCGGCGCACTGGTTCGTCGCCGATCAGGCGTTGTCGTCCGGGGCAGCGCGCAGCTACCACTGGTACGTCAGCATCACCGACGAGACCAACACTAAGGCCGAGAAGGCGCAGTACATCGCTGCGGTGCATCACGCGATGGCTGAGCTGCTCGGCGATGTGGCCGAGCACTCGTATGTGCAGGTGGCCGACGTGCGCGCGAGCGCGTACGGGTACGGCGGGAAGACGCAGGAATTCCGCTATCAGGCTGAATAGGTCGGGATCAGAGAGAGCTGGCGAGCAACGCCGCGTTGCCACCTGCCGCGGCGGTGTTGATCGTCACGGCCTGTTCGGCGCAGAAGCGGTACAAGTAGTGCGGGCCGCCGGCCTTCGGGCCGGTGCCCGACAGGCCTTCGCCGCCGAACGGTTGCACGCCGACGACCGCGCCGATCATGTTGCGGTTCACATAGACGTTGCCGATGCGCGCGGCGGCCGCCAGGCGCAGCGCGCGCGAGTCGATCCGGGTCTGCAGGCCCAGGGTCAGGCCGTAGCCGAGCGCGTTGATCTGGCGGACCACCGCGTCCGCATCGCCGCCCCAGCGCACGACGTGCAGCACCGGCCCGAACACTTCCTGCGTCACGTCGGCGATGCGCGCGACCTCGAACGCGATCGGCGCGATCAGCCGCGGGAAGTTCGACACCAGCGGCGTTTCGCCGATCAGCACGGCCTGCCTGCGCAGCCGCGCGATGTGCGCGCCGATGCCGGCGAAGGCCTCGGCGTCGATCACCGGCCCGACATCGGTGGCCAGCAGCGCCGGGTCGCCGACGTTCAATTCCTGCAGCGCGCCGCGGATCATCTCGATCACACCGTCGGCCACGCCTTCGTGCACGCACAGCAGGCGCAGCGCCGAGCAGCGCTGGCCGGCCGAGCGGAACGCGCTCTGCACGACCGCGTCGACGACCTGCTCGGGCAGCGCGCTGCTGTCGACGATCATCGCGTTGATGCCGCCGGTTTCGGCGATCAGCGGCACGATCGCGCCGTCCTTCGCCGCGAGCGTGCGGTTGATGAGCTTCGCGACCGCGGTCGAGCCGGTGAAGCACACGCCGGCGGTGCGCGCATCGGCAACGAGCGCGGCGCCGACCGTCTCGCCCGGCCCGTGCAGCAGCGCGAGCGCGTCGGCCGGCACACCGGCCGCGTGCAGCAGCTCGACGAAGCGCAGCGCGACCGCCGGCGTCTGTTCCGCCGGCTTGGCCGCGACCGCGTTGCCGGAAACCAGCGCGGCGGCGACCTGGCCGGCGAAGATCGCGAGCGGGAAGTTCCACGGGCTGATGCAGACGAACACGCCGCGCCCGTGCAGGTGCAGCTCGTTGCTCTCGCCGGTCGGGCCGGGCAGCACCTGCGTGCCCAGGCGCAACTCGGCCTGGTCGGCGTAGTAGCGGCAGAAGTCGACCGCCTCGCGCACCTCGGCAACGCAGTCGGCCAGAGTCTTGTGTGCCTCCTTCACGAGCAGGCCGCAGAACTCGGGCAGCCGCGCCTCGAGCGCGTCGGCGGCGCGCTTCAACACCGCGGCGCGCTGCGGCAGCGACGTGCGGTGCCAGGCCTCGAAGCCGAGCTGCAGGCGCTGCATTGCGGCGCCGATCTCGGCGGCGCTGGCTTCGGCCACGGCCGGCACGGTCGCGGCGGCCACGGCACGGTCCAGCGGCGTGCGCTGCGCGAGGCAGGCGAGGTCGACGCCGCTCGAGTTCACGCGGCCGGTCGCGCCGTCCCAGCCGTACAGCGCGCGTGGCGGCGCGATGCCGACGGTGCCGGCCGGCAGCAGCGGCGACGCGAGCAACGCCTCGACGTCGACGGCCGCGTCGGAGAGCTGGTGCACGAACGACGAGTTCGCGCCGTTCTCGAGCAGCCGCCGCACCAGGTAGGCGAGCAGGTCGCGGTGCTCGCCGACCGGCGCGTAAACACGCACCGGGATCGCCGCATCGCGCATCACCTCGCGGTACACGCCTTCGGCCATGCCGTGCAGGCGCTGCATCTCGTAGCTCGCGCCCGTGACACGCGCCATGCCGATGATCGCCGCGATGGTGCCGGCGTTGTGGGTCGCGAACTGCGGGTAGATCACGTCGGCATGCCGGATCAGCGCGCGCGCGCAGGCCAGGTAGGAGATGTCGGTGTGGTGCTTGTGCGTGAACACCGGGTAGCCGGCGAGGCCCAGCTCCTGCGCGCGCTTGATCTCGCCGTCCCAGTACGCGCCCTTGACCAGGCGCACCATGAAGCGCAGGCGGTTCGTGTGCGCGATGC
>JANXZN010000438.1 GCA_025355545.1 Rhizobacter sp.
GGTTCTCATCGACCGATCACGCTCAATACACCCCGAGCGTCACGCAATGACAGTCAAGACACTCGTTGACCCCGGAAAACAGCGTCAAGATGGCCCATCAGGCCATACAGTGGTCGATGCGTGAAATATGCGGGCTAGCCGATTTCGGCAAGGTCTGCACGCCATCACGTTATTGCGCGGCACCGTAGCATGAGCCGCATCCCGCCCCAATCGAGCCCCGCATGACCACCTTGTTCGACGCTATCCACTTCGGCGACATCACCGCCGCGAACCGCATCGTGATGGCGCCGCTGACCCGCGACCGCGCTGGCGCCGGCCAGGTGCCGACTGCGCTGATGGCGACCTACTACGCGCAGCGCGCCAGCGCCGGGCTGATCGTCAGCGAGGGCACGCAGATCTCGGCCGAGGGCCAGGGCTACCTCGACACGCCGGGCATCCACAGCGCCGCGCAGGTCGCCGCCTGGCGGCGTGTGACCGATGCGGTGCACGCGCGCGGCGGCAAGATCGTCGTGCAGCTGTGGCATGTCGGTCGCATCTCGCACCTGTCGCTGCTGCCGCCGGGCCTGGTGCCGGTGTCGAGCACGGCGCAGCGCGCGAACGGCAAGACCTTCACTGCGCAAGGCTTCGAGGCAGTCTCCGCGCCTCGCGCACTCGCGCTGAACGAGATTCCGCGCCTGATCGACGACTACCGCCGCGCCGCGCGCCACGCGGTCGAGGCCGGCTTCGACGGCGTCGAGGTGCACGGCGCGAACGGCTACCTGCTCGAGCAGTTCATGCGCGACAGCATCAACGACCGCTGCGACGCCTACGGCGGCTCGCCGGAAAATCGCGCGCGGCTGACGGTCGAGGTCATGACCGCGATCGCCGACGAGATCGGCGCCGGCCGCGCCGGCATCCGCCTGTCGCCGGTCACGCCGGCGAACGACGCGCAGCAGGACAGCGACGCGCAGGGCCTGTTCAACCTCGTGGTCGAGCGCCTCGCGCCGCTGAAGCTCGCGTTCATGCACGTCGTCGAAGGCGCGACCGGCGGGCCGCGCGACATCGCGCCGTTCGACTTCGCGGCGCTGCGCACGCGCTTCAAGCAGGGCAACGCGCAGGGCGCGTGGATCGTCAACAACGGCTACTCGCGGGCGATGGCGCTGGCCGCGGTGGCCAGCGGCGCGGCCGACATGGTCGCGTTCGGCAAGCACTTCATCGGCAACCCGGACCTGGTCGAGCGGCTGCGTCTCGATGCGCCGCTGGCGTCGCCCCAGCGCGAAACCTTCTACGGCGGCGGCGCCGAGGGCTACACCGACTATCCGCCGATGGCGCTGGCGCCGGCCTGATCAGCGCGAAGGGCCGGGCGCCGCGCCGTCCCAAGCCGGCCGCGGGCGCCGTTCACGCCGGGATGCGCAGCACCTGCCCCGGGTAAATCTTGTCCGGGCTCGTCAGCATCGGCTTGTTGGCCTCGAAGATCTTCGGGTACTGATTCGCGTTGCCGTACTGGCTCTTCGCGATCGCCGACAGCGTGTCGCCGCGCACCACGGTGTACCAGCGCGACTCGTCGGCCGGCTCGGCGACCGTCATCGCGTCGTCGACCTGGGTCACGCCGCTGACGTTGCCGCAGCACAGTACGACCTTCTCGCGCGTCGCCTGATCCCCCGCCTCGCCGGCCACCGAGACCGTGCCGGTCGTGCCGTCGAACGCCACGTCGAGCCCGTCGACCTTCAGGTTCTGCGTCTTGATGTAGGTGGTGATCGCATCGGCGGCGGTCTTGTTCAGCGCGTCCACGTCGGGCGCGGCCGCGGCGGCGGCTTCCTTGTGACCGAAGAGTTTTTCGCCGGCTTCTTTGATGAAACTGATGATGCTCATGAGAACCTTTCGTGGTGGGTGGTGAGATCGAACAGAGCGGGACTCATTGCATCCCGGCCGGCCCAGGCTACGCAATGTAGCCAGGCCCTGTGTCACGCAGCATGACGAAAGATTGCGATTGCAACAAGCGGCATGGAATTGCGGGTCGGCGTCGGCCCTGGGGGCGCCGCTACGTCAGCCGGCGCGGTACCCGCGCTGCGCGGCGACGATGCGCCGGCCCTTCGGCCCGGTGATCCATGCGACGAACAGCTTGCCGGCCCGATGGGTGGCACGAAACGCGCGCAGCACGTGCACCTGCTCGGCGAGCAGTGGGTCGGCGTCGACCAGCACGGCCAGCGGCGCGCCGCCATGCATCGCCCAGGCCGCGCGCTCGACCAGCGCATACGCGCCGCGGGCGCGCGCCTGCGGGATCAGGCCGCCCTTCGGATCCGCGACCACGTACCAGGGTGCGGCCGGCGCAAGTTTCGCCTGGCGCCACAGCGCCTGCTCCAGCACGTGGGTACCCGAGCCGTCCGCGGCCGTCATGAAGCTGACCACGCCGGGCATCGCCAGTGCCGCGCTGCGCAGCTGGAACAAGGCCTCGGCCGCGTTGCGCAGCCCGGCCAGCGCGGCCGGATCCTTCTCCTTGCCGCGTGGCGCCGGGCCGACGATCACGAAGTCCCCTTCGGCCACGGCGTGCCGGTCGTGGGCAAGCCCTTGCTCCACGAGCCCGGCCTCCGCCGCGGGCGCATTGCTCAGCGCGGCATCGAGTTCGCCGCGCGCCAGCGCCTCCAGCAGCGGTAGTGCCGGCGCCGCCACCGGCAGCACCGCAATGCCGGTGTCGCGGCCGAACCCTTGCAGCAAGGCCTTCGCCAGACCCGAATCGAACAGCGCGAGATCGACGCCCAGCCGCAGCGGGTCGCTCAGCGAGCGGCGCTGCTGCGCGCGCGCGGTCGATGCCGGAACGATGTTCCCAAGCACGATCGTCAGCAGGCAGCGACGGGAAATCATGGCGCGGATTATTGCCCTTCACGCGCGACTCACCGCGGTCGCGCCGGCACGCAGGGCGTCGGCCGTGCGCCGAAAAATGCACGCCTGGCTTCACCTCTCAAGAAACAGTAACGGGGGCTGGGTCTTCATGCCGGCACTGAGGACAGTTTGATCTCGAAGCCGAGCGCGGCGGCGCGGCGTTTCAGTGCGGCGACGCTGCGCTGGTGCTGCTGCTCTTCGTAGTGCTGTTGCCC
>JANXZN010000440.1 GCA_025355545.1 Rhizobacter sp.
GTTCTCATCGACCGATCACGCTCAATACACCCCGAGCGTCACGCAATGACAGTCAAGACACTCGTTGACCCCGGAAAACAGCGTCAAGATGGCCCATCAGGCCATACAGTGGTCGATGCGTGAAATATGCGGGCTAGCCCAGCGCCCGATGCAGCAAGAGGCGGGCCTTCTCCCATTGGCGCTGGACGGTGCATTCGGAGATGCCCCGCATCGTGGCGATCTCGGCGAGCGTGAAGCCGCAGAAGAACTTCAGGTCGACCACCTGCGCGAGCTCAGGCTCGACGGCCGCCAGTTCGTCGAGCACCTGAACGAAGGCATCGGCTTCGCCGACCGGCACCAGATCTACGTCTATCGCAACTACTGCGTGTCGTGGCTGGCCTCGTGCGACCGGTACCTGGGCAACCGGGACGACGCGGCCGAGCATGCGCTCGACATCCTCCAGCAGCCGAACACCTGCAGCACGAGCCGCCTGATGTCCCTTGTCGCATTGGGCCGGCTGCGAACGCGACGCGGCGACGCCGACACGCTCGAGCAGGCACTCGCGCAGGCACTCGCCAACGACTCGCCGCAGCACATCGCCCCGGTGCGCGCGGCGCGCGCCGAAGCGGCCTTCCTGCGCGGCGATCTGCGCATGGTCGTCAGCGAGGGCGACGACGACGCCCGGCTCGAGGCACTGGCCCTGTTCGAACAACTCGCTGCGCGCCCCGCGACGGATGGCTTGCGCCGCCAGCTGCGGGCCGAGGGGCGGCGCGGCCTGCCACGGGGGATGCGGCCGTCGACGCAGACGAGCCCGCACCAGCTCACGGCGCGCGAGGCCGAGGCCCTGCTGTTGCTGTGCGAGGCGCTGAAGAACTCGGAAATCGCCGAGCGCCTGTTCCGATCGGTGCGCCCCGTCGATCACCCCTTGGCGGCCGTCTTCGCCAAGCTCGGCGTCACGTGCCGTGTCGAGGCCGTGGCCGCGGCGTTTCGTGCCGGGATTCACGCGAAAAATGGGCAAGCCAGGACGGCAAGCCAGGCAAGCTCGCCGTAGAGGCGGACGGCAGGGCTCACCAATCTGCTGTTGGCGCACATTCCCGCCGCCGACACTCATCTGGAGCACATATGCCTCGCTATGTCGTTGAACGAACATGCCCCGACGGCTTGCGAATCCCCGTCGACAACCAGCGCGCCCAGGCCTGCCTCGCCGTGGTCGAGAACAACGCCACGAAGGGCGTGTTCTGGGTTCACTCCTATGTGAGCCAGGACCTCAACAAGTCCTTCTGCGTCTACGACGGCCCGACCCCCGAAGCCATCCGCGACGTGGCCGGCAAGAACAATCTGCCGGTCGGCAGCATCACGCTCGCGACGGTGCTGAAGTAGCGCCTGCGGGCGCTTGGCGGCATCGCCATACGTCAGCAGCGCCCGATTCCGTCCGGGCGCCGGTTCCGGCGCACCGGATAGGCGCGCACCATCCACAGGTACAGGCCCGCGCCGCAGCCGAGCGCACCTGCCGCGATCTCCAGTGCCAGCGCGAAGCCCGCGCCGGCGTTCATGCTGCGCCGAAGCAGCAGCGCGACCAGCGGCGGCCCGACGATCTGGCCGATGCCGTACATCGCGGTCAGCAGGCCCATGAAGCTCGCCGCCAGCAGCGGGCGCAGCCGGCGCACCTCCTGCATCGCGAAGAAGGTGATCGCGGTGAACGGGATGCCCAGCAGCAGGCTGCCGATCGCGAAGCCGGCGAGACTCGGGCTCCAGACGCCGATCGCGATGCCCGACGCCTGCACTAGGTAGCAGCCGGCGAGTAACAGGCGCAGGTCGCCGCCGATGTGCATGCGGGTCGCGATCAGCGCGCCGAGCATCACGCCGAAGCCGAAGATCGGCCAGAACATGTCGAGCCACGCCGAACCGGGCAGCGCGTTGCGCGCGATCACCGGCAGGAAGGTCGCGGTGACGATGTAGCCGAAGCCGGCGATGCCGTAGGCCAGCGTCAGGGCTGCGATCTCTCCGCCGCCGAGCCCGACCGCTGGCGTCGTCACGTTGGCGTTCGCGCCGGTCGCCGGCTGCGGTGTCGCGCCGCCCCGGAAGATGCGCCACACCGCGGCGGTGAGTGCGAACGCCAGCACGCCGAAGATCGCCCAGCCCGTTGCGGCCTGCCACTGCCACTGCACCATGCCGCTGGCGAACAGGCCGCTGACGACGATGCCTGCGCCCGGGCCGGTGTACATCACGCCGCCGAGTGCGGCCGAGTTGCGCCGCGCGAGCTGCGCCAGGCACCAGCCCGAGGTGTAGACGAACACGAGCGCACTCGCCACCCCGGCCGCGAAGCGCAGCAGCGGCCAGCTCGCCGGCAGCGGCAGCGCCATGCCCAGGGTCAGCAGCCCGGTCGCGACCAGTCCGGCGCGCACCAGCCACGGCCCGTTGACCGCCGGCAGGTGCCGCATCCGCGCCCAGATCCACGGCTGGAAGGTGCACAGCAGCGCGCCGGCAAGGTAGCCGAAGTAGTTGGCGGTGGCGAGCCAGCTGGCAGCGTGCAGGTCGATCACGCCGTCGTGCAGCATCATCGGCAGCAGCGGCGTGAACGCGAAGCGGCCGATGCCCATCGCGACCGCGAGCGAGATCGCGCCGGCCAGCGCGACCGCCCAGCGGCCGGTGGTGCGCTCGCCCGCGTCGGCGGCTGGCGCGGGCCCCGTCACTTGGCGGGCATCGTCATCGGCTTGATGTCACCGCAATCGGCCGACAGCCATTTGCCGCTCATCTCCATGCTCATCTGCCGCGGCTGGCCATTGAGCTGCGAGGTGACGGTCGCCTTGCCGCTGTAGGCCTTGTCGCTGACGAAGGTCACCTCGCCCTCGCCCGTCATCGGCTGCGGTTTGCTGCATTCGAAGCGGTATTTCATCGTGTTGCCGCTGCGGGTCAGGTCCTGGCGGCTGCAGTCGCCGCTCATCGGGGGCTCGGCGCCCTTCGCGGCCTGCTCCTTGCTCAGGCAGACCTTCGCGGTCGTGCCCTGCGGGCCCATCTTGACGCCGCGGCTGGCCATCATCTCTTCCAACTTCTGGCGCTGCTCGGGCGGCATGGCCTCCATCTGCTGGCGCATCAGCGCCATGGCGGCTTCGACCTGGCCGTCCTGCGACTTCATCGCGAACCTGTGCTCCCAAAGGCCCGGCGCCTGGGTCTGCGCGCGCGCACAGGGCATCGCGAGCATGGTCAGCGCCAGCGCAACGGTGGGCAGGGCGTGGATCGACTTCATCGCGGCTCCTCGGCGGGCGGTTCGGTGGGTTCGGAGGCCGCGAGTTTACGACCGAGGTCGATCACGACGGTGTGCGCCGCCTTGTCCCGGATCGCCGGGCGAGGGGCCGACGAAGCGGATGAAGCCGGGCCCATTCCCGCCGCCGAGATCAGTCGAACGGGCCCCGGGTGACGAAACCGCCGCCCTGGTAGATCAACGCCGGGTCGTTCGGGTCGAGCCGCGGCTGATGCGCCTCGCGCTCGGCACGGAACGGCTCGGAGCTGTCGCGCGGGCGGTAGCCGATGTGGCGGGCGGGCGTGTTGTCCCACCAGGTCGTGGCGTTGTCGGACATGCCGTAGATCACGCTGTGGCCCACCGCTGGCGCGGTCAGGCTCGCGACGACGAGGCGTTCGAGGTCGTCGAAGCTGAGCCAGGTGGCGAGCATGCGGCGGTCCTTCGGGTTCGGGGAGGGCCGAGCCGATGCGCAGGCTCACGGTCTCGATGCCGTAGCGGTCGAAATAGAACTGCGCGAGGTTCTCGCCGAAGGCCTTGCTCAGGCCGTAGAAGCCGTCGGGGCGCACCGGCATCGTCGCGTCGATCACCTGGTCCTGCCGGTAGAAGCCGGTCACGTGGTTCGAGCTCGCGAACACGATGCGCCGAACGCGCTGCCGGCGCGCCGCCTCGTAGAGGTTGCAGACGCCGACGATGTTGGCCTGCAGGATCGGCCCGAACGGGCCCTCGACCGAGATACCGCCGAGGTGCACGACCGCGTCGACGTTCTCGAGCAAGGCAAGCACCGCATCGGCCCGCTCGAGTGCGGCCGGCATCAACTCTTCGCCCGGCGCCGCAGCGCCCAGATCGGCGATGTCGCTGACGCGCAGCAACTCGCAATGCGCCTTCAGGCGCGGGCGCAGTCGGCGGCCGAGCACACCCGCGGCGCCGGTCAGCAGCAGGCAAATTCGGCGTCAGCCGCACCGTGGTGCGCGAAGCGCTGTCCAAGCTGCAGGCCTCCGGACTGGTCGAAACCCGGCATGGCGTCGGCACCTTCGTCGTCGGCATGGGCGACGGATCGGCCTTCCGCATCGCGCCGGAGCAGCTCGCGACGCTGCGCGACGTGGTCGCGATGCTGGAGCTGCGCATCGGCGTCGAGACCGAGGCCGCCGGCTTGGCGGCGCAGCGCCGCACGGCCGAGAACCTGGTCGTGATGCGCGACGCGCTGGACGCGTTCACGCACGCGGTCGAAGCCGGTCGCGACGCAGTGGGCGCTGACTTTCAGTTTCATTGTGAGATCACCCGAGCAACCCAGAACCCCCACTTCGCCAGCCTGATGGCGAGCCTGGGCACGATGATCATCCCGCGCGCGCGGCTCGACCCGTCGCGCCCGCCGGACGAAGAACGGTTGGCCTACCTGCGACGCGTCAACGCCGAGCACCTGAGCATCCTCGACGCGATCGAGAGCCAGGATGTCGAGGCCGCGCGCGCCGCAATGCGCACCCATCTGGCGAACAGCCGCCAGCGCCGCCGGCGCGCCGCCGCGCTGAGCGGCGAGAAACCCGGACCGGCGGCGCCGGCCTTGTCAAGCGATCGCCCCGATCTATGATAGTTGTACGATGACTGACCACGGGACGCCGATCATCAGCGCGCTGCGCGTGGTCCCGGTCGCGGGCCGCGACTCGATGCTGATGAACCTGAGCGGCGCGCACGGCCCGTTCTTCACGCGCAATCTGGTGATCGTCACCGACAGCGCCGGCCGCACCGGCGTCGGCGAGGTGCCCGGTGGCGAGAAGATCCGCCAGACCCTCGAAGACACGCGCGAGCTGATCATCGGCGAGCCGCTCGGCGCGATGCAGCGCCTGCTCGGCTTGGTGGGCGCGCGCTTCGCCGACCGCGACACTGGCGGGCGCGGGTTGCAGACCTTCGACCTGCGCACGACCATCCATGTGGTCACCGCGATCGAATCGGCGCTGCTGGACCTGCTCGGTCAGCACCTCGGGCTGCCGGTGGCCGCGCTGCTCGGCGAAGGCCAGCAGCGCGAGGCCGTCGCGGTGCTGGGCTACCTGTTCTTCGTCGGCGACAGGGGCAGGACCGATCTGCCGTATGCGAGCGAGCCCGAAGCCGACGACCCATGGTGCGGGTTGCGCCACGAGCGCGCGATGACGCCCGAGGCGATCGTGCGGCTGGCCGAGGCCGCGCACGCGCGCTACGGCTTCAACGACTTCAAGCTGAAGGGCGGCGTGCTCGCCGGCGAGACCGAGGTCGACGCGATCCGTGCACTGCACGCGCGTTTTCCGGCCGCCCGCGTGACGCTCGATCCGAACGGCGGCTGGCTGTTGCAAGACGCGATCCGGCTGACCCGCGACCTGCACGGCGTGCTCGCGTACGCTGAAGACCCGTGCGGTGCCGAAGACGGCTTCTCGGGCCGCGAGGTGATGGCCGAATACCGCCGCGCGACCGGGCTGCCGACCGCGACCAACAGGGTCGCGACCGACTGGCGCCAGCTGACGCACGCGCTCGCGCTGCAGGCGGTCGACATCCCGCTCGCCGACCCGCACTTCTGGACCATGGCCGGCTCGGTACGCGTCGCCCAACCTGCCGCGACTGGGGCCTGACCTGGGGCTCGCATTCGAACAATCACTTCGACGTGTCGCTGGCGATGTTCGCCCACGTCGCGGCCGCGGCGCCGGGCCGCGTGACCGCGATCGACACGCACTGGATCTGGCAGGACGGTCAGCGCCTGACGACCGAGCCGCTGCAGATTCGCGCCGGCCTGATCGAGGTGCCGAAGGCGCCGGGGCTCGGCGTCACGCTCGACATGGCCGAGGTCGAGCGCGCGCACCAGCTCTACCTGCAGCACGGCCTAGGTGCGCGCGACGATGCGATCGCGATGCAGCACCTGATTCCGAACTGGCGCTTCGACCCGAAGCGGCCCTGCATGCTGCGCTGAGCGCCAACTACACGATGGAGCCCCGATGAAGAACAAGACGCTGTTCGCCGTGGCCGCGCAGGCCTGGCCGAGCAAACCGATCCGCATCGTCGTGCCGTGCACGCCGGGCGGCTCGTCGGACATCATCGCGCGCACGATCAGCGGGCAGTGCAGCAAAACTCCAAGCGCACAACTCGCCGCCAAAGGCGCCGGCTTCGAGATTTACACCGTCGCTTGCTCAAGTGGCAACGCGATGAGCATCCGCTGCGAGTTCGGGAACTGTCGCGTGTTGCGGTGAGGGCGAAACCCCCACTTTGTAGGTGCAATTCCTCAATTGGTGCAGTGCAGCGCTGTGCCACACTGCGCCGCATGAAGTCCACCGATCTGATGGTGCGGTGCATGGCGTGGCAGGAAGGCGATCTGTGGGTCGCCGCATGCATAGATTTCACGCTGGCGGCGCAGGCCAATAGCCTCGACGAGGTGCGAAGCAAATTGCATCATCAGATCGCCGCCTACGTGAACGAAGCCGTCACGATCGACGCCGCGCATGCCGAGGAACTTTTGACTCGACACGCACCGCTGGTCGACAGGTTGCGCTATGCGTTCTGGCGTGGCATTGCCAGGCGCCCGCGCTTGCGCGCCACTGCAGGCGCCATCGTTGCCCGCGCCGGCCTCGCGATCCGCAACAAACTGGCCTATCAGGAGCCTCTGCCCGTTGCTTTCGCTGCATGAGCCGCTGGAAGAAGCGGCGCGCGTCAAGGTAGTTGTCGCCTCTTTCATGCAGCCAGCGGCTGTATTTCTGAAGCTCCCGCATGCGTCTGAACGTTCGAGTCGCGTTCGGGGTTGAGGGTCACTGGGCCGATGGGCGACCAGTTGCGTGTGGCGC
>JANXZN010000042.1 GCA_025355545.1 Rhizobacter sp.
CATCCATGTGTGCCACTTCCCGCCGGGAACCAGCAAGTGGAACAAGATCGAGCACCGGATGTTCTGCCACATCACCCAGAACTGGCGCGGGCGACCCCTGGTGAGTCACGAAGTCATCGTCAATCTGATCGCCAGCACGACCACACAAGCGGGCCTGAAGATCCGCGCCGAACTCGACAGGGGCCAGTACCCGACAGGTATCAAAATCACAGACGCAGAAATGGCCTCGCTCAATCTCAAGCTGGACAACTTTCATGGCGACTGGAACTACACGGTCCTGCCAACGCGTAAGAAACGTTAGTCATGTTATTTTTGCGCGAAGCCTTAGGCGAGCACCGGGCTGATCCAAAGCCGCCTGAGCCCACGCGGGCGACGACCCTGAAGGCGTTTTGGGCAGTCATTTCAGGCGACCTGCTTGAACGCCATCACCGCCTGGTTGCGCAGGGTGCGCAGCAGCGACAGTTCCTTCTCGCCCAGCGCGATGCCGCCGGGCTCGGCCTTGTCGGCGTAGATCAGCGCGAACGGCGCGCCCTTCATCTGCATCGGCAGCAGCAGGAAGGCGGGCGCGTTGACCTGCGCGCGGTACCAGGCCGGTAGCCGCGCGCCGATGTGCGCCACGGTGGCATCGATGATCAAGGTATCGGCGCCCTTGATGCAGACCGCGGCGAACAGGTCGCCACCGGCCTTCAGCGGCACCTTGAAGCACGCAGCGACCGTTTCGGCGCCATCGCCGAGGCCGAACCGGCCGGTCAGCGTTTCGGTCTTCGCGTCGCGCAGGCAGAACACGATGCGCCGGAAGCCGAGCGCGCGGTACATGGTCTCGAGGATCATGCGAAACACGTCGTTGAGCTTGAAGTCCTCGACCATCGTGTTGGTGATGTCCTGGATGCCCGCGGCCAGCACCTCGGCGGCGTTCTCCATCGGCGTGCGCGGCGCCTGCTGCTCGACCGTGATCGTGGCCTGCAGCGAATGCGGCACCAGCGAATCGTGCTCCCTGGCCTCGGCCGGCGCGCCGCCCGATGTCGGTGTCGGGAACAGCCGGCGCGCCGGCGACTTCAGGCCGACCTGCAGGTTCATCGCCTGCGCCATCTGCACCAGCCGCTGCTGCGCGGTATCGGCCGCGGCCTGGACCGCGGCCGGGCTCACCCCGAGGCTGCGCGCATAGCGCTTCGCGACCGCAGCGACGCGGGCCTTGCCCTGCCCGGGCTCGGCGGTCAGTAGCGCGTCGGTGATCTGGTTCGCCGCCAGCGTCAGCCAGCGCAGCCGCTCGACCGCGTCGGCCGGTTCGCGCGCCGGCGGCTCGCCGCCCGGCTTGCGCATGCAGGCCTGCAAAGTCGGCGGCAGGCCCCAGGCCTTTGCGACTCCGAGGCCGAGCGCCTCGAAGCTCAGCCCGAGCACGCTGACCGATGCCGCGTCTTCGCCGACCGCCGCCGCATCGCCGTGCCCGGCCGCGGCGACGATGCCGCGCACCTGGCGCGCCTCTTCGGGAAAGTAGTACTCGGTCAACAGCCGGCCGAGGTTCTGGAACATCGCGCCGATGAAGGCCTCCTCGCCTGCGCGCGCCAGGCTGCCGAGTTCACTCGCGAGCATGCCGGCCATCAGCGCCCGCAGGAACTCCTCCTTCAGCTGGTTCGCATGCGCCTTGTCGTGCATGTGTTCGAGCAGCACCAGGCTCATCGCCAGGTTGCGGATGCCGGCGAAGCCGATCAGCGCGACCGCACGCGAAACCGTGCTGATATTGCCGCCGGCATTCGAGAAGTGCGCGGTGTTCACGAGCCGCAGCAGCTTGTTGGTCAGCGCCACGTCCTTCAGGATCTCGCTCGACAGGCTCGCCAGGCTCTCGTTCTCGGAACTTGCGACGCGCTGGATGCGCGCGACCGAATCCGACAGCGCCGGGAAGTCGCTCTTGTGGCGCATGCGGCGCAGCAGGAAGTCGAGCGTGCCGTTGTGGCCCGGCCCGGGCTGGTTCGCCTCGGCCGAGACCGGCACCGGCATCAGCCAGCCCTGCAGCGCCTCGCGCAACAGGGCCGCGTTGGCCCAGCGGCGCGCCGGGTCGCGTTCGAGCGCGCGGCGCAGCACCGCGGGCAGCGCATCGTCGACCTCGGACGCCAGACCCGCGGGCAGCACCAGGTCCTCGTTGGCGATGCGGTACATCGCGCGAAACGGATCGCGCTCGTTCACCAGCCTGGCGCCGCTGAGCATCTCGACCAGCACCAGGCCGGCCGAGAACACGTCCATCGCCGCGGTCGGCAGCCCGCCCTGGGTCGCTTCGGGCGACATGTAGCCGGGCGTGCCGACGACCTGGTCGAGGTTGCCCGGTTCGTGCAGCGGCGCGGCGATGCCGAAGTCCATCACGCGCGCACGGCCGGTCGCATCGACAAGGATGTTCGACGGCTTCAGATCGCGGTGCACGATGCCGGCCGCGTGTGCCGCGTGCAGCGCATCGAGCACGCCCAGCATCAGCGAGCAGGCCTCGATGGCCGGCAGCGTGCCGTGCGCCTTCAGGTGCTGCGTCAGCGTCGGCCCCGGCACGTACTCGAACACGAGGTAGGGTTGGTCGCCGTGCAGGTCGGCCTCGAACACCGGCACGATGTTCGGGTGCGTCAGGCGGCTGACGCTGCGCGCCTCGCGCAGCCACTGGCCGACCGCAACCGGGTCGGCCGCGGCGTCCGGATGCATCACCTTGACCGCGACCTCGCGTTCGAGCCGCTTGTCGAAGCCCAGCCAGACGGTCGCCTGTGCGCCCTCGCCGAGCACGCGCTTCAGCTCGAAACGACCGAGGATCATTCGGCGGCTGGTGTCGGTTCGGCGTTGGCGGGCGCGCTGTCCGCACCGCTCACGGGCGCGTCGCCGCGGCGTGCGGGCGGCAGCGGCACGCCCTTGCGCAAGGCTTCACGTGCGGCCTGGAGCGCATCGCCGAGGTCGCGGGCGCTGAGCGCCAGCGCGCGCGCATAGCGCTGCGCGACCTGACCGATCGCCGCGACGGCACGCGTGCCGCCGAGCGGGCCGATCGCATCGACGGCGTCGTTGGCCGCGCTCGCGGTCAGGCGCAGCACCTCGGCATCGGTATCGGGCTTGCGCACCGGCGCATCGTGCGGCAGGCGCCGCGTCATGTGCATCACGTCGTCGCCCAGCCCCCAGTGGCGGGCCACGGCGGCCCCGAGTGATTCGATGTCGACGCCGAGCACCGCGAATGCCGCGGCCTCTTCGCTCAGGCCCGGTTGCTCGGGCGTGTCGATCTCCCGGTTCGCCGCCGCGGGCTTCATCAGCTGCTCGATCTGCTCGGCCTCTTCCGCGAAGTGGTAGCGCAGCATCAGCCGCCCGAGGTTCTGCAGCACCGCGATCAGGTACACGACCTGGGCGTCGTAGCCCTTGGGCCGCAGCGCCTGCGCGGTATGGCCGGCCAGGCGCACGCGCTCGAGCGTGAGCTGCAGCGCGGCGGCCTGCGGCGTCGACAGCGGCCCCGGCCACGGCCGCAAGGTGTTCGCCGCGAGGCGCACGCCGTTCACGCCGATCAGCGAGATGATGCGCCGCAAGGTCAGCACCGGCCCGTTGCCCTGCACCTGCGTGCCCTGAACCTGCGCCGAGTTCAAGGTGCGCAGCAGCTCGAAGCTGAGCGCCATGTCGTCGAGCACCTGGTCGGCGATCTCGTCGGTGCGCTGGCTCTCCAGGCTGATGACGCGGGCGACACGCGCGGCCAGCCCCGGCAGCGCCGGCAAGTGACCGACCGAGTGCAGCCGGTCCAGCAGCAGGCCGATCGGGCCGCCGCCGTCCTCGGACTGGGCCTCGAGCCAGCCGGTCAGCGCGCCCAGCAGGGTGCGCGTGTTCTGGTAGCGCAGCCGCTCCTGCCCCGAGCTGCAGCGGTTCGCGATCGCGCGCAACGCTTCGGGGATCGGCAGCGGCGTGCTCCACGGCAGGCGCACCAGCTCGCGGCCGAGCGGCGCCATGCGGCCGATCACGAGCGCGGTGTCGGGCTGGTCGAGCGCGGGCTGGCCGGTCAGCAGGTGCTGCAGCAGCAGGCCGCAGGCGAGCAGGTCGCGCGCCGCGGCGCTGCGTTGCGCGCGCAGTTCGCTCGGGTCCATCGCCATGGTGCGCTCGAGCGACTTCGAGCGGGCCGCGTCCTGCGCGGCGCGGGTGGCGTCGCCGGCGCTGCCGAGCGCCATCAGGCGCACGCTGCCGCGCTCGTCGATCAGCAGGCTGTGCAGCTGCGGGTCGAGGTGGGCCAGGCCGGCGTCGTGCGCGAACGCGAGACCATGCAGCAGGTCGCAGACCCAGCCGACGGCCTCGGCCGGCTTCGGGTTCGGGTGCAGCGCCAGCCATTCGGGCAGCGTGATGCCCTGCGCGCGATCGACCACGACGAACGGCCAGTGGTCTTGCACGCCGACCTCGGCGACGCGCGCGAGATTCGGGTGATCCAGGCGTGCGGCCAGGCGCACCTCGCGCTGCCAGTGCTCGAGTGCCGGCGCGTTGATGGGCTGCACGCGCGGCAGGCTCAGCATCACCTCGGCGCCGCTGCGCGGGTCGAGCGCGAGCCAGACCATCGTGCCGGCGCTCTTGCCCAGCAAGCGGCGCAGCTCGAAGCGGCCGAACGCGCGGGTCGGGTGGGCGTGGGCGGTGGACAAGGCGTTCGCGGCCATCGTGAGATTGATGAAGTTACCGAATTGAACCCCGACCAGCCCCGACTAGGTGCGCCGATCAAGCGGCGCATCACCCGCCAAATGCCGGGATCGAGGCCGGCGCCCGTTCAATCGACCTCGACCTCAATCACGGCGCCGGCGCCGGTGACGAACGCGCAACGCACCGCATCGCCCGGCTGCACCCGGCGCACCGCGTCGCGGTAGCGCAGCAGCTGCGCGCGGCAGGCGGCCAGCGGTTGCGGCGCGTGCTGCAGCTTGTAGTCGAGCACCCACCAGACCGGGCCGCCGGCCGCGTCGAGCTGCACCAAGCGGTCGATGCGCAACAGCTCGCCGGCATCGCTGATCGGCACCTCGTTGCCAGCCCAGCGCAGCTGCGGGCCGTTGAAAAAACGTGCGCAGTCCGGGCTGCGCAGGATCGCCTGCGCGAGCGCGGCGACCGCGTCGGCCGGGGCGCCGAACTCGTCGGCAGCGGCCTGGGCGAACTCGGCCCGCGCGCCGTCCGACAGCGGCGCCGTCGCGCTCCATTCGAGCAGGCAGTGCACCGCCTTGCGGAGGCGCGTGGCGTCGGTGTCGGGGCTGCGCTGCGGCACCGCGCAAGGCTGCGCGGCGGGCTGCGGCCGTGGCGCGAAACGCAGCGTCTTCAGGCTGGCCGGTGGCAGCGCGTCAACGCCAGGCACTGCAGCCGCTGCCGGCAGCTCCCACGCCGCGGCGAGCGGCTCGATCCGGTCCCACCACGACGCACCCGGTGCGCGCCGCGACGGCTCGGTCGCGCTGAAGACGAGACGCCGCTTGGCACGCGACATCGCGACGTACAGGCCGTTGAGTTCCTCGCGTCGGCGCGCCTGGCGCTCGGCGTCGAGCAGCGCGGCGAGCGACGGCGGGCACGCGGCCTCGGAGTAGACGAAGGCACAGCGCCGCGGCTGCTCGGACTCGACCGGCCAGTCGATCAGCAGGGTTGCGGTCTCCCTCGCCTTCGGTTCCGGGTCGGCATCCATCACGAACACGATCTGCGCCTCCAGGCCCTTCGCGCCGTGCACCGTCAGCAGCTGCACCGCGTCAGCGTGGCTGGTTGACGCGGCCTTGATCGCGCGGCGCTTGAGTGCGCGCACGAAGCCGTAGGGTGTCGCGTAGCGCGCGCCGTCCAGCGTCAGCGCCTGGGCCAGCACCGCGTCGATCGCGTCCAGCGCCGCCGCGCGCTGCACCGGCGGCACGGTCGCCGCAACGCGCTCGCGCAGCTCGCCCTCGTGGACGATGCGGTCGAGCAGATCGTGCGGCGGAAGCGCCAGCGCGGCCTCGCGCCAGCGTGGCAGCAGGGTGCGGGCACGCTCGAGCCGGCTGGGTCCAGGAGCGGCTCGATGCGCGCATCCGCCACGTGCTGATCGACGAGTTCGTCGCGCCCGTGCAGCCAGTCGATGTAGCGCGGCGCGAAGCTCTCGAACGAGGCGGCGAAGGGCAGGAAGTCGGCATCGACGATGTCGTGCGTGGCCTGGCTCGTGCGTGCCAGCGCCAGCAGCCGCTCGAGCTCGAGCGCGCCATCGGCCGGCACCGCGCGCGCGCGGTGGAACTCGAACAGCAGCGCGTGCAGCCAGGTGCCGTAGTCGCGCTTCTCGACATCGCGCTCGAGTTCGTCGTCTTCGCGCAGACCCAGCATGTTGAGCGCGAAGAAGCGATAGGGGCAGGCGCGCAGTGCCTCGCAGGCGGTCGCCGACAGGCGTGCCGGCAGGAATTGCGGTGCGGCCGGCGCGCTCATGCGTATCGGCGTCGGGTTGATCGTGAGCTCGGCGCGCGGGTCGTGCCACGCGGCCAGGCGGCGGCCCTGCGCCGCCAGCGCCAGCGCCAGGCGTTCGACCCCAGCGGGCTGTCGGCCAGCGGGTCGTTGCCGTCGACGCGGCGGCGCAGCAGGGTCAGCTGCGGCGCCGCCAGCAGCTGCACGAACGCGAGCAGTTCGCTGCGGCGTGACGATGACGTCGGGCGGCTCGTCGAAGGTCGCGGTCGGCCGAAAGTTCGCCTGCTCGAGCACGCCGTCGACCCAGTGCCGAAACTCGGACAAGCTCATCACGCGCTGTGCCGCGCCGGCGGCCCAGGCGCCGCTGCCCGAGACCGGCGATTTCAGGTGCAGCGCCGCCAGCAGCTGCCGGCCCGCGTCGTCGGCGTGCAGCGCGTCGAGCGCAGCGCAATCACGCAGCGCCCGCGACAGCGCTGCGAGCCATGCGGGCAGCGGCTGGGGCCGCGCCGCGGTGAGTGGCGTCAGCACCGCCGACGCCGCGGACCACAGACGTGCGGCGGGCGCATCCAGCGTCACCCGCGCGAGCACGGCAACGCGCGCGATCTGCTGCCGCCGGCACGCGGCTTCCAGCCCCGCGAGTGCACCGTCGGGATCGCCGCGGCCCCATGCGGTGCCGCCTTTCAACCAGTCGAGCAAGGCATCGGTGCTGGCGTCGGCGCGCGCCGCGTTCAGCAGGCTCATCAGCTGCGCCGCGGCGCGTGTCGTCGACAGCGTCCAGCCGGTCTCGTCGAGCAGCCGCAAGCGGTGGCGTTCGAGCAGCGCGCGCACGCGCCGCACCAGCATGCGACCCTGCGCGACCAACGCCACCGGCAGCTCGCCAAGCTGCACGTGCGCGAGCACCTGCGCC
>JANXZN010000044.1 GCA_025355545.1 Rhizobacter sp.
GCGGCTGTTCCTGAACGGCAACCTGCAGTTCCATTCGCGCGACGAGTACCGCTACCACGAGGCGCTGGTGCACCCGGCGATGGCCGGGCAGGGCGCGCCGAAGAACGTGCTCGTGCTCGGCGGCGGCGACGGCATGGCGGCGCGCGAGATCCTGAAGTATCCGGGCGTCGAGCGCGTCACGCTGGTCGAGCTGGACCCGCGCATGACCGCGCTGTTCTCGACCCAGCCGCTGCTGCGCGAGTTGAATGCAGATTCACTGCACTCGCCGAAGCTGACGATCGTCAACGCCGACGCGTTCGCGTGGCTGCAGCAAAGCACCGACAGCTACGACGTGATCGTGATCGACTTCCCCGACCCGACCAACTTCGCGATCGGCAAGCTCTACACGCTGAGCTTCTACCGGCTCGTCGAGCAGCACCTCAGCGCGAGCGGCTATGCGGTCGTGCAGACGACCTCGCCGCTGATCGCGCGCAAGAGTTTCTGGACCGTCGCGAGCACGCTCGAGGCCGCCGGCCTCGCGACCACGCCGTACCACGCGCACGTGCCGAGCTTCGGCGAATGGGGCTTCATCCTCGCGAGCCGGCGGCCGTACCGGATACCGACGACGCTGCCGCCGGGGCTGCGCTTCCTGAGCCCGGCCGACCTGCCGACCTTGTTCAACTTCCCGCTCGACATGGCGCGCGTGCCCACCGACGTAAACCGCTTGTCGAACCAGATCCTGGTGCAGACCTTCGAGGAAGAATGGGGCAAGGTGCACCAGTGAACCGCGCCCGGCGCACGCTGCTCGCCGGCACCGCGCTGGCGCCGCTCGCGGGCTGCGCGCGCACCCAGCCGCCGGCCTACGGCGGCGGCTGGGTCGGCGCGAAGGTCGAACGCGGCCACCTGCTGCGCGAGCGCAAGGCCGGCGGCTGGCCGGCGCCGGCGCTGCAGCGGCGCGCCGGCGCGATCGTCGTCGGCGGCGGCATCTCGGGTCTGGCCGCGGCGCGCGCGTTGACCCGGGCCGGCATCGACGACGTGCATGTGTTCGAGCTCGAGGACGAGGCCGGCGGCAACAGCCGCGGCCACGCGATCGCCGGCATGCGCTGCCCGCTCGGCGCGCACTACCTGCCGGTGCCGGGCGAGCACGCGGTCGAGGTGATCGAACTGCTCGAGGCGCTGGGCCTGCGCCGCAGCGAGCGCGGCGTCGTGGTCTACGACGAGCTGACCTTGTGCCACAGCCCGCAGGAGCGGCTGCACATCGGCGGCTTCTGGCACGACGGGCTGCTGCCGCCGATCGACGCGCTGCCGGCGGCCGAGCGCGCCGAGACGCTCGCGCAGTACCGCCGCTTCGGCAGCGCGGTCATGGCGGCAAGCGCCGGCGAGGCGTTCGCCATCCCGACCGCGCGCGCCCGCTGGAGCCCGGTGCTGGCCACGCTCGATGCGCAGACCTTCGCGGCCTGGCTCGATGCGCAGCAACTGAACGCACCGGCGCTGCGCTGGTACCTCGACTACTGCTGCCGCGACGACTACGGCTCCGGCGCGCGCCAAGTCTCGGCCTGGGCCGGGCTGCACTACTTCGCGAGCCGGCACGGCTTTCATGCGCCCGGCGACGCGGCCGACGAGCGCGACCCGGTGCTGACCTGGCCCGAGGGCAATGCCTGGCTCGCCCGCCGCCTGGCCGAGCCGCTGCGCGAGCGGCTGCATACCGGCGGCGTCGTCTGGCGTGTCGGCGAGGGGCGCGACGAGGTCGTGGTCGATCTGTGGAACGCGCGCGCGCAGCGCAGCGAGCGCTGGAGCGCGCCGCAGGTCGTGCTGGCGCTGCCGCTGTTCGTCGTCGCGCGCCTGCTGGCCGCGCCGCCGGCCGCGCTGACCCAGGCCGCCGCGTTGATGCCGCACGCGCCCTGGCTGGTCGGCAACCTGCACCTGAGCGACGCGCTGGCCGAGCATCCCGGCGCGCCGTTGTCGTGGGACAACGTGGTCTACGAGCCGGGCCGCCAAAGCCGCATCGACACCAGCCCGACGCTGGGCTACGTCGACGCGATGCACCAGAGCACGCGCTCGATTCCCGGCCCGACCGTGCTGACCAGCTACTGGGCGCTCGGCGGCGACTCGCCCGCGCAGCGCGCCCGGCTGCTCGGCGAGCCGTGGTCGGCCTGGGCCGGCGCGATCGTGCAGGACCTCGCGCGCGTGCACCCGGACCTGCCCGCCAAGCTGAAGCAGGTCGACCTGATGCGTTACGGCCATGCGATGAGCGTGCCGGTGCCCGGCCTGCGCGGCAGCGCCGCGCTGCGCGCTCTCGCCGAAGACCGGCCGCGCGTGCAGTTCGCGCACGGCGACCTCTCGGCCTATTCGGTGTTCGAGGAGGCGCTGTACCAGGGCACGCGTGCCGGCGCGGCGGCGGCGCGGCGCCTCGGCGCGTCGCGCCGGCGCTGACCCGGGTCATTCACCCTAGAGACGGCAGTAGGTCATAGCGAACCAAGCGTAGCGCCAGCACTCGCGCGGGCTGGGGCCGGTCGGGCACACTCACCGCATGGGTGAAGCCAAGATCAAGGCGCGCACGCAGGTGGCGCGGGCCGTGGAC
>JANXZN010000087.1 GCA_025355545.1 Rhizobacter sp.
CGCCGCCGCCGCCCGCGCCGGTCGCGTTGCCGCCCGAGGTCGCAGCCATCCTGCAAGCGGTGCCGGCACTGCGCGGCGGCGCCACCCTGCAGCTCGGCGAGGTCGGCGAGGCCTTGCGCCGCCACGAGCTGCTGACGAGCAAGCGCGCCTCGGCGAGCGGATTTCTGAAGCGCCACGCGGCCCATTTCGAGCTCGTGCCCAGCGAGCGGCCGCGCAGCGTGCGTTTGCGCGGCCCGAAGCCGGGCTGAACGACGCCGCGCCGTTCGACGCTCAAAAAGCAAACAGCGGCCCGCAGGCCGCTGTTCTGAAACCGGCGCGCCGAACGGATTCGGCGCTTCTGAAACTCTTCTTACTTCTTCGGGGCGCCCGGGCCTTCGCCGGCCGGGGTGGTGGTGCCGGCCTTCACGGCCGCCTTGGTGTCGGCCTTGACGTCGACGCGCGCAGCGGTCGGGCCGGTTGCCGGAGCGGCGGCCGGGGCGCCTTCGCCGGCCGGGGCCAGCTTCTTGTCCTTGCGGGCGGCCAGGGTCTCGGCCTTGCGCTCGGCGCGGGTCTTGGTCGACTTGGCGGTCGACTTTTCCATCGGCGCGGCTTCGCCGGCCGGGGTGGTTGCGCCGGCCTTCACGGCGGCCTTGGTTTCGGCCTTGACTTCGGCGCGCGAAGCCGGGGCCGAAGCCTGGGCGAACGTGGCCTGGGAGAACATGGCAGCGGCGACAGCGGCCACAACGGTCAGAGCGTTTTTCATCGTCATATCAATCTCCTGTTTGAGAACGAGGGTAAGGGCAGTTCACGAAAAGCGCAGCGCACTCGGAGCGACATGCCCTCATCAGGTCGGCTTGCTTCCGGGCCGCAGTTGCAGACCGGTGGAGCGCGGCACGTATTAGAACGCGGGATCGCCACAACGGTTGACGAAACTCGATTTTCCATCGCGACCGCGCGCCGTGCACAGCCGATTTGTTGCGCCGATGCAGCACCTGATGCGATCGGCGGACATAATCGCGACCGTGAAGCGGGCCAGACCGCCGCTGGTGCAAGGCCCGAGAGGGTGCACCGGAGGAAGGTCCGGACTGCGCAGGGCGGCGTAGCAGCTAACGGCTGCCCACCGTGAGGTGAGGATCAGAGCAACAGAGACGAGCCGATTCAGTTCGGGTGAAACGGGCAATCTCTACGTGCAGCAACACCAAATAGGCCAGCGTTGATGTGGTCCCGCGGAGCTGGCGGGTAGGTGGCACCGAGCCATGCAGCGATGCACGGCCCAGAGGAATGGCGGTCACGACCGGTGCTTCGCAAGAGGTGGCGGTCGCACAGAATCCGGCCTATCGGCTCGCTTCACACTTTCCTCGATCTCACAGCGGCCGCGGGATCAGCCGCTTGCGCACCGTCAGGGCGCCGTCGGCTGCGTTCTTGATGATCCCGAAGCCGGCCGCGTGGTACATCGCCAGCGGCCCGTGGTGGCTTTCGGCCGTGCCCGTCGCCTCGGCGCGCGGATACGCCTCGGCCCATTCGAAGCCGCGTTCGCGCAAGCCGTCGCAGGCGGCACCCTGCAACGCGGTGGCGATGCGCTGGCCTTGAAACGCCGGGGCGATCACGAAGCAGGCGATCGTGCCGGTGCGCTCGGGCAGCGGCTCGGGCGTGTCGAACAGGCCCTCGATGAAACGCCGCGGCCCGGCATTGCACCAGCCGATCGCCAGGGCGTCGGCGTAGGCCATCCAGCCCGCCGTCGTCTCGGCGGCGATGCGCTCGCAGGTCGCGGCGCGGTTCCGCGCCGCGGTCCGTTCCTTCCAGGCGACGACGGCGTGATCGGCATGCGGAAAGTGGCAGTAGCACGACCGCCACTTCGGGTTGTCGGTGAACCCGCGCTGCTCGAAGAAGTCGAGGAAATCGGGCTAGCCCGGATATTTCACGCTCCCCCGTAGAAACGAGGACGGCATTGCCCTTTGGATGCCCGTTTATCGAGGTGTCGAATCTTGATGAACGAGCGGGCAATGCCGAAACCAAACTGTAGCGAAGAAATTGACGTTGG
>JANXZN010000092.1 GCA_025355545.1 Rhizobacter sp.
AGATCGATTCCAACGAAGACAATGGACATGACTTCCCCTTCCGAGTGAGTTGATGAAAGTTCGCACTTCCCATCGTGGCACTTTGTTGCCGTGCGCCGCGTCACCGCGGCTGGCTCGGGACGGGGAAGTCCCTTTCATTCGATGGGCCACGCGCCGGTGATCCTGCCGGCGGTCGCGCGCGTCAAGCTGAAGTTCGGCGGCTGGTTCTATCTGCCGCTGATCGCGCTTCACGCGTCGCTCGTGGTGCTGCTGGGCCACGGCCACATCGACTTTTCGCGGGCACTCGGCGCGGCCTTCAACGCACCGTCGCCATCGCGCTGTTCTTCGCGACGGTCGCCGGCGCCGCGCTGGCCTGGCGCCGCCAACACGGTGCCGCGCGCGCCAGAGAGACTGCGACATGAGCGCGTTCATCCAGATCGAAGAGCGCACCCCGAGCCCGCGGCAACCCGCCGGCATTGCGCCGTGGGAGCTGTCGGCTGAACCAACGCTCTCGCGAATTCTCGTGCGGCGCTCCGCGTATGACGGCGCGATCGCAGCGTTGTTTGACGCAGAGCAAGCCCCGACGCCGCTGGCCGCCTAAATTCGGCGGCACGCACACAGATCGAGGCTTTCCATGCAGCTCCAATTCCTCGAAAACATCGACCTGACATGAGCATCCGCCATCTCGACAAGCTGCTCGATCCGCGCTCCGTCGTCGTCGTCGGCGCCTCCGATCGCGCGGGCAGCGTCGGCGCCACGGTCTGGCACAACCTGCGTGCGGGCCGCTTCGCCGGGTCGATAGCCGCGGTGAATCCGCATCACACGACGCTCGACGGCCAGGCCGTTTTCGCCCGCGTCGCCGAGCTGTCGCACGCACCGGAACTGGCTGTCATCTGCACGCCACCCGATACCATCGCCGGGCTGATCGGCGAGCTCGGTGACCTCGGCACGCGCGCAGCGATCGTGATGACGGCCGGCCTGAGCGCCGCGCAGAAGCAGGCGATGCGAGATGCCGCGCGGCCGACGCTGCTGCGCGTGCTCGGCCCGAACTGCCTCGGCCTGCTCACCCCGCACCTCGGCCTCAACGCCAGCTTCGCGCACACCGACGCACTCGCCGGCGACGTGGCCTTCGTCTCGCAATCGGGTGCCCTCGTCACCGCCGTGCTCGACTGGGCCAAATCACGCCAGATCGGCTTCTCGCACATGGTGTCGCTCGGCGAGCATGCCGACGTGGATTTCGGCGATCTGCTGGACCACCTCGCCAGCGATGCGCGCACCCGCTCGATCCTGCTGTACATCGAGTCGATCGAGGCACCGCGCAAGTTCATGTCGGCGGCACGCGCCGCGGCGCGCAACAAGCCGGTGATCGTCGTGAAGGCCGGTCGCGCCGGCAAGGGCGTTCAGGCCGCTGCCTCGCACACCGGGGCGCTGGCCGGTTCGGACGTGGTGTTCGACGCCGCGATCCGGCGCGCCGGCATGTTGCGCGTGGACACCCTGCAGGACCTGTTCATGGCCGCAGAGACGCTGGCGCGCTTTCACGGCACCGAGAGCGGCCGCCTGACGTTGATGACCAACGGCGGCGGCGCGGCGGTGCTCGCCGCCGATGCAGCCGCACTCGCGGGCATCGAGCTCGACGAGCTCGGCGACGCACTGCGCACCCGACTCGACGCGCTGCTGCCGCCGACCTGGTCGCACGCGAACCCGATCGACATCATCGGCGACGCGCCGGTGACGCGCTACACCGAGACGCTGCAGGAACTCCTCGCCGACCGCGACACCGGCAGCGTGCTGTTCCTGCACGCGCCCACGGCGATCGTGCGCAGCGACGACATCGCACGCGCCTGCGCGACGATCGTGCGGCCGGTCGCCGCACGCGTCATGTCGTGCTGGCTCGGCGACGCGGCCGTGGCCGAGGCGCGCCGCATCTTCGAGGACGCCGGCGTCGCCGACTACGAGACCCCCGAGGAAGCGATCCGCGCGTTCGCGATGCTCAAGCGCTACCGCAGCAACCAGGCGCTGTTGCTCGAGGCGCCGACCGCGAGCGAGAACGGCACGCCGGACATGGCGGCGGCGCGCGCGACGATCCGGGCCGCACTCGCCGACGGCCGCGACCTGCTCGACGAGCTCGAAGCGAAGACCGTGCTGAAGGCTTATGGCGTTCCGATCGTGCCGACGCTGGCCGTCGGCGCGTCGGCCGACGAGGTCGCGGTGGCGGCGCGCGAGATCGGTTTCCCGGTCGCGCTGAAGATCCTGTCGCCCGACATCAGCCACAAGTCCGATGCCGGCGGCGTGCAGCTGAACCTGCGCGACGAAGCCGAGGTGCGCGCCGCAGCCACCGCGATGCTCGCGCACGTACGCGCCGCGCTGCCCGAGGCACGCCTGCGCGGCTTCACGGTGCAGGCGATGGTGCAGCGCCCGATGGCACAGGAGCTGATCGTCGGCGCGAGCGTCGACCCGAGCTTCGGCCCGGTGCTGCTGTTCGGCCAGGGCGGCACCGCCGTCGAGGTGCTGGCCGATCGGGCGATCGCGCTGCCGCCACTGAACCGCGTGCTGGCACGCGAGCTGATCTCGCGCACACGCGTCGCGAAGCTGCTCGCCGGCTACCGCGATCACCCGCCGGCGCGGCTCGACGCGATCTGCGACGTGTTGATCGCGTTGTCGCAGATGCTGGCCGACCTGCCCGAACTCGCCGAGCTCGACATCAACCCGCTGCTCGCCGACGCGCACGGCGTGATCGCGCTCGACGCCCGCCTGCGCGTGAGCCGCACGCCCGGCGCCGGCACCGAGCGTTTCGCGATCCAACCCTACCCCGCGGAGCTCGCCGAGACTGTGTCGTGGCAGGGGCACGCGGTGCTGCTGCGCCCGATCCGCCCCGAGGACGAAACGATCCACCGTACCTTCATCGAGCAGCTGGACCCCGAGGACGTGCGCCTGCGCCTCTTCGCTGTGCGCCGCAGCCTGCCGCACAGCGAGCTGGCGCGGCTCGTGCAGATCGACTACGCGCGCGAGATGGCCTTCATCGCCTTGGCACCGAAGGCCGACGGCGCGCTCGAAACACTGGGCGTGGTGCGCGCCATCGCCGACCCCGACAACGTCGAGGCCGAGTTCGCAGTGATCGTGCGCTCGGATCTCAAGG
>JANXZN010000414.1 GCA_025355545.1 Rhizobacter sp.
GCCGCGGTCTGCTTGTCGGGGTTGTTGATGAAGTAGGGCGAGAGATAGCCGCGGTCGAACTGCATGCCTTCGACCACTTCGAGCTCGGAGGCGAGCGACTTGCCGTCTTCGACGGTGATCACGCCTTCCTTGCCGACCTTGTCCATCGCGTCGGCGATGATCTTGCCGACTTCTTCGTCGCTGTTGGCCGAGATCGTGCCGACCTGGGCGATTTCCTTCGAGGTCGTCGTCGCCTTCGACTGCTTCTTGAGCTGCTCGACGAGTGCCGCGACGGCCTTGTCGATGCCGCGCTTCAGGTCCATCGGGTTCATGCCCGCGGCCACGTACTTCATGCCTTCGCGCACGATGGCCTGGGCCAGCACGGTGGCGGTGGTGGTGCCGTCACCGGCGATATCGCTGGTCTTGGAAGCGACTTCCTTGACCATTTGCGCGCCCATGTTCTGGAGCTTGTCTTTCAGCTCGATTTCCTTGGCCACGGACACACCGTCCTTGGTCACGGTCGGGCCGCCGAACGAACGCTCGAGAACCACGTTGCGGCCCTTCGGGCCCAGGGTCACCTTGACGGCGTTGGCCAGGATGTTCACACCCTCGACCATGCGCGCGCGGGCTTCGCCGCCGAAAATCACGTCTTTTGCTGCCATGTCAAATTCTCCTGATTGCTGGACTGGTTACTTCTCGACGACCGCGAACAGGTCGTCCTCTTTCATCACCAGCAGTTCCTCGCCATCGACCTTGACGGTCTGGCCGCTGTACTTGCCGAACAGCACGCGGTCGCCGACCTTGATGTTGAGGACGATGAAGTCGCCCTTCTCGCTGCGCTTGCCGGGGCCGACCGCCAGCACTTCGCCCTGATCGGGCTTCTCGGCGACGTTGTCGGGGATGACGATGCCGGAGGCGGTCTTGGTTTCTTGTTCCAGGCGCTTGACGATCACGCGGTCGTGCAACGGACGAAGTTTCATAGCATCTCCTTGATGACTCAGAACTATATTTCTCGAGGGGTAGAGACGAAGTGGGCACTCAATCTCAGTTAGCAGAACCTCGGCGTGAAGCCGAGGTTCGCCGTTAGCACTCACCAATAGCGAGTGCTAGCAGACCACATTATAGGGTGCCGACCCAATCTTTCAAGGGGCTCGCTCACTCCTGCCCCGTGTCCTGCGGCGAGCGCAAAAACTAGACTCGAGGGGTGCTGATCGACGCCCCCGCCCGACGATGCCCATGAAGATTCTCGTCACCGGCAGCGCCGGCCACCTCGGCGAGGCGCTGATGCGCACGCTTCAATCCAGCGCGCATGAGGCGACCGGGATCGACGTTCGGCCTTCCCATTTCACGCATGCCGTCGGCTCGGTCGCCGACCGCGCCTTCGTGGCGCGCTGCATGTCGGGGGTCGGCGCGGTACTGCACACGGCCACCCCGCACAACCGCACATCGTCACGCACAGCCCCGGCAGGCGTTTGTCGACACCAACATCACCGGCACGCTGAACCTGCTGGAAGAGGCGGCTGCGAGGGGTGTCGGATCGTTCGTGTCCACAAGCCACAAGCACGACCAGCGCGTTCGGCCGGGCCCTGACGCCCGAGCCCGGCGCGTCCGCCGCCTGGATCACGGACGAAGTGGCGCCGTTGCCGAAGAACATCTATGGGGTCACGAAGCTCGCGGCCGAGGCGCTGTGCGAACTGTTCCGGCGCCAGCAGGATCTGCCCTGCATCGTGCTGCGGACCTCGAGATTGTTTCCGGAGGACGGCGATCCGGCGCAAACCCGCGCGGACTACCTCGACGCCAATGCCAAGGTCAACGAATTCCTGCATCGGCGCGTCGACATCGAGGACGTGGTCGACGCACACCTGTTGGCCATCGACCGCGCGCCGGCGATCGGGTTCGGACGCTACATCGTCAGCGCGACCTCGCCGTTCCGACGCGAGGAACTGACGGCGCTGCGCCGCGACGCGCCGGCCGTCGTGGCCGCGCACGTGCCGGAATTCGAGGCCGAGTACCGGCGCCGCGGCTGGGCGCTGTTCCCGGGCATCGACCGCGTCTACGTCAACGACCTGGCACGCCAGGAGCTGGGCTGGCGGCCGCGCCACGACTTCAGGTTCGTCGTCGAACGGCTGCGCGCCGGCGGCGATTACCGCAGTGCGCTCGCGCAGGCGATCGGTGCGAAGAGTTAGCACGCGACCGCCTTCGCCGACGGTCGGTATCCGGTGGCGCCCTAGTGCAGTGTTTCGTTCGGTTTGGAACTCGAGCGGCTGTTGGCGCGAATGACCTTCTGCAGGATGTGGCGGGCGCTCTTGGTCCGGATGAAGCACCTACGAATCTATAGCGAAGGAACGGTAGCGCCGCCTCAATGGCGAATCACCTGCTTTTTCGTCGACAAGGCTTACCGCGAAAGGGCGTTTCCTCGACCGCCCTTGCGGGCGCGCTCGAGGAAATTGCTCTGCTTGGCGGCGGCACGGTCGAGAGCTATCCTGAAGATGTCAGTGACCGCAAAGTCTCGGCCTCGTTCCTATACAACAGCCGGCTGGCAATGTTCAAACGTCAAGGCTTCGAGCGTGTTCGTCGCATTGGCAAGAATCACTGGGTCGTCGCCAAGGTCGTTCAGGCTATCGCGAGATGAGGATTAACCTTTCCATCGAGGGGATGCCCAAAAGGCTGCGCCTTTTGTGAACGCCTCATGTGAAACTACAAGGGCTTCCCCATCTGTCAAGCGATATCAGGTCATGACGAATTTCGAAGCGATTCGTCGATGGGGTCTGTTGACTGAGGGTCGATCCACCGGATCGATTTCGACTGCGTTGAACTGCGGCAAAGGGTGCGGACT
>JANXZN010000150.1 GCA_025355545.1 Rhizobacter sp.
CGTGTCCACGGCCCGCGCCACCTGCGTGCGCGCCTTGATCTTGGCTTCACCCATGCGGTGAGTGTGCCCGACCGGCCCCAGCCCGCGCGAGTGCTGGCGCTACGCTTGGTTCGCTATGACCTACTGCCGTCTCTAGGATCAGCGTAGAAATGGCGCGCCGACCGTGACCGGATCAGGCTTGCCGCGACGAGATTTATTCCAGTGCTGTCTCGCCGCCGAACATGGTGGCCAGCTGCGTCTCGCCGCGCTCGAGCATGAAATAGCGGAAGGCCTCGGCCGCCGGCGACAGCATCTTGGCTGCAGCGTTCACGAGATGCCAGCGCCGCATCAGCGGCAGCCCCTCAACGTGGGGTGCAGCGATCAGTCCGCTGCGCCATTCCAGTGCGATGGTGTGCAACGAAACCAGGCTCACACCCAAGCCGGCCATCACGGCCTGCTTGATTGCCTCGTCGCTCGGCAGCTCCATGATGAACATCGGCTGCAGGCGGTGTGCGCTCAGATATTCCTCCAGCGCCGCGCGCGTACCTGAGCCCGGCTCGCGCACGATGAATCCTTCCCGCGCCAGCGCTGCGGCAGGCACGCTTTCGGCCCGAGCAAAGGGGTGGTTCGGCGCTGTCACCAGCACGTGCGGGTGCATCGCAAAGGGCTCGGCTCGGTTGGGCCATTCCTTGGGTGCTCGACCCATCACCGACAAGTCCACCTCGTTGGCCTGCATCAGCGCCACCAGCTGTTCGCGGTTGCCTAGGCGAAGGCGCACCGCGACGGCAGGGTGTTCGGCATGAAACTGCGCCAGCAACCGGGGCAGGAAGTACTTCGCCGGGCTGACCATGCCGATCGTCAGCATCCCCGATTCGACGCCCTTGAAGCGCGCCATGGCGTCCTCTGCTTCCTTCAGCGTACCAAGCAGGCGCCGCGCGTACACGACGAAGTATTCGCCGGCGGTCGACAGCGACAGCCGCCGCCCGGCGCGGTCGAAAAGTGGCATTCCGACCTGAGACTCCACCTCCTTGATCTGCATGGACACGGCCGGCGGCGTGAGGTGCAACGCCTCTGCGGCGCGCAGCACGCTGCCACGGCGCACGACCTCGACGAACACCCGCAGCTGTCGGAAGGTCACGTTCATGATTAATAAAATACTTACTTGAAAGCAAACAAAGTCTGACTTTACCTTAATTACTCCGACTTCTACAGTGTGTCCATCCACTCACCCATTCCTGCCTGGAGGCCACTGTGAACCAACCCGTTGACGAAGGCGTGATCACCGACGCGAAGAAGCGCTACAGCGCCGGCGTCCAGAAGTACCGGCAAATGGGCTACTGGGACGCCGACTACGTACCCAAGGACACCGACACGATTTGCCTGTTCCGCATCACCCCACAGGAGGGTGTGGACTCGATCGAGGCCGCCGCGGCGGTGGCCGGCGAGTCCAGCACCGCCACCTGGACCGTGGTCTGGACCGACCGCCTGACCGCCTGCGACAGCTACCGCGCCAAGGCCTTCAAGGTCGAGCCGGTGCCCAACAACCCGGGCCAGTATTTCGCCTGGGTCGCCTACGACATCATCCTGTTCGAGGAAGGCTCGATCGCCAATATCACCGCCAGCCTGATCGGCAACGTCTTCAGCTTCAAGCCGCTGAAGGCTGCGCGGCTGGAAGACATCCGCATGCCGGTGGCCCTGGTCAAGACCTTCAAGGGCCCGCCCTGCGGCCTGGTCACCGAGCGCGAGCGGCTGGACAAGTTCGGCCGCCCGCTGCTGGGCGCGACCGTCAAGCCGAAGCTCGGGCTGTCCGGCCGCAACTACGGCCGAGTTGTTTACGAGGCGCTGAAAGGCGGCCTCGACTTCACCAAGGACGACGAGAACATCAATTCGCAGCCGTTCATGCACTGGCGCGACCGCTTTCTCTATTGCATGGAGGCGGTCAACCGCGCGCAGGCGGCGAGCGGCGAAGTGAAGGGCAGCTATCTCAACATCACCGCCGGCACGATGGAGGACATGTACGAGCGCGCCGAATTCGCCCACGAGCTCGGCTCCTGCATCGTGATGATTGATCTGGTGATCGGCTACACCGCGATCCAGTCAATGGCGAAATGGGCGCGCAAGCACGACATGATCCTGCATCTGCACCGCGCCGGACACGGCACCTATACGCGCCACAAGACGCATGGCGTGTCGTTCCGCGTCATCGCCAAATGGATGCGCCTCGCCGGCGTCGATCACATCCACGCCGGCACCGTGGTCGGCAAGCTGGAGGGCGATCCGCTGACGACCAGGGGCTACTACGATATTTGCCGCGAGGACTTTAATCCGATGCGGCTCGAACACGGAATCTTCTTCGATCAGCACTGGGCCTCGCTCAACAAACTGATGCCGGTCGCCTCGGGCGGCATTCACGCGGGACAGATGCATCAATTGCTGCATCTGCTCGGCGAGGACACGGTGCTGCAATTTGGCGGCGGCACGATCGGCCATCCGATGGGCATCCAGGCGGGCGCCACCGCCAACCGCGTCGCGCTGGAAGCGATGATCCTGGCGCGCAACGAAGGGCGCGATTATCTGGCCGAAGGGCCCAACATTCTGGCCGAAGCGGCCAAGACCTGCACGCCGCTCAAACAGGCGCTGCAAGTGTGGGGCGACGTGACCTTCAACTACGCTTCGACCGACACGCCCGATTTCGCGCCGACGCCGCAGGTCTCGGCCTGACCTTTCACCCCTTTTGAAATGCCGAAGGAGACTTCCATGCGCGTTACCCAAGGTTGTTTCTCGTTCCTCCCCGATCTCACCGACGAGCAGATTCTCGCGCAGGTGCAATTCTGCCTCAGCCGCAACTGGGCGGTGAACATCGAATTCACCGACGACCCGCATCCGCGCAACACGTTCTGGGAAATGTGGGGTCTGCCGATGTTCGATCTGCGCGACGCCAAGGGCGTGCTGATGGAAGTCAACGCCTGCCGCAAAATCTATGGCGACCGCTATATCAGGCTGTCGGCATTCGACTCCTCGCATGGCTGGGAATCGGTGCGCATCTCGTTCATCGTCAATCGGCCCGCCAACGAGGACGGCTTCCGGCTCGAGCGGCAGGAGGGCGCGGGGCGCAGCATGCGCTATTCGACGCGGCCCTATTCCTCCGCTAAGCCCGAGGGGAAGCGCTACTCGTGAGCGGCGAAACAATCGATCTTGCCGCCGAATACGAGCAATCCGGCGTCGGCCCGATTCTCGATCAGCTCGACGAAGAGCTGGTCGGGCTGGCGCCGGTCAAGCGGCGCATACGCGAAATCGCCGCGCTGCTGCTGGTCGATCGCGTGCGCAAACGGTTTGGCCTCGCCGCGCAGGCGCCGACGCTGCACATGAGCTTCACCGGCAACCCCGGCACGGGCAAGACGACGGTGGCGATCCGCATGGCGGAATTGCTGCACAAGCTCGGCTATGTCAGGCGCGGGCAGTTGATCGCGGTGACGCGCGACGATCTGGTGGGACAATACATCGGCCATACCGCACCCAAGACCAAAGAGGTGCTGAAGAAGGCGATGGGCGGCGTGCTGTTCATCGACGAGGCCTATTATCTCTATCGCCAGGAGAACGAGCGCGACTATGGCCAGGAATCGATCGAGATTCTGTTGCAGGTGATGGAGAACAACCGCGACGACCTGGTGGTGATCCTGGCTGGCTATGCCGACAAGATGGACCGGTTCTTTCACTCCAATCCCGGCTTTCGCTCGCGCGTCGCCCATCACATCGACTTTCCCGACTACACCGACGAAGATCTGCTGACGATCGGCGAAAAGATGCTGACTGGACTCAACTAC
>JANXZN010000198.1 GCA_025355545.1 Rhizobacter sp.
CCCACGCGCATCGGCGGCTCGCCGGCGTTGCCGTTCATCGACCACAAGCCGCCGGCCGCCTGCGCGGTGCTGTCGTAGGCGGGGCGGCGCGAATGCGGGCCGGTCTGGCCGAAGCCGCTGATCGCGGTGTAGATCAGGCGCCGGTTTGCCACCCGCAGCACGGCGTAGCCCAGGCCCAGCTTGTCCATCGTGCCGGGTCGAAAGTTCTCGATCACCACATCGGCCTTGCCAATCATCTCGATGAACAGCGCCTTGCCGTCGGGGTGCTTCAGGTCCAGGCTGACGCCGAGCTTGTGGCGGTTGTACTGGGCGAAGTAGCCACTGCCGGCCGGCGCCGCACCCGGCTCGGCGCTGGCCACGAACGGCGGAAAGCTGCGCACGTAGTCGGGGTCGCTCGGGTGCTCGACCTTGATGACCGTGGCGCCCAGGTCGGCGAGCATCTGTGAGCAGTACGGGCCGGCGACGACGCGCGTCACGTCGATGACCGTGATGCCGGCGAGGGGCCGCGGGCGTGCCACCGGGTTCGCTTCAGTCTGCAGGTCGGACATGCGCACTCCCATCAAGTCGGACAGAAAAGGTGGCTCACCAGCCGCCGCATGACAGCCAGTCGTCCAGCATTTCGAGCCGGTCGGAACCCCAGAACGCTTCGCCATCGACTATGATGAAGGGCGAGCCGAAGACACCGCGTGCAAGCGCCGCTGCCACCGAATCGCGCAGGTCGGTGCGCGATTCCTCGCCTTCGATACCCTGCCGCAGCGCGGCCTCCTCGAGCCCGAGTGGGCCGGCCAGGGTCAGCAGCTCATCGGTCACGGACAGGTCATGCCCAAGGCGCCAGTAACGGTCGAAGACCGCGCGCGCGAACGCGCCTTCGAGCCCGCCATGATGGCGCTTGACCCAGCAGAAGGCGCGCGCGGCGGGCCGCGGGTCCATCATCGGGTCGCTGACCTTGCGCGCCATTTCCAGGCCGTGCCGACGTGTGTAGCGCGCCGCGTCGCGCAGCACGTAGTCGCCCTTCAGGGGCGTCTCGAGCAAGGGCTTCAGGCCCATCACCTTCATCACCGCCACACCCAGCAACATGCAGTGCCAGTTCACGCTGCGGCCGTGGCGGGCGGCCAATGCCTCGATGCGCAGGCTCGCGAAATAGCCGTAGCCGGAGATGAAGTCGAAGTAGAAGTCGACCGGCGCGAGGGTGCTCATCGGTGTGTCCGGCCGGGTGTCTGGCGTCGTGTCCGGTGGCGTGCTCATCAGTGAATCGCTGCGTACATGATCTTCTCTTCGGTGGCTTCAAGGGCCGAATACTCTTCGACCACCTTGCCCATGCGCTGCACGAGGATGCGGTCTGACAAGGCCATGACCTCCGGCAGGTAGGACGAGATGACGACCACCGCCTTGCCTTCGTCGGCGAGGCGGTTGATCAGTTCGTGGATCTCGCTGATCGCCCCCACGTCAACGCCGCGGGTGGGTTCGTCGAAGATGATGAGTTCGGGCTCCTGGATCAGTGACTTGGCGATCACCACTTTCTGCTGATTGCCGCCCGAGAGCTCGATCGCCTTCACGTCCTTGTTGATGGCGCGGATGTTGAGTCGTTTGATCCAGTGCGTGCCCGAGTCGTCTGCCTCCTTGCGTGACACCAGGGTGCGCTGGCCGCGCAGCTTGGCGAGCAGGCCGAGGTAGATGTTGTCGGCGATCGACTTGGTCTCGAAGAAGCCCTCGATCTTGCGGTCTTCGGTGACGTAGACGATGCCGTCGCGCACCGCGGACGCCGGCACGAAGTAGCGTATCGGGCGGTCGTGCAACAGCACTTCGCCGCCGTGCATGAAGTCGCGCTTGATGACGCCAGCGACCACCTTGAAGGTCTCGGTGCGCCCCGACCCCACCAGGCCGAACACACCGGTGATCTGACCGGCAAACACCGACAGCGAGTTGTTCTTGACCATCGCTGCCATGCGCAGGTTCTGCACCGCCAGCACGCGCTTGCCCTGCGGCCGCACGCTCGTCTTGCGCTGGCCGTAGAGCGTTTGCGACAGATCGCGCCCGACCATCGCCTGGACGATGCGGGCGCGGTCGAAGCTCGTCTTGTCGTCGGTCACCACATGCTTGCCGTCGCGCAGGATCGTGATGCGGTCGGACACCAGCAGCGCCTCCTCCAGCGCGTGCGAGATGAAAATCACCGAGACGCCGCGCGCTTTCAGGTTGAACACCAGGTCGAAGAAATACTTCTTCTCCTCCGGCGTGAGACTCGCGGTCGGCTCGTCGAAGATGATGACGCGGGCGTTGTGCAGCACCGCGCGCGCGATCTCGACCATCTGCTTCTTCGCCGCGCCGAGCAGGCTGACCACGGCGGTCGGGTCGACATCGAACTGCAGCGATTGCAGGAACTGCTGCGCGGCGATGTAGATGCCGCGCAAGCGATTGAAATATTTCTCCTGGCCGAGAAACAGGTTCTGCGCCACCGTCATGGTCGGCACCAGGCTGGTTTCCTGGAACACCATCGCCACGCCGAGCTGCAGCGCCTCGTGGGGGGTGCGCGGGTTGACCACGCGCCCCTCAACGAGCATCTGCCCGGAGCTGAGGGTCACCACGCCCGCCATGACCTTGGTCAGGGTGGATTTGCCGGCACCGTTTTCGCCGACGATGGCGTGGATCTCGCCCTGGCGCAGCGCGAAGTCGACCGAGTCGATCGCCGGCACGCCGGCGTAGGTCTTCGTCGCCTGGCGCAGTTCCAGGATCGGCGCCGCCGGGCTCGCGCTGGCCGCTTGCGCAGCGGCCGAGGCGGTAACAGTAGCGGTAGGAGTGTGGATGCTCATGCTTGAAGACTCCGTTCGGCGCCCGCCACCGACAGGCGCAGGATGCGCCCGCAACCCTTGGCGAGCACAAAGAGATCGCCCCGGCATTCGACCGCCGCCACCACGCCGTGGTGCTTGCCGTCGAAGCGGCTGTGTAGCGAATAGCGCACTCGGCCTTCGGGCGACAGCCGGATCACGAGGCCGTAGGATCGCGGCGGCGCCCACGGTTTGACGATGCCCATCATCTTCAGCTGCGCGCCCTGCATCGGCTCGAGAAAGGTGTTGCCCGAATTCAGCGCCGGTGCGATCCAGTACTGCGGTTCGATCTCCTTGAGCATGCGCTTGCGGAAGGCGGGTTCACGCAGCACGAACTCGACCAGTTGGGTGCGCAAGGTGAAGCAGGTGAGCCAGTAGCCGCCACCCTGTTCGGCTGATGCGGGCGTGATGCGCGACGGGTAGCCGGGCAAGGAATCGG
>JANXZN010000238.1 GCA_025355545.1 Rhizobacter sp.
CGGCGCCGGATTGGTGGGGTTCAAGATGGGGGGCCGAGGTCTCAACAAGAGGTCGGCCCAGTGCCAGGAACCCGAATCACCGATCAACAGGTCTGTGTCTGGCGTCAACTACATTTGCCGCTGACGACATCTAAAATTGCCGCCCTTTACACCGGCGCCGGTTCAGCGGCGACCCGTGATTTCGACTTCGCTCCAGCCGCCTTGGCGCGGTAACTCTCAACCGCCATCAGATCGAGCACGACGCTGTGATGGACGACGCGGTCGATGGCCGCCAAGGTGGTCATCGGGTCCTTGAAGATGCGATCCCACTCCGAGAACACCAGGTTGGTCGTAATCGCGACGCTTTTTCGCTCATAGCGTTCGGCGAGCAACGTGAACAGGACCTCCATTTCGTCGCGGTCGTGTTGGACATAGCCGATGTCGTCCAGGATCAGGCACTCGAACCGATCAAGCTTGGCGAGTTCCTGCGGCAGGCGCAAATCGCGCTTGGCTGCCAGCAGCCGTTGCATCAGTGCGCTGGTGGTCGCAAACAGCACCGGATGTCCCAGCTCGACCAGTACATGGCCGAGCGCACTGACGAGGTGGCTCTTCCCGGCGCCGGGTCGACCAATGGCAACGACGTTGATCGCCTCGGTGAGGAAGCTGCCGTCGCGCAAGCGCTCGATTTGCATCCGGGTGGCCGGAGCGAAGCGGTTAAGATCGAGCGCGCGGAAGTTCTTGCCGGGTAGCAAACCCGAATGATGGCGTAGACGCTCGACTCGTCGCGCCGACTTGGCCGCCCGCTCGGTGCGGGCCAGTTCGAGCAGGAACACCTCGTGGCTGAGCCCCTCTTTGGCCGCGCGCAGCGCGGTATCTTCAACCGCGCTCGCCATCGCGCCTAAGTTGAGCCCACGCAGCAACATCAACAACTCCTCGCGCGGGCTAGCCATGCTGGCCACCGGCGGTGATGAGCGTGTCATAGTCGGTGAGGTCGATGGTCGTCTTGGCCATCGCCGGTGCCGTGGCTGGCTTGTTGCTGCCGGCGAGTTCGCGCACCGCCTCGAAGCTCGGCGTGCGGCCGGCGTCGAGCAGCAGCGTGATCGCCAACTCGACTTCGGTTTCCGAGGTGCTGGCCGCCAGGTGCAGCAGCCGCAAGTACTGGGCGTCGGCCTTGGTCGGCGTCGCCGCGAGCAGTTCGTCGTAGGCGCGGCGGAAGGCCGTGGTCGGAAACAGTTCCTCGCGGTAGCAGTAGTTCGCGAACGCGCCCGGCTTGCGCACCAGCGACCAGATCAAGTGCCGGTAATCGATCCGGTGCCGATTGCGCCCGGATAGCCGCGGCAAGATCAGCACCAGCACCGGGCCGTGATAGAGCTCGAGCGCTTCCGAGCGCACCCGTACCGTGAGACTGGCACCGATCAGACGCGAGGGCACCGAGTAGTGATTGAGCAGCACCCGGATCAGGCTGAAGCGCGACACCCGGACCGTGATCTCGCGAGTGAAGTCCAGCGGCGCTGCCGGCAGTGGGCGCAGCGCCGCCCGGTCGGCCTCAAAGCGCATCGAGCGCGTGAGATTGCGTTGCCGGACCAGCTCGGCCAGGAAGCGCTCGTAGGCCGCGCGGTTGGCAAAGTCGCGGCTGCCACGCACCCGCAGCGCCTGATCAACGGCCTGCTTGAAGCGGAAGTGCGATTGTTCGACATCGCCGTTCTGATGCGCCTGACCGGCGGTGTTGGCCGACGGCTGCATATCGTAATGGGCCAGCAGCGCCCGGTAGTTCTGGGTGAATTCATGCATCCCATCGCGGTCGAGGTCACGCACCGCGGCGGTGAGGTTGTCGGTGCGATGCCATTCCGGCACGCCACCGATTTGCCACAGACAGTATTCCAGCCCTTCGGACAGTGCCTCGAAGCTCTCCGAGAAACATACCCGTACCGCCTCGACATTCGAGTAGGTCAGCACCAAGTGATAGACCAGGTGCGGAAACGGCGTGCCGGCGAGACTGACGCCAAGCGCATTCATGGTCGTGAAATCGGACTGCGCCATGCGTCCTGGAACATGCTGTTGCGGAAACATGATCTCCTGCCCCGGGCCATGGCGAACTCGCCACGCCTGAACATGCCGTTGCAACGTGCGCAGCTGCCCCTCCTGGTAACGCCCCGGAAACGTGGCGCACAGCAGCGCGAACAAGGTCTTCGTCTGCAGCGCCTGATCGGCGCGGATCTGCGCCTCGACCCACGGCCAATCCCCGACGAATGGGTCGTCCCGCGTCCGATGCACGCGCGGTTTCTTCATCTGGCTCGGCAACTTCCCGGCCTGCTCGTACTTGCGCGCCGTGCGCTCGCTGACACCCGCCCGCGCCGCGGCCAGCTTCTGTTTCGTTCCTTTGCCACGTTCTTCCAGCAACAATTTGATTTCTCCGTCTTTCTTCATGCCTGCTCCCTGGGGAGCGGCATGATAACGAGGCCACCAAGGACACCGCCTCAGACCCTCTCAACCGGCAAATCTAGTTGTCGCCACCGGAATTTCTAATTGTCGCTGGACATTATATCTACGTTGCATTGTCTGAACCTCGAGTTACGCTCGGTTGAGCGCCGCTCGGAATTGGCTGACGATGAAGGTATCGGCGAACTGGCCTGGTCCTGCCCGCGTTGCGACGGCTGGTGGAAGCCGGCGAATGGATCATGCTGGTCGCACCGCCGCACATCTGACCTGAGTACGTTAATTGTTGCCAATCAGCCGG
>JANXZN010000241.1 GCA_025355545.1 Rhizobacter sp.
CCAAGACCTCGACCAAGGTCTTGGCCATCGAGCGCACGTCGAACGAGGCTTCCAGCGTCGACACCGCGACGTACTTGGCGACCGAGCCGAAACCCGGGCAGCAGTCGGTGACGGCCAAGTCGTTGTCGATCGTCTTCGGCACATGGATCGCCTGCAGCGGGTAGCCCATGGCTTCGCTCAACTGGCTGACCTTGAAGCAGGTGTCGGCAGAGTCGCCGCCGCCGTTGTAGAAGAAAACGCCGATGTCGTGCGCCCTGAAGACCTCGATCAGGCGCTCGTACTCGCGCCGGTGCGTGTCCAGCGACTTGAGCTTGTAGCGGCACGAGCCGAACGCGCCCGAAGGCGTGCTGCGCAGCGCCGCGATCGCCGAGGCCGATTCCTTGCTCGTGTCGATCAGGTCTTCGGTCAGTGCCCCGATGATGCCGTTGCGCCCAGCGTAGACCTTGCCCATCTTGTCCTTGTGGGCGCGCGCGGTTTCGATCACGCCGCAGGCGGAGGCGTTGATCACGGCGGTCACGCCGCCCGACTGCGCGTAGAACGCGTTCATCTTCTTGCTGGCCATGGCAGAGGTCCTTTCGAGAATCAGTGCGTGAGCGCGTTCGTGACGATCTCGCGCACGTTGCCCGACAGGTCGGGCTTCGCGCTAACGCGCGCGATCGCCTCGCGCGCGGCGCTGCGGTAGGGCTCGGCGAGCTGGCTCCAGCGGTCGAGCACGCGCGCGAAGCGCGCCGCGAGCTGCGGGTTGATCGCGTCGAGCTCCATCACGTGCTCGGCCCAGAACACGTAGCCGGCGGCGTCGCTGCGGTGGAACGCGCCCGGGTTGTCCGAGCAGAAGGTCGCGATCAGGCTGCGCGCGCGGTTCGGGTTGCGGATCGAGAAGTCCGGGTGCTTCAGCAGCCGCTTGAAGCGCGCGAACACCTTGCCGTCGACCTCGGGCGCGCTCGCCTGCAGCGCGAACCAGGTGTCGATCACAAGCGGCTCGTGGCGGAACATCTCGTGGAAGCGGTACAGCGCCGGCTCGGAGTGCTGCGCGTGCGAGCGCACCAGCGCCGACAGCGCGCCGAGCCGGTCCGTCATGTTGGCCGCGTCCTTGAAGCGCTGGTAGGCGCGGCCGGGCCAGATTGAATCGCCGCACGCGACCGAGTCCAGGCAAAGCATCGCCAGGGCCCGGTTCGCCATCGCGCGCCTGCCGGCCGAGAGCGGATCGGGCGAGTAGGGGCCCGGCACCTGGTGCGCCTCGAAGGCCCATTCCCAGTCGGCGCGCAGCGATGCCGCGAGCTGCTTCATCAGGCCCATGCGCGCGGCGTGGATGCGCGGTGGGTCGACCGGGCTGAGCTGCTCGGCCAGGTAGCCTTCGCTCGGCAAGCTCAGCACCAGGTCCTTGAACGCGGCGTCCAGCGTGGGGTGGCGCAGCACCGCGCGCATCGCGTCGACGAAGGGCGCGTCAAGCGCCGGCGCGGCCTCGCCGCGCGCGGCCGCGAGCAAGCGGCCGAGCGCGAGGCGCTGGCCGGCCTCCCAGCGGTTGAACGGGTCGGTGTCGTGCTGCAGCAGCAGCAGCAGGTCGGCATCGCCCAGGCCGTCGATCAGGATCACCGGCGCCGAGAAGCCGCGCAGCAGCGACGGCACCGGCTCGACCTCGACCTCGACGAAGGTGTAGAAGCTGCGCGCCTCCTCGAGCACGAGCACGCGCTCGGTCGCGGCGGCGTCCGCCGGCTCGTCCTCCAGGCGCAGCGACAGCGCGCGGCCGTCGCGGCCGATCAGGCCGAGCGCGAGCGGGATCACGAACGGCTGCTTCAGAGCGTCGCCGGCCGGCGCGCCGGCCTGCTCGATGCCGAGCGTGTAGGTGCGCGACGGCGCGTCGTAGCGCCCGCGCGCGGTCACGCGTGGCGTGCCGGCCTGCGCGTACCAGCGCTTGAACTGCGGCAGGCTGCGCGCGAGCGCGCTGTGCGGGTTCGCGTCGGCGATCGCCTGCGCGAAATCGTCGCAGGTCACGGCCTGGCCGTCGAAGCGCTCGAAGTACAAGGTCATGCCCGCGGCGAAGCCCTCGCGCCCGACCAGCGTGTGCATCATGCGCACGACTTCGGCGCCTTTCTCATAGACCGTGGGCGTGTAGAAATTGTTGATCTCGACGTAGCTGTCGGGTCGCACCGGGTGCGCCATCGGGCCGGCGTCTTCCGGGAACTGCACCTCGCGCAGCCAGCGCACGTTCTCGATGCGCTTCACAGCGCGCGCGCTCGGGCTGCCCGCCATGTCCATGCTGAATTCCTGATCGCGGAAGACGGTCAGGCCTTCCTTCAGGCTGAGCTGGAACCAGTCGCGGCAGGTGATGCGGTTGCCGGTCCAGTTGTGGAAGTATTCATGGCCGACGACCGATTCGATGTCGGCGTAGTTTTCGTCGGTGGCGGTGGCCGGCGAGGCCAGCACGTACTTGGTGTTGAACAGGTTAAGGCCCTTGTTCTCCATCGCGCCGGAGTTGTAGTCCTCGACCGCGACGATCATGAAGCGCTCGAGGTCCAGCGGCAGCTTGAAGCGTGCCTCGTCCCAGACGATGGAGGCGATCAGCGAGTTCATCGCGTGCTCGGTCTTGTCGAGGTCGCCGCGGCGCACGAAGACCTGCAACAGGTGGTCGTTGCCGGCGCGCGTGCGGATCCGCTGCTGGCGCGCCACCAGGTCGGCCGCAACCAGCGCGAACAGGTAGCTCGGCTTCGGGAACGGGTCGTGCCATTTCGCGAAGTGGCGCCCGCCGTCGAGCTCGCCCTGTTCGACCAGGTTGCCGTTGCTCAGCAGCACCGGGTACTTCGCCTTGTCGGCGCGCAGCGTCACGGTGTAGACCGCCATCACGTCGGGCCGGTCGAGGAAGTAGCTGATGCGCCGGAAGCCCTCGGCCTCGCACTGCGTGAAGAAGCCGCCGGTCGAGGTGTACAGCCCCGACAGCTGCGTGTTCTTCTCGGGTGCGCAGGTGTTTCGGATCTCGAGCATGAACGCGCCGGCCGGCATGTCCCGCAGCGAATCGATCACCAGCATGCCGTCTTCGTGCTTGAACGACACCGAGGCGCCGTTCACCGAGACGCGCGTAAGGTTCAGCTCCTCGCCGTGCAGGCGCAGCGGCTGGGCCGCGACGTCGGTGTTGCGCTCGATCTGCATCTTGCTGACGACCATGGTCTTCGCCGGGTCGAGGTCGAAGCTCAGGTCGACGCTGCGGATCCAGTAGGCCGGCGCGCTGTAGTCGCGGCGGTGGATCAGTGGGGCGGTGCCTTCACGCATCATGGGTGGCTTCCTTCCGTTGTGCGCTCGTGCGGGCCGCTGTCGATGCAGCCCGAGCAAATGTCGTTGGAAATCGCGGTTTCGAGCCGGGCGCGCACGCTCAGACGCCCTGCTTCAGGCTGGCCTCGATGAAGGGGTCGAGATCGCCGTCGAGCACCTTCTGGGTGTTGCTGATCTCGACGTTGGTGCGCAGGTCCTTGATGCGGCTTTGGTCGAGCACATAGCTGCGGATCTGATGGCCCCAGCCGACGTCGGTCTTGGTGTCTTCCAGCTTCTGCTGCTCCTCCTGGCGCTTGCGCAGCTCATGGTCGTACAGGCGCGAGCGCAGCCGCTTCCAGGCCACGTCGCGGTTGCTGTGCTGGCTGCGCCCGTCCTGGCACTGCACGACGATGCCGGTCGGGATGTGCGTCAGGCGCACCGCCGAGTCGGTCTTGTTGATGTGCTGGCCGCCGGCGCCGCTGGCGCGGAAGGTGTCGGTGCGCACATCGGACGGGTTGATCTCGATCTCGATCGAGTCGTCGACCTCGGGGTAGACGAAGATGCTCGCGAAGCTGGTGTGGCGCCCGCCGGCCGAGTCGAACGGGCTCTTGCGTACGAGCCGGTGCACGCCGGTCTCGGTGCGCAGCAGGCCGAACGCATAGTCGCCCTCGACCTTGATGGTGGCGCTCTTGATGCCGGCGATGTCGCCCTCCGACTCGTCTTCCATCGTCGTCTTGAAGCCCTTGCGCTCGGCGTACTTCAGGTACTGGCGCAGCAGCATGCTGGCCCAGTCGCAGGCCTCGGTGCCGCCGGCGCCGGCCTGGATGTCGATGAAGCAGTTGCTCGGGTCCAGCGGGTGGTTGAACATGCGGCGGAACTCGAGCTCGGCGACGATCGCCTCGAGCTTGTTCGCGTCGAGCTCGATGCCGTTCAGGCCGGCCTCGTCGCCGTCGTCCTTGGCCATTTCGAACAGTTCGGCGTTGTCCGACAGGTTGCTGGTCAGGTGGTCGATGGTCTCGACCACGTTCTCCAGCATGCGCTTCTCGCGCCCCAGCTCCTGGGCGCGCTTGGGCTCGTCCCAGACCTTGGGGTTCTCGAGCGCGGCGTTGACTTCGTTGAGTCTCAGCGCTTTGCGGTCGTAGTCAAAGATACCCCCGGAGGTCGACCGTGCGCTTCGTCAGGTCGGCCAGCGTGTTGCCAATGGCATTGATGTGTTCGACGTCCATGTGCTGTTTCCTTCATTGGGCCGAGCGCGGCGGCTCGAAGCGCGCGATTTTACGTTGCGCCGCCGCGGGCCCCGCTAAGCACCCAGGAACGCCTCGAGCAGCGCCGCCAGCGCCTCGGGCTGGTCGTGGTGCAGCATGTGCCCAGCCGGCGTCAGCACGTGGCGCTCGACCTGGCGCACCACGTTCAGCCGCTCGTGGAACTCGGCCTTGGTGTAGCGCGTGCCCCACCAGCGCGCGATGTCGGTCTGGTCGCCCTCGACCCACAGCACCGGGGCCTCGATCAGCTTCCAGCATTCGAGCACCTCGTCGCGCTGGTACAGCGTCGGGCTGTTGCGCTTGTGCGCCGGGTCGCCGAGGATCTCGAAGCGGCCCGCGCTGCCGCCGGCATTCACGCGCTGGCGCGACCAGTGCTGCGCCAGCCACTCGGCGCGCTGCGGCGGCAGCAGTGAATTCGTCTTGCGCAGCCGCGCGGCGACCTCGACCAGGCTGGCGTAGTCGCGCAGCCCGGCGGGCTGCTTCAGCTCGTCGAGCCACTGCACGATGCGCTTCGGCGACTGCGTGGGCTTGGTCGCCGGCATGCCGAAGCCCTCGAGGTTGACGAGCCGGCGGATGCGCTGCGGGCGCAGCCCGGCATACAGCATCACCGCGTTGCCGCCCATGCTGTGGCCTAGCAGGTCGATCGGCTGCCCATCCGGGAAAAGCGTGTCGAACGCGGCGTCGAGGTCGCCGAGGTAGTCCGGCAGCCAGTAGCTGTCGGCGGCGGACGCGTCGCTCAGGCCGAAACCGCGCCAGTCGAACGCGAGCACGTGGCGATCGGCGGCGAGCGCGTCGACGACGAACTGGAACGATGCCGCCACGTCCATCCAGCCGTGCTGCATCAGCAGCGACGGGTGCGCGGGCGTGGCCAGCGCCGCATTGCCCCATTCGAGCACGTGGTGGCGCAGGCCGCGCAAGGTGACGAAGCGGCTGCGGCTGGCGCGGCGCACGGTGTAGGCGTCGGTGGTCATCACGGCACTGTACGCGGCGCGCGGCCGCTGCGCTGTCGGCGCCGCGACAGCCGATGCGAGAATGCCTGGATGAACTCATCCCCCCGCTTCACAATGCGCCCGGCCGAGCTGCGCGATGTCGGCGCGATCGTGCAATTGATCCGCGACCTGGCCGAGTTCGAGCAGCTCACGCACCTGCTGCAGGTGACGCCCGAGAAGCTGCGCCCGCAGCTGTTCGGCGAGCGGCCGGCGGCCGAGGCGCTGGTGGCCGAGATCGGCGACGGCAAGGGCGGCGGCGAGGTGGTCGCGTTCGCGCTGTTCTTCACCAATTTCTCGACCTTCCTGGCGCAGCCGGGGCTGTACCTCGAAGACCTGTACGTCAAGCCCGGGCAGCGCGGCAGCGGCATCGGCCGCGCGCTGCTGACCCGCCTGGCCGCACTCGCGGTGGAGCGCCAGTACGGCCGCTTCGAGTGGAGCGTGCTCGACTGGAACGAGCACGCGATCCGCTTCTACCAGGGCATGGGCGCGACCGTGATGCCCGAGTGGCGCATCTGCCGTGTCAGCGGCGACGCGCTGCAGGCGATGGGCGAGGTGGCATGACGCGCCCGAGCGCGCCGGCAGTGGATCGCCATGCCGCGCTGCACCGTGAGTTCCGCTGGCTCGTGCCGGCGGACTTCAACATCGCCGAAGTCTGCTGCGCGCGCTGGGCCCGCGACACACCCGACGCGGTCGCGATTCGCTGGGAGCACGAGGACGGCCGCAGCGCGCTTTACACCTACCGCGACCTGCAACGCGAGGCGAACCGCCTGTCGAACGCGCTGACGCGCCTGGGCGTCGCGCGCGGCGACCGGGTCGCGGTCGTGATGCCGCAGCGCTTCGAGACCGCGGTCGCGCACGTCGCGCTGTACCAGCTCGGCGCGCTCGCGATGCCGCTGTCGATGCTGTTCGGGCCCGAGGCGCTGGAATACCGGTTGAACGACAGCGACGCGCGCGTGGCGATCGCCGACGAGAGCGGCATCGCGAACCTGCGCGCGGCGCGCGCCGCCTGCCCGGCGCTGAAGACCGTGCTCGCGGTCGGCGGCGCGCAAGGGCAGGGTGACCTCGACTGGAGCGCGGCACTAGCGCGCGAGCGCCGCGTGTTCGCACCGGTCAAGACCAGCGCCGACGACGCCGCGGTGCTGATCTACACCAGCGGCACCACCGGGCCACCGAAGGGCGCGCTGATCCCGCAGCGCGCGCTGATCGGCAACCTGAGCGGCTTCGTTGCGAGCCAGAACTGGTTTCCGCAGGATGACGCTGTCTTCTGGAGCCCCGCGGACTGGGCCTGGACAGGCGGCCTGATGGACGCGCTCTTGCCCACGCTCTACTTCGGCCGGACCATCGTCGCGTACCAGGGCCGCTTCGCGCCCGAGACCGCGTTCGCGCTGATGCAGCGCCACCGCGTCACCCACACCTTCCTGTTCCCGACCGCGCTGAAGGCGATGATGAAGGCGGTGCCGGCGCCGCGCGCGCGCTTCAGACTCGAGCTGCGCGCGATCATGAGCGGCGGCGAAGCCGTCGGTGACGCGGTGTTCGCGTGGTGCCGGCAGCACTTGGGCGTGACCGTCAACGAGATCTTCGGCCAGACCGAGATGAACTACATCGTCGGCAACTCGCACACGATGTGGCCGGCGCGGCCCGGCAGCATGGGCAAGCCTTACCCCGGCCACCGTGTCGCGGTGATCGACGGCGACGGCCGCGAATGCCCGTTGGGTGTGCCCGGTGAGGTCGCGCTGCACCGGCGCGACATCCACGGCGCGCCCGACCCGGTGTTCTTCCTCGGCTACTGGAACAACGACGCCGCGACGCGCGCCAAATACGTGGGCGCGATGGACGACAGCTGGTGCCGCACCGGCGACATGGCGGTGATGGACGCCGACGGCTACCTCTGGTACCACGGCCGCAGCGACGATGTGTTCAAGGCCGCCGGCTACCGCATCGGCCCGAGCGAGATCGAGAACTGCCTGGTCAAGCACGCCGCGGTCGCGAACGCCGCGGTCGTACCCAAGCCGGACGCCGAGCGCGGTGCGCTGGTCAAGGCCTACGTCGTGCTCGCGCCCGGCTTCGAGGGCACGCCGCAACTCGTCGAGGAACTGCAGCGCCATGTGCGCGGCCGGCTCGCGCCCTACGAGTACCCGAAGGAGATCGAGTTCACGCCCGAGCTGCCGATGACGACCACCGGCAAGGTGCAGCGGCGCGTGCTGCGGCTGCAGGAAGAGGAACGCGCACGCGCGTACCTTTCAGAGCAGTGACTGTCGGGCTGATTCTTCCGGCGGCGTTCCTGCTGCTGCAGTTCGGTCTGTTCAGGTTGTTGCCGGGGCTGGCCGTGAAAGCCTCGTACCTGTTCATGGTCGCGGCGCCGGCACTGGCCGGCATCGTGGCGCTGCGCCGCGGCTGGATC
>JANXZN010000290.1 GCA_025355545.1 Rhizobacter sp.
CCGCGCTTGCAGATCTCCTCGAACTCGTCCGGGTTGTAGGCGATGCCGCCGCCGGTGCCGCCGAGCGTGAAGCTGGGGCGCACCACCATCGGGAAGCCGGTGCCGCCGATGTCGTGCGTGATGCGTTTCTGCACCGCGAGCGCGTCTTCCATCGAGTGCGCGATGCCGCTCCTGGCCGAATGCAGGCCGATGCCGGTCATCGCGTCCTTGAACTTCAGGCGGTCTTCAGCCTTCTCGATCGCGCGCTCGTTCGCGCCGATCATCTCGACGCCGTACTTCGCGAGCACACCGTGGTGGTGCAGGTCGAGCGCGCAGTTCAGCGCGGTCTGACCACCCATCGTCGGCAACACCGCATCGGGCCGCTCCTTCGCGATGATCTTCTCGACCACCTGCCAGGTGATGGGCTCGATGTAGGTCACATCGGCCATCTCGGGGTCGGTCATGATCGTCGCCGGGTTGCTGTTGACGAGGATGACCTTGTAGCCCTCTTCGCGCAGCGCCTTGCAGGCCTGCGCGCCAGAGTAGTCGAACTCGCAGGCCTGGCCGATGATGATCGGGCCGGCGCCGATGATGAGGATGGATTCGAGGTCGCTGCGCTTAGGCATTCCTGTGCTCCGCGTTCTTGGCCGTCATCAACGCAGTGAAGCGGTCGAACAGGTACGAAATATCGTGCGGGCCGGGCGAGGCTTCCGGATGGCCCTGGAAGCAGAACGCCGGTTTGTCGGTGCGCATCAGGCCCTGGAGCGTGCCATCGAACAGCGAGATGTGCGTGGGCCGCAGGTTCGCCGGAAGCGTCTTTTCATCCACCGCAAAGCCGTGGTTCTGGCTCGTGATGCTGACGACGCCCGAGTCCAGATCCTTCACCGGGTGGTTCGCGCCGTGGTGGCCGAATTTCATCTTGAAGGTCTTCGCGCCAGACGCGAGCGCGAGGATCTGGTGACCCAGGCAGATGCCGAAGGTCGGGATGCCTGTCTCGATCAATTCGCGCGTCGCCCGGATCGCGTAGTCGCAGGGCTCGGGGTCGCCCGGGCCGTTGCTGAGAAAAATACCGTCAGGCTTGAGTTCGAGCGCGGCGGCAGCCGAGGTCTGCGCCGGCACCACCGTGACGCGACAGCCGCGGCTTGCGAGCATGCGCAGGATGTTGCGCTTGACGCCGAAGTCGTAGGCGACGACGTGGAAGCTCGGCGCGGTCTGATTGCCGTAGCCGACGCCGAGTTCCCACTCGGTCTCCGACCATTCATAAGGCTCGGTCTCGCTGACGACCTTGGCCAGATCGAGGCCGCTCATGCTGGCCGCGGCCCGGGCCTTCGCAATCGCTTCGGCCTGATGCTCATCGGTCAGCGACTCGCCCAGCGGCAGCGTCAGAATGCAGCCGTTCTGCGCGCCCCGCGTGCGCAGCACGCGCGTCAGGCGCCGGGTGTCGATGTTGGCGATGGCTACCGTGCCCTCGCGTTCGAGGTACTGCGACAGCGTCATGCTGCTGCGGAAGTTCGAGGCCAGCAGCGGCAGGTCCTTGATGATCAGCCCGGCGGCGAACACCCTCTTGGCTTCGACGTCCTCGGCGCTGATGCCGTAGTTGCCGACGTGCGGGTAGGTCAGCGTGACGATCTGGCGGCAGTAGCTGGGGTCGGTGAGGATCTCCTGGTAGCCGGTCATCGCGGTGTTGAACACCATTTCGCCGACCGTGTCGCCGGCGGCGCCGATCGAGATACCGCGGAACACCGTGCCGTCTGCGAGTGCCAGGACCGCCTGGGCTTGTGGAAACAGCAGTTGCGCGGGCACCGGATTCTCCGTTCTGTGCGCGCCCAGCTCTGCCGTTCGAGCGGGTGCTCGTCGAGCGTCGAACAGTCGAGAAAACCGAAGGAGTTTTCGTCGCAAGAACCGGCGCGTTCCAGCTCTGGACGGCGCGGTTTTCGGCGGGCGGATGGGTTAAGGGTAAACTTTTGAAGTATAGACCACGCGACCTGCGCGCAGCCCGATGCCAAGCCCCGCCCATAGACTCGCCGCATGCCGCCGCCGCACCTGAGCGACCGAAGCCCGCAACGCGCCACGCCCGGCCACGCGGTCGCGCTGGTTTGCGCCGCGCTCGCCGCGGCCTGCTTCGTCAGCATGGACAGCGTGATCAAGCTGCTGGCGCTGCGCTACGACACCGTGCAGCTGAGCTTCTTCCGCTTCGCCGGCGGCTGCGTGTTCGCGCTGCCGCTGTGGCTGTGGCGCCGCTCGCCGCTGCCCACGCGTGCGGCGTGGCGGCTGCACCTGCTGCGCAGCCTGTTCCTGCTGGCCTCGCTGCTCGGCTACTTCCACGCGCTCACGCAGCTGCCGCTGGCCCTGGCGGTGACGATCTCGTACCTGGCGCCAATCTTCGTCGCGGTGCTGTCGTTGCCGGTGCTCGGCGAGCGGCCCTCGGCGTCGATCTGGCTGGCGCTGGCGGCCGGCCTTGCGGGCGTGTCGATCGCGGTGTGGCCCGAACTGAGCGGCGGTCTGCTGCAGGTGTCGCTGCCGCGCCTGCTCGGCATGGCCAGCGCGGCCGGCGCCGCATTGGCGTTCGCCGGTGTGCTGCTGCTGGCGCGGCGCCAGGCGAGCCGCGATTCGATCTGGACCATCCTGCTGATCCAGAGTGTGCTGCCGATGCTGCTGCTGGCCGCGCCGGCGGCCTGGCGCTGGCGGCCGGTGCCGGCCAGCGACATCGGCCTGATCCTGCTCGCCGGCGGCCTGGGCACGCTCGGGCTGCTCGGCATCACGCACGCGTTCACGACGCTGGAGGCGAGCCGCGTGGCGCCGCTGGACTACACCGGCTTCGTCTTGGCCACGCTGCTCGGCTACGGGCTGTTCGGCGAACTGCCGACCCTCACGACCGGCGCCTCGGCGCTGCTGATCATCGGCGGCTGCCTGCTGTTGCTGCGCCGCTGAATCAGGCGCCGAGTGCCGCGATGCCGGCCTTCGCGATTTGCGCGTCCTCGCTCGACTTGACGCCGCTGACGCCGATCGCGCCCACACAGTGCCCGTCGGCCAGCACCGGCATGCCACCCTCGAGCAGGCCTTCGATCTCGGGCACGCTCAGGAACGAGGTGCGGCCCTGGTTGATCATGTCCTCGTAGGTCTTGGTCTCGCGCCGACCCAGCGCCGCGGTGCGTGCCTTGGCCGGTGCGATGTGGGCCGAGACCGGCGCGGCGCCGTCCAGCCTCTGCAGCCACAGCAGGTGGCCGCCGTCGTCGACGATCGCGATCGTAACGAGCCAGCCGTTTGCCTTGGCCTCGGCCTCGGCAGCGGCGGCGATGCGCTTGACGTCGTCCAGATTCAGGAAGGGTTTGTGGTTCATGGCGTGCCCGGAGCGCTGGGATCAGCCGCGACTGTACGCAAGAACCCCGCCCGAGCCCGGCGCGGCCCTCGCGCGGGGCATTTCGCCACAGCCCATAAGGGCATCCGGCCAGGTGCAACCGGGGAACTAGAATCCGTGCAACGGGTCACAGCCCGGGTATTCATCAAGGAGGCTCCATGGATCAACCCCTACAAGCGACCGGTTACGTCGGCTACACCGGCGAGGTCACCTCACAGGAGCAGCGCAACCGCGTGCTGCGCAATACCTACTGGCTGCTCGCACTGTCGATGGTGCCGACGGTGCTCGGCGCCTGGGTCGGCGTGGCGACCGGCATCACGCGTGCAATGGGCCCCGGCATGAGCGCGATCGTGTTCCTGGTCGGCGCCTTCGGCCTGATCTTCGCGATCGAGAAGACCAAGAACTCGGCGGCGGGCGTGCCGATTCTGCTCGGCTTCACGTTCTTCATGGGTCTGATGCTGTCGCGCCTGATCGGCCTGGTACTGGGCATGAACAACGGCTCCGGGCTGATCATGACGGCGTTCGCCGGCACCGGGGTGATCTTCCTGGGCATGGCCACGCTGTCGACAGTGATCAAGCGCGACCTGTCGTCGATGGGCAAGTTCCTGTTCATCGGCCTGATCATGCTGATCGTCGCGGGCATCGCGAACATCTTCCTGCAATCGAGCGCGCTGATGATCACGCTGTCGGTCGTGGCGATCGGCATCTTCTCGGCCTTCATCATCTATGACCTGAAGCGCGTGCGCGACGGCGAAGAGACGAATTACATCAGCGCCACGCTGGCGATCTACCTCGATCTGTACAACGTCTTCCAGTCGTTGCTGTCGATCCTTGGGATCTTCGGTAGCAGCCGAGAATAGAACGCTTCAAGAATCCAGCGCTTCGCTGAATCTACAAGGCCCCTGTCGGGGCCTTGTTCTTTTTCAGGCCCTGTCGAACACCGCCATGCTCTCGACATGCGCGGTGTGCGGGAACATGTTCACCGCCCCGGCGGCGCTGCAGCGGTAGCCGGCCTGGTGCACCAGCAGCCCGGCATCGCGCGCCAGCGTCGCCGGGTTGCAGCTGACGTAGACGATGCGCGCCGGCGCCTCGTAGCCGGGCGCGATCGACGGATCGGCGTGCGCTTCTGCCAGCGCCTTCGCGAGCGCGAACGCGCCCTCGCGCGGCGGATCGACCAGCCACTTGTCGGCGGCGCCGAAGGCCGCCAACTCGACCGGCGTCATCTCGAACAGGTTGCGCGCGACAAAGCTCGTCTTGTGCGCCAGGCCGTTGAGCGCCGCGTTGTCGCGCGAGCGCTGCACCAACGCCTCGGCGCCTTCGATGCCGAGCACCTCGCGCGCCGAGGTTGCGATCGGCAGCGTGAAGTTGCCCAGGCCGCAGAACCAGTCGATCACGCGCTCGTCGACGCGCACCTCGAGCAGGCGCAGCGCGCGCGTCACGAGCACGCGGTTGATGTGCGGGTTGACCTGGGTGAAGTCGGTCGGCCGGAACGGCATCGTGATGCCGAACTCGGGCAGCGCATAGGCGAGCGGCGCGCCGCCGTCGTCCAGGCGCTGCACCGTGACCGGGCCTTTGGGCTGCAGCCACCACTGCACGCCGTGCGCCGCGCCGAAGTCGCGCAGCCGCGCCAGGTCGGCCGCGCTCAGAGGCTCCAGATGCCGCAGCACCAGCGCGGTCACCGCGTCGCCGACCGCGAGTTCGATCTGCGGCAGGCGGTCGCGCTGGTCCATCGCGGCCACGAGTTCGCGCAGCGGCAGCAGCAGTGCGCTGACGTGCGGCGGCAGCACTTCGCAGCTGTCCATGTCGGCGACGAAGCTCGAATTGCGCTCGTGAAAGCCCACCAGCACCTTGCCCTTCTTCGCCACGTACCGCACCGACAGCCGCGCCCGATAGCGGTAGCCCCAGGCCGGCCCCTCGATCGGCCGCAGCACGCGCTCAGGTTTGACCCTGCCGAGGTGCCACAGCGCATCTTCGAGCGCGCGCTGCTTGGTCGCGACCTGCGCGCCGACATGGAAGTGCTGCATCTTGCAGCCGCCGCAGGTGCCGAAATGCGGGCAGCGCGGCACGACGCGCTGCGAGCTCTCGCGCTTCAGCGCCACCATCGTCGCCTGTTCCCAGTTGTTCTTGCGCCGGTTCACCCGGACCTGCACTTCCTCGCCGGGTAGCGCGTCCTCGATGAACACGACCTTGCCCGCCAGGTTGTGGGCCACGCCCTGGGCTTCGAGGTCGAGCGACTCGACCTTCAGCCACTCGTTCGAATCTCTTTCGGTCTCTTTTGCTGCACTCATGAGCAAGGATTATCCGGGGCGCTGCTACACTTCGCGCCGTCAGGAGAGAGCAGCCCGATTCCTCGCATCGTCGAGACCGGGCCGCCGCCGAAGGCGCAGAGCCGAACCGCTCGAACGCTCAGGCAAAAGGACTGGCAAGCGCTTGCGTCCGCAAGCGTTCCTCGCTGGAGAGAGGCCCGCCCCGAGCGGGTCCACCGAAGGGGCAAGCGCCGGGCTCGCAAGGGCACGGCGCCAATCTCTCAGGTAAAGCGGACAGAGAGGGCAAGCCGGTGCGATCATGTCGCGTCGGTCAGTGAACTTGCCCTCGGAGAACCGCCATGTCCGCCAGCCTCGCCACGACCCCGCTGCACGCGCTGCACCTCGACCTCGGCGCCAAGATGGTGCCCTTCGCGGGCTACGACATGCCGGTCTCGTACCCGGCCGGCATCCTGGCCGAGCACCGTCATTGCCGCCATTCGGCGGCGCTCTTCGACGTCTCGCACATGGGCCAGCTGCGCCTGAGCGGCGACGACGCCGCGAAGGCGCTCGAAACGCTGGTGCCGATGGACGTGATCGACCTCGCGGTCGGCAAGCAGCGCTACGCGTTCTTCACCAACAGCAGCGGCGGCCTGCTCGACGATCTGATGATCACGCGGCGCGAGAGCGACCTGCTGCTGATCGTCAACGCCGCCTGCAAGGCCGCCGACATCACCCACCTCGTCACCCACATCGGCCACCGCTGCACCGTGCAGCCGCTGCCCGATCGCGCGCTGCTCGCGCTGCAGGGGCCGAAAGCGGCGCAGGCGCTGACGCGGCTGAACACCGAGGTCGCCACGCTCACCTTCATGACCGGACGCCCGTTCGCGCTGGCCGGCGC
>JANXZN010000357.1 GCA_025355545.1 Rhizobacter sp.
AGTTCGGCGATGATGGCGCGCTTTTGGTCCGCCTTGGACCAGGTGTTCAGGAAATCATCAAAGAGGGCGAACTTCTTTCGCACAGTCTTGCGCGTGTAATCTTTGACCGACTCCGTCACAATCTTCCCATCGCCGCCCACGAACTGGACCGTCTCACGGATGACATTTACGGCGACGCCTGCCACATGGAACTGATCGCGCGACGGCCCAGGTGGCGGTAGGTCTGGTTCGTGACCGAACGGTGGGTCGGGCGGCTCCGGGGGATCGACCGGGTCCGGCTCGTAAATCTGGACCGGGTCACCGTCAAAGTTCGGGTCGGCAAACAAGAGCGTGGCGCGCTTGAAATCCATGATCGTGAACCAGGTCTTGCCGTACTCTTCCTGGATGCGTGTGCCGCGCCCGATGATCTGTTTAAAGGTGGTCATGCTCTGGATGTTCTGGTCGAGCACGATCAGCTTGCAGGTCTGCACATCGACGCCGGTGCTCATCAGCTTCGAGGTGGTGGCAATGACCGGATAGCGCTTCTCGGGGTCGATGAAGTTGTCGAGCTCGCGCTTGCCTTCATCAAAGTCGCCAGTGATCTGCACCACGTACTTCGGGTGGTCCCTGCAGATGTCGGCATTGGCATTGCTCAGCGCCTGGCGCATGCGGTTCGCGTGGTCGATGTCTTCGCAGAACACGATGGTCTTGGCGTAGCGGTCGGTCGCCTTCAGGTACGCGGTGATCTTGGCCGCCACCACAACGTCCCGCCGCTCCAGCACGAGCTTGCGGTTCATGTCGGTGCTGTTGTAGATGCGGTCCTGGATGAGGTTGCCGTGCTTGTCGGTCATGCCCTCGGGCGGGCGCCAGCCGAAAGTGTCTTTGTCGAGATCGACGCGGATCACCTTGTAAGGCGCGAGGTAGCCGTCTTCGATGCCCTGGCGCAGCGTGTCGGTGTAGACCGGCTCGCCGAAGTATTCGGTGTTCGAGATGGTTTCGGTTTCTTTCGGCGTGGCGGTCAGGCCGATCTGCGTGGCACTCCTGAAGTAGGTGAGGATCGCGCGCCAGGCCGAGTCTTCGTCGGCGCTGCCGCGCTGGCATTCGTCGACCACGATCAGGTCGAAGAAGTCGGGCGAGAACTGCTTGTAGATGTTCTGCTCTTCCTCGGTGCCCGAGACGGCCTGGTACAGCGAGAGATAGATTTCGTAGGACTTGTCGACCACTTTGGTGGCCTTGTTCACGGCCACATCGAGTTCTTCGATGAAGCGCTTGCCGGTGTCGGCGTCGACGCGCTCGACGCCCTTCGCGTTCGGGCTCAGCTTGGCCATCGCGCCCTTGAACGGGCGGAAGTCGTTGACCATGGTCTGGTCGATCAGGATGTTGCGGTCGGCCAGGAACAGGATGCGTTTCTTGGCGCCCGACTTCCACAAGCGCCAGATGATCTGGAACGCGGTGTAGGTCTTGCCGGTGCCGGTGGCCATCACGAGCAGCGCGCGCTGCCGGCCGCGCGCGATGGCTTCGATCGTGCGGTTGACGGCGTTGAGCTGGTAGTAGCGCGGAACCTTGCTGGGCGCATAGGGCTGCTCGGTCAGTCGACGAACCTCGGGCGTCCAGCCCTTCCATGCGCAAAGCCGCTCCCACAGTTCAGATGGCGTGGGGAACTGGTCGAGCGCGAGGTTCGTCTCCAGCGTGCCACTGGCGAGCGTGGCGTCGCGAAACACAAAGCCATCGCCGTTGCTCGCGAACGCGAACGGCACGCCCAACAGCTCCGCGTAGTTGATCGCCTGCGCCATCCCTGCGCCAACGGCGTGCGTGTTGTCCTTGGCCTCGATCACGGCCAGCGGAATGCTGGTCTTGTAGAACAGCACGTAGTCCGCGCGCAGCACGGAGTTCTTGTCGCGGCTCGCCTTCTGGCCACGCACCACCACGCGCCCCGGGCGCAGCGTGTACTCGCGGTAGACCTGCTCGGTCTCGTCCCACCCGGCCTGACTCAAAGCCGGGGTGGTGCACTTGGCGCAGATGTCGGCTTCGGAGAGTTTCTTTTTGTCCACGGCTCGCAGGCCTTCTCCAGATCGGCGATCGTAACAAGGGCGCGGCAGTCCTGAACGTGCCGAAAACACGGAACAATCGGCCCTCGCATGGACCACGATCTGTCGCACCGCTTCAAACTGATCACCGTCTGGCTGCTGCTCGGCGCCGCGGTCTTCGTCGCCATCCAGTGGTGGCAGCACCGCGCGCAGCAGACCTTGTTCCAGGCGCGCGGCAGCAGCGTCGAGATCCGCCGCGGCGACGACGGCCACTACCACTGGCCGGGGCAGGTCAACGGCCGCGCGGTCGACTTCCTGATCGACACCGGCGCAACCGGCACCGCGATCCCGGCCTCGCTGGCGCGCGAGCTGAAGCTCGTGCCGCTCGGCTCGATCAGCTCGAACACCGCCGGCGGCGTGGTCAGCGCGCAGGTGGTGCGGGCCGACATCGAGCTGCAGGGCGGCGTCAGCGTGCGCCGGCTGCAGATCGTCGCGCTGCCGCGGCTCGACGGGAACCCGCTGCTGGGCATGGACGTGCTCGGCCGCCTGCACTGGGAGCAGCGCGATGCGGTGCTGCGCATCGAACTCGGCAACGCGCGCTGAACCCGCCGCGCGCCGCTGCAACCGCCATGACCCGCCTGCTCCGCGTCGCGCTGACCAGCCTGCTCGCACTGCTGCTGGTCGGCGGCGTGCGCGCGCAGGCCGGGCCCGAGTGCCCGCCGACCGCGCAGCTGCCGACCCCCGAACAGCTCCAGGCCGGCCTGCGCCAGGCGCGCGACCGCGGCTTTCTGTGGCGCATCAGCAAGGGTGGCCGCAGTTCCTGGCTCTACGGCACGCTGCATGTCGCGAAGTTCGAATGGACCTTCCCGGGCCCGGCGGTGAACGCGGCGCTGCGCGCCAGCGACACGATCGCGCTCGAGCTCGACGCGCTCGACCCCGAGGTCCAGCGACGCATGGTGCAGGCGCTGGCGGCACAGACGCACGCCCCGCTGCCGCCGGCGCTGCAGCAGCGCCTGGACCGCGCGGCGCAGGCCGAATGCGTGCCCGCGCAGGCGCTGGCCGCGCTCGCGCCCGAGATGCAGATCGCGACGCTGACCACGCTGCTGGGCCGGCGCGACGGGCTGGACGCGAGCTACGGCATCGACGTCGTCCTCGCCGGCTGGGGCCACGCCGGCAAGCTCAAGGTGGTGTCGCTCGAATCGCCCGAGCTGCAGCTGAAGACCTTGCAGTCGGCGAGCCCGGCCGCAACCGTCGAGGCGGTAGCAAGCGCGCTCGACGAGCTGGAAGGCGGCCGCACGCTGCCGCTGTTGCTGCGCATGGCGCGGGTCTGGGCCGACGGCGACTGGGCCGCGCTGGCGGGCTACGCCGGCTGGTGCGAGTGCCTGAAGACCGCCGCCGATCGCGCCGAAATGGCGCGTATGCTCGACGATCGCAACCCTGCGCTGGCCGACGCCATCGCGGCGCTGCACGCCAGCGGCCAGCGCGTGTTCGCCGCGGTCGGCAGCCTGCACATGATCGGGCCGACCGGTTTGCTGGCGCTGCTCGCGCAGCGCGGTTATCGTGTCGAGCGCATCACCTACGACAAGCCTGCGGAGACGCCCCCATGACCGACCCATCTGCCTTCTCGAAGCTCGTGCCCGGCTTCGACTTCCTGCAAGGGCTCGTGAAGAACGCCGGCGCCGCGCTGCCCGGCATCGGTTCCTGGGTCGCGCCGACGATCGACCCGGCCGAGCTCGAAAAGCGCATCGAGGAGCTGCGCACCGTGCAGTTCTGGCTCGAGCAGAACGCGCGCATGCTGGGCGCGACGATCCAGGCGCTCGAGGTGCAGCGCATGACCTTGTCGACGCTGAAGACGATGAACGTGCAGATGGAAGACCTGCGCGATTCGCTGCAGATCCGCATGCCGACGATGCCGGCTGCCGCCGCCCCGGAACCCGCGCCGGCACCGAAGGCCGCGCCTCAGCCGGAACCCGAGCCTGCACCACCCGCCGAGCCGGGCGCCGGCCCGGGCGTCGTCGACCCGCTGCAGTGGTGGGGCGCGCTGACCAAGCAGTTCACCGAGCTCGCGACCACCGCGATGAAGGACACCGCCTCCGACGCGAGCCGCAAGATGGCCGGCGCGATGATGAAGCGTTCGCTCGACCCGGCCGCTGCCACGCCGGCGGCCCCGGCGCGCGGCGCCGCGAAGACGAAGAAACCCGCGGCGAAAAGGGCAGCGCGCAGCAAGGCGGCGCCGCGCGGCTGATGCCACGCGCGCACAAGAGTCATTCGTGAGCGCGTGGCCCCGGCAGCCGCGCCACGCCCGACAATCTCTTTCCCCATGAACCGCTTCCTGCACGGCCACGCGACGCACCCGGACTGGCGCATCGCGCTCGCGCTGGCTGCCGCGCAGATCGAGGCGCAGCGCCACGCGCCCGGCCACGCGGCGGCGCCGACGCTGGGCTGGGTCTACCTGACCGACGCGTTTGCGCCGCACACCGAGGCGCTGCTCGGCGAGTTGCGCCAGCGCTGGCCCGGCGTCGAGTGGGTCGGCGCGACCGGCATCGGCATCGCCGCGGCCGGCGTCGAGTACTTCGACGAGCCGGCACTCGCGCTGATGCTGACCGATCTGGCGCCCGCACACTTTCGCGTGTTCTCGGGCGCCCGGCCGCTGACCGGCTTCGCCGCGCACAGCGCGAACGTCCACGCCGACCCGAGCGCCGCCGACCTGGCCGAGCTGATCCACGATATGAGCGCGCGCACCGCGACCGGCTACCTGTTCGGCGGCCTCGCGTCGGCGCCGTCGCGGCTGCTGCACATCGCCGGCAATGCGTTGGCCGGCGGCCTCTCGGGCGTCGCGTTCGATCGCAGCGTCGCGCTGGTGTCGCGCGTCACGCAGGGCTGCCAGCCGGTCGGCCCGCAGCGTGCCGTCACTGCCGCCGAGCGCAACGTGATCACCGCGCTCGACGGCGAGCCGGCGCTCGACTGCCTGCTGCGCGACATCGGCCTGCAAGGCGTCGAGCCGCGCGCCGCGCTGCCGCGACTGCGCCAGGTGCTGGTCGGTTTGAGTGACGCCGGCGACGCCGCCGAATCGGTCGCGCCGCGCGAGGACGCGTCGACCCGCAGCGCGTTCGACGCGATCGCGCGGCACAGCAGCACGGCGCGCGCGTTCGGCGCCGACACGCGCGTGCGTCATCTGATCGGCCTCGATCCGGCGCGGCGCGGCATCGCGATCGCCGACACCGCCGAGCCCGGCATGCGGCTCGCGTTCTGCGCCCGCCACGTCGAGGCGGCACGGCGCGATCTGATGCGCATCTGTGCCGAGGTCCGAGAAGAGGTCGAGACCGAGGATCTGTCGCAGCCCTCCGCACTGGCGCTGAAGGACGCACCTAGCGCCGCCATCGGCGCCGCGGCTGTGTCGGGCATCGCCGGCGCGATCTACGTCAGCTGCTCGGGGCGCGGCGGTGCGCACTTCGGCGCCACCTCGGCCGAACTGGCGATCGTGCGGCATGCGCTCGGCGATGTGCCGCTGGTCGGCTTCTTCGCCGCCGGCGAGATCGCGCGCCGCCACCTCTACGGCTACACCGGTGTGCTGACGGTGTTCCGGCGCACCGGAGACGACCGATCATGAACGCCCCGCTGCCCGAAGCGCTGACGATCGAGGTCGACGACCGCGCGCGCCGCCAGACCGAAGTGGTCGCCGCGCTCGCGGCCGTGCTGCCGGCGCACGCGCTGCTGTGGCACCGCGAAGACACCACGCCCTACGAGTGCGACGGCCTGACCGCGTACCGCGAGCAGCCGCTGGTCGTGGCGCTGCCCGAGACGGAAGGCGAGGTCGCCGCGGTGCTGCGCGAGTGCCACCGCCTGAACGTGCCGGTGGTCGCACGCGGCGCCGGCACCGGGCTGTCGGGCGGCGCGCTGCCGCACCGGCTGGGCGTGACCCTGAGCCTGGCCAAGTTCAACCGGATCCTGAAGATCGACCCGGTCGCGCGCACCGCGCGCGTGCAGTGCGGCGTGCGCAACCTCGCGATCAGCGAGGCCGCCGCGCCCTACGGGCTGTATTACGCGCCCGACCCGAGCAGCCAGATCGCCTGCACGATCGGCGGCAACGTCGCCGAGAACTCGGGCGGCGTGCACTGCCTGAAGTACGGCCTGACCCTGCACAACGTGCTGCGCGTGCGCGGCTTCATGGTCGACGGCCTGGCGGTCGAGTTCGGCTCCGAGGCGCTCGACTGCGCCGGGCTGGACCTGATGACGATCCTGGTCGGCAGCGAAGGCATGCTCGCGGTGACGCTGGAAGTGACCGTCAAGCTGGTGCCCAGGCCGCAGCTCGCGCGCTGCATCATGGCCAGCTTCGACGACATCCGCAAGGCCGGCGACGCCGTGGCCAACGTGATCGCCGCCGGCATCATCCCGGCCGGCCTGGAGATGATGGACAAGCCGATGACCGCGGCGGTCGAGGACTACGTGCACGCCGGCTACGACCTCGATGCGGTCGCGATCCTGCTGTGCGAAAGCGACGGCACGCCCGAAGAGGTTGCCGAAGAGATCGGCCGCATGGAAGCGGTGCTCGGTGCGAGCGGTGCCACGCGCATCGAGGTCAGCGAGAGCGAGGCGCAGCGCCTGAAGTTCTGGAGCGGCCGCAAGAACGCCTTCCCGGCCACCGGGCGGCTGAGCCCCGACTACATGTGCATGGATTCGACGATCCCGCGCAACCGCCTCTCCGACATCCTGCTGGCGATCGAAGGCATGGAGAAGAAGTACGGGCTGCGCTGCCTGAACGTCTTCCACGCCGGCGACGGCAACCTGCACCCGCTGATCATGTTCGACGCCAACGATGCCGACCAGCTGCATCGCTGCGAGCTGTTCGGCGCCGACATTCTCGAGTCCAGCGTCGCGATGGGCGGTACGGTCTCGGGCGAGCACGGCGTAGGCATCGAGAAGCTCTCGGCGATGTGCGTGCAGTTCGCGCCCGAGGAGCGCGAACAGATGCTGGCGCTGAAGCGCGCGTTCGATCCGAAGGAGCTGCTGAACCCCGGCAAGGTGATCCCGTCGCTGGCGCGCTGCGCCGAGTACGGCAAGATGCACGTGCGGCGCGGGTTGCTGCCGTTCGCCGACATTCCGCGCTTCTGATGGACAGCGCATGAGTCCGAACGACCCGGCGTTGCAACTCCTGATCGATCGCGTGCAATCGGCCCGCGCGGCCGGCGCGCAGCTGTGCATCCGCGGCGGTGGCACGAAGGATTTCTACGGCGAGGCGCCGCAGGGCGAGGCGCTCGACACCCGCGTGCTCGAGGGCACTTCTAGCTACGAGCCGACCGAGCTCGTCGTCACGACGCGCTGCGGCACCGCGCTGGCCGAGCTCGAGGCGCTGCTCGCGACCCAGGGCCAGTGCCTGCCGTTCGAGCCGCCGCACTTCGCGTACGCGCCGGGCGCCGCCGCGCTGAGCGCGCGCCACCGCGGCGCGACGGTCGGCGGCATGGTGGCCGCCGGGCTGTCGGGACCGTCGCGCCCGGCCGTCGGCTCGGTGCGCGACCACCTGCTGGGCGCGACGATGCTCAACGGCAAGGGCGAGGTGCTGACCTTCGGCGGCCAGGTGATGAAGAACGTCGCCGGCTACGACGTCTCGCGCCTGCTCTCCGGCTCGCTCGGCACGCTCGGCGTGATCCTCGAGGTCTCGCTGAAGGTGATGCCGGTCGCGCCCGCGACCGTGACCTTGCGGCTCGAAATGGACCAGGCCGGCGCGCTCGCGCAGCTCAACGACTGGGGCGGCCAGCCGGTGCCGCTGAACGCCAGCGCCTGGTGGGACGGCAACCTGATCCTGCGCCTGCGCGGCGCGCTCGCCGCGGTGCAGGCGGCGCGCGTGCGGCTGGGCGGCGACGTTGTCGAGCCCGAGCACGCGGCGCCGTTCTGGGAGGGCTTGCGCGACCACACCGACGAGTTCTTCGTCGCCGCGCGCGCGGCGGTCGCGACCGGTGCATCGCTGTGGCGCCTGTCGGTGCCGCAGACCGCGCCGGTGCTCGCGCTGCCGGGCGAGCTGATGATCGAATGGGGCGGCGCGCTGCGCTGGCTGTGCAGCGCCGCACCGGCGGCGGTGGTGCGCGACGCGACCGCGCGGGCCGGCGGCCACGCGACGCTGTTCGCGGCGCGGGACAAGGCGCCCGGTGCGTTCGCGCCGCTGCGTTCGCCGCTCGACCGCATCCACCGCGAGCTGAAGAAGTCGTTCGACCCGGCGGGCGTGTTCAACCCCGGCCGGCTCTACCCGGGCCTCTGAGCCCCGGCCCGCCCGACCCACCGGACCGCGAATCCCGCCCACGATGCAGACCCATCTCGCCCCCCAGTTCAAAGGCACGCCCGACGGCGACGCGGCCGAGGCGATCCTGCGCAAGTGCGTGCACTGCGGCTTCTGCACCGCGACCTGCCCGACCTATCAACTGCTCGGCGACGAGCTCGACGGCCCGCGCGGTCGCATCTACCTGATGAAGCAGGTGCTCGAAGGCCATGTGCCGACGCGCGCGACGCAGCTGCACCTGGACCGCTGCCTGACCTGCCGCAACTGCGAGAGCACCTGCCCGTCGGGCGTCGAGTACGGTCACCTGATCGACATCGTGCGGCCGATCGTCGACGACCAGGTCGAGCGCCCCGCGCGCGAGAAGGCGACGCGCTGGCTGCTGAAGGAGGGCCTGACCTCGCCGCTGTTCGGACCCGCGATGAAACTCGGCCAGGCGCTGCGCCCGCTGGTGCCGGCGGCGCTGAAGGGCAAGGTGCCGGCCCGGCCCGGCGCGCGCGCGCACCAGTGGCCGACGCGCACCCACCCGCGCAAGGTGCTGATGCTGATGGGCTGCGTGCAGCCAGCGATGATGCCCAACATCAACAGCGCGACCGCGCGCGTGCTCGACGCCGCCGGCATCCAGACCGTCGTCGCCGACGAGGCCGGCTGCTGCGGCGCGATCCGCACGCATCTGAACGACACCGAGGGCGGCCCGGCCGACATGCGCCGCAACATCGACGCGTGGTGGCCGCTGATCTCCGGCGGGCCGGGGGCGCTCGTCGGCATCGAGGCGATCGTGATGAACGCATCGGGCTGCGGCGTGACCGTGAAGGCCTACGGCCACGCGCTCGCACGCGACCCGGCCTATGCCAACAAGGCCGCACGCGTCAGCGAACTGACGCGCGACCTGAGCGAGCTGCTGCCCGACCTGGTGCCGCGGCTCAAGACCAAGCTGCGACTGCGCAACCTGCCGACCCAGCTCGCGTTCCACCCGCCCTGCACCTTGCAGCACGGCCAGCAGCTGAGCGGCGGCGTCGAGAGCCACCTCAACGCGCTCGGCTTCGACGTGCGCCTGGCGCCGAACGAGAGCCACCTGTGCTGCGGCTCGGCCGGCACCTACTCGGTGCTGCAGCCTGAGCTCGCGCAGCGCCTGCGCGATCGCAAGCTGGCGAACCTCGCCCCGCTCGATGCGCAGACCATCGTCTCGGCCAACATCGGCTGCATCCAGCATCTGCAGACCGGCACGAGCACGCCGGTGCGGCACTGGATCGAGGTGCTGGACGACGCGCTGGCCTGACGACCCTCGCGCGCTTGGACTTGGAGAGAGCGCCGAATCCGCGTAGCATTCGATACGTTTTCTTACAAACACAACGCGACGAGGAGTTCATGTGATCAACATCAGCAATTGGCTGCTGCGCCTCGCGGTTCTGTACCTGATCGCCGGCATCGGCCTGGGCCTGTTCATGGCCTCCAGCAAGGACCACTCGATGATGCCGGTGCATGCGCACCTCAACCTGCTCGGGTGGGTGACGCTGACCTTGTTCGGCCTGTTCTACCGCGTCGTCCCGGCCGCGGCCGCCACGCTGCTGGCCAGGCTGCATTTCTGGATCTACGTGCCCGCGAACTTCTTGCAGATGCTGCTGCTGGGGCTGTTGTACCGCGGCGTCGCGGCGGTCGAGCCGGCACTGGGCGCGGTCTCGATGCTCGTCGGCGTCGCGATCGTGCTGTTCGCGATCGTGGTGTGGAGGCACACGCCGGCAGCGGCGTAGGCGCGCGGCGCCGCCAGGGCCGGCCAGCGCCCGTTCAGATGCA
>JANXZN010000406.1 GCA_025355545.1 Rhizobacter sp.
GGCGGCGGTGGCTACGGCGGCGGCGGCGGTGGCCGCTCCGGCGGTGGCGGCGGCTACGGCGGCGGCGGTGGCAGCCGCTCCGGCGGCGGTGGTGGTGGCAGCCGCGGCGGCTACTGATCCCCGTTCGGCATCGGGCCGGCCTAGGCCGGCTGCATGAATCAAGCGGTGGTGCGCAGGCCCACCGCTTTTTTGTCGGCGATATACCCTACCCGTGTGGCTAGTTTTTCTGCCGCGGCTTTCTGCCGCGGCCGCTGACCAGCCGGTCGAAGAGCCCGTTCGGCAGCAGCCGCATCAGCTTCGCGACGACGCCCATCTGCCACGGGATCACGCGGTAGCTCACGCCGCGCGTGATCGCGTCGAAGGCCTGGTCGGCGAAAGCGTCGACCGGCATCAGGAACGGCATGCTGTACGGGTTGCCGCTGGTCAGCGGCGTGTCGATGTAGCCGGGGCCCAGGGTCACGACCTTCACGCCGCTGGCGCGCAACTCGCCGCGCAGGCTTTCGCAGTAGCCGATCACCGCCGCCTTGCTGGCGCAGTACGCGCCGTGGCCCGGCAGCCCGCGGATGCCGGCGACGCTGGCGATGCCCACCAGGGTGCCGCTGCGGCGCGCGCACATCGGCGCGACGAACGGATGGAAGCTCGCCGCCATGCCGAGGTTGTTGGTCTCGAAGGTTGCACGCATCACCTCGAGATCGTCGAACTCGGCGGTGTCCATGCCGACGCTGATGCCGGCGTTGGCGATCACCACATCGGGCACGCCCTGCGCGGCGCTGCAGGCGTGCCCCGCCGCGACGATCGCGCCGACATCGCGCACATCGGCGGCGTAGACCGCGAAGCTGGCCGCATCGAAGCCCTGCGCCTGCGCCCAGGCCTGCAGCTCGGCGGCGCGGCGCGCCACCAGCGCGAGCCGGTAGCCGGCGCGATGGAAGCGCGCGGCCAGCGCCTGGCCGATGCCGCTCGATGCGCCGGTGATGAATATCAGCGGCGCGCTCACGATCCGGCACCGGTGATGAAGGTCAGCGGCGCACTCACGATCCGGCGCCGGCGATGAAGGTCAGCGGCGCATTCATGGCTTGGCTCCGGTCGGTGGTGAAAGCACCGCGCGCACGTGGCCCTTGAGGTCGAGCACGCCGGCAAGATGGTCGTAGGCCATCGCGTCGGCGCGGATCTCGGAGCCGCCCTGGGTCACGACGACCGGCAGGTGCGAACGCACGCGCTCGCTGTACTGGAAGTAGTGCAGGAACTCGCCGCGAAACTCGATCGCCGCCTCGGCAGCGGTGGCCGCGCGCACGACGTGGGCCCCGCCGGTCAGCTGCACCTCGCTGCCGTCGCGGTTCGACAAGGCCTGGCGCGCGGTCGCGACGGTGACACGCCCGTCGTCGCCGAGCGCACGGATGCGCGGGTTGTCGATCTCCAAGGTGTCGGTGTCGGGGTAGTGGCGCATCAGGTCGCCCTCGATCTGCACGCGCATCGCACCATTGGCGCCGAAACGCTGCACCAGAAACTGGTTCATCGTGTAGTCGGGTTCGTGGCGCAGCGGCGCCGCCGTGCGATCGCCGTCGGACATCGGCGTGTTCTTCACCAGCCACCAGCTGCCCAGCGCGAGCACGGCCATCAGCAGCAGCGGCAGGTAGGTGGACGCGGTCTCGACCACCCGCAGCGGCCACGGCGCACGGCGCTGCCAGGGGGCGGCGCGCGGCGCGGCCGCGTCGAGCGGCAGGCTGTCGACCGGCGCGTTCAACGCGCGCCCACGTCGGGCCCGGTCATCGGCCGGTGCCGTCGAGCGTGACCAGCTGCTCGCGCAGCGCGCTGGCGTAGCGGCCGGCCGCCATCAGCAGCAGGTCGCAGCATTCGCGCGCGGCACCGAACCCGCCGCGGGCCGCGGTGACGTGATGCGCGATCGCCTTCACTTCGATGTGAGCGTTCGGCGGTGCGCAGGCGAACGCGGCGCGCGTCAGCAGCGGCAGATCGGGCCAGTCGTCGCCCATCGCGGCGAGCGTGTCCCAGCCCAGGCCGAGCTGCGCCATCAGCTCGCCGGCGGCGGCGAGCTTGTCGGCCGCACCGTACACGGCGTGCGCGATGCCGAGGTCGGCGACGCGCCGGCGCACCGCGGGCGAATCGCGCCCGGTGATGACTGCCGGGGTGATGCCGTGCAGCGCGAGCAGCTTCAGGCCGTGGCCGTCGAGCGTCGAGAAGGCCTTGAACTCCTCGCCGCGCTCGCTGAGGTACAGGCGCCCGTCGGTGAGCACGCCGTCGACGTCGAAGATTGCCCAGCGGATCCCCTGGGCCCGCAGCAGCAATTCAGGCGACAGCGTCTGCGCCGGCGCATGCATCAGATCACCTTCGCCCGCATCAGGTCGTTCGAATTCAGGGCGCCGACCAGCACCGCGTTTTCATCGACCACCAGCACGCCGGTGATGCGGTGCCGCTCCATCAGATCGGCGGCGTCGACCGCGAGCGCGTCGGCGCTGACGAGCTTCGGCCGGGCGTGCATCACATCGGCCGCGCGCAGCGCGCGCAGATCGGCGCCGCGCTCGATCAGGCGCCGCAGGTCGCCGTCGGTGAAGATGCCGAGCACCCCGCCGGAAGCGTCGGCGACCGCGGTGAAGCCCAGCCCCTTGGCGCTCATCTCGCGCAGCACCTCGGTGAGCGCGGTGTCGGGGCCGACGCGCGGAACCTCGTCGCCGCCACGCATCAGGTCGCGCACGTGCATCAGCAGCTTGCGGCCCAGGCTGCCGCCCGGGTGCGAGCGCGCGAAGTCTTCTTCGCGGAAACCGCGCGCATCGAGCAGCGCGACCGCGAGCGCGTCGCCGAGCGCCATCTGCGCCGCAGTGCTGGCGGTGGGCGCGAGGTTCAGCGGGCAGGCCTCCTGGTCGACCGCGCTGCTGATCGAGATGTCGGCGTGCTGCGCGAGCGTCGAGTCGGCGCGGCCGGTCATCGCCACCAGCGTGACGCCCAGGCGCTTCAGCGCCGGGATGATCGCGCCGAGCTCGTCGCTCTCGCCGGAATTGGAGATCGCGAGCACGATATCGCCCGGGGCGACCATGCCGAGGTCGCCATGGCTGGCCTCGCCCGGGTGCACGAACAGCGCCGGCGTGCCGGTGGAGGCGAGCGTCGCGGCGATCTTGCGGCCGACGTGCCCGCTCTTGCCCATGCCCATCACGACGACGCGACCACCGCATTCGAGGATCGCGCGGCAGACCTGCGCGAAGCCGTCGCCCTGGCGTGCCTTCAGGCCGAGCAGCGCCTGCGCTTCGATGTCGAAGGTCGCGCTCGCGAGCTGCAGCGCGCGCTCGGCGCTGAAGGCGGGGAATGAGGGTTTTGCAGGCACTGTGCGGCGCGGGGCGTCCAGTAGGATCGGTCGATTCTATGAGCCCCGCCCCGGCCGGCGGCACGCCGCTTGCAATCCCGCCCCCGATGATCACGTCACCGCTTGGTCTGGTGCTGCTCTACCTCGTCGCCGCGGTGGCGGGCGTGGTGCTGTGCCGCATGGCCAAGCTGCCGCCGATGCTGGGCTACCTCGCGGTCGGTGTGCTGATCGGCCCGAACGCGACCGCGCTGGCGAAAGACACCGCCCGGGTCAGCTACCTCGCCGAGTTCGGCGTCGTGTTCCTGATGTTCGTGATCGGGCTGGAGTTCAACCTGCCCAAGCTGAAGAGCATGCGCAAGCTGGTGTTCGGCCTGGGCCTGAGCCAGGTCGCGCTGACGATCGTGCTGGCGGTGCTCGGCAACCTCGCGCTCGGCTGGGCCTTCGCGATGGCCGGCCGCGGCTGGGGCCTGAGCTGGCAGAGCTCGGTTGCGCTCGGCGGCGCGCTGGCGATGAGCAGCACCGCGATCGTCGTCAAGCTGATGGCCGAGCGGCTCGAGCTCGAGAGTGAGCACGGTCGGCGCGTGATCGGCGTGCTGCTGTTCCAGGATCTGGCCGTGGTGCCGCTGCTGGTGCTGATCCCGGCGCTCGGTTCGAAACCCGCCGTGCTGCTGCAGGAGCTCGCGATTGCCGGCCTGAAGGCCGCGGTGCTGCTCACCGTGCTGCTGGTCGGCGGGCAGCGCGTGATGCGCTGGTGGCTGACGATCATCGCGCGGCTGAAGAGCGAAGAGCTGTTCATGCTGAACCTCCTGCTGGTCACGCTCGCACTCGCGTGGCTCACCGAGCACGCCGGGCTGTCGCTCGCGCTCGGCGCCTTCGTTGCCGGCATGCTGATCGCCGAGACCGAATACAAGCACCAGGTCGAGACCGACATCCGGCCCTTCCACGACGTGCTGCTCGGGCTGTTCTTCATCACGATCGGCATGAAGCTCGACGCCGAGGCGGTGTGGCGCTACTGGCCGCTGGTGCTGGCCATGACGATCGCGCCGGTGCTGTTCAAGTTCGTGCTCGTCACGGTGCTGACGCGCGCCTTCGGCGCGGCGCCGGGTGTGGCGCTGCGCACCGGCCTGTACCTCGCGCAGGCCGGCGAGTTCGGTTTCGTGCTGATCGCGCTGGCCACCGACGGCGGGCTGCTGCCCGACAACCTGCAGAGCCCGGTGCTGGCCAGCATGGTGCTGTCGATGCTGGCGACACCGTTCATCGTGATGTACAGCAACCGCATCGTGATGCGGCTGTCGGCGAGCGACTGGCTGATGCAGTCGGTCGCGATGACGACGATCGCCAAGCGCTCCATCAACGCCGAGGCCCACATCATCATCGCCGGCTACGGCCGCAGCGGCCAGAACCTGGCGCGGCTGCTCGACGGCGAGAAGATCCCGTACATGGCGCTCGACCTCGACCCCGATCGCGTACGCCAGGCCGCGGCGGCCGGCCAGAGCGTGGTGTTCGGCGACGCCACGCGGCTGCAAAGCCTGATGGCCGCGGGCCTGGCGCGCGCCAGCGCGGTGGTCGTCAGCTACCACGACACCGCCTCGGCGCTGAAGATCCTGCGCCTGGTGCAGGCGCACGCGCCGAGGGTGCCGGTGGTCGTGCGCACGATCGACGACACCGACATCGAGCGGCTCCAGGCGGCCGGTGCGACCGCGGTCGTGCCCGAGGCGATCGAGGGCTCGCTGATGCTCGCGAGCCACGCGCTCGCGCTCGTCGGCGTGCCGATGCGCCGTGTCATCCGCGTTGTGCAGGAGCAGCGCGACGCGCGCTACGGGCTGCTGCGCGGCTACTTCCACGGCGCCGACGACGACACCGCCGACGAGCTCAAATCGGCGCGACTGCTCAGCGTCACGCTGCCGGCCGCGGGCAGCCACGTCGGTCGGACGCTGGCGGCGCAGGCGCTGCACGCGGTCGGCGTCACGGTGGTGTCGGTGCGCCGTGCCAGCGGTGCGGTCGTCAGGCCCGACGAGACCCTGGTGCTCGCGGCCGGCGACACCCTGGTGCTCGCCGGCAAGCCGGAGCCGCTGGCGTTGGCCGAGGGGCGGCTGCTCGGGAAGAAGTGAGCGGCGCGCTCTGTCACGAGACGGGCATCGAGCCCGCCTCGCGCGCCGATCGCTGCGCTGGTCGGTCCCCAAGGGCCACGAGGTGGCCCCTTTCGTGGCCCGCGGGGCCCCTCGCCCTTCGCTTCGCGCTCTAGCTGAAGGGCGTCTGCTTCGCCAGGTTGGCGCGCATGCGCGTGGCCATCACGCCGCCGGCGGCGCGCAGCAGTTCGAGCGCGAGCGCGGGCAGGCGCTGCGCCAGCTCCTCGAGCCGCGGCCCGCGCAGCGCGTAGACGACGCAGGGCGTCATTGCCTCGACGTTGGCCATGCGCGGGCTGTCGCCGAAGAGTCCCGGTTCGCCGACCACCGAACCGGTGCGCAGGATCGCGATGCGGTTGCTGCCCGGCGAGCCGCCGGTGACGAAGATCTGCAGGCTGCCCTGCGCGAGGAAGTACATCGTCCGGTCGGCGTCGCCCTGCTTGATCAGCAGATCACCGGCGCGGATCTCGTGCTGCGTCAGGTAGGGCGCGATGTTGCGCCACTGCTCCAGATTGAGACGCGCCCGCAGCGCGTCCTCGGCGTTGAGGGTCTGGATGGCCTGGACCAGGGCGTCGATTTCCATGTGCTTGCTCCACCGAGCGCCCGCATGAGGCGCTCCTCCGAGGGCGATTATCGACGCCCGCCGCAGCGCGCCACAACCGCGCGTGCGGCGGTCCGTGCCCTTCGTCGGCGTCAGCCCCCCGTTCGTCGCGCTGACGGCGCTTTCGCGCTGCCTTTACTTGCCGATACAGAAGCGACTGAAGATCTCGCCGAGCAGTTCGTCGGCGCCGAACGCGCCGGTGATCGCGCCGAGCGCGTCGTGCGCGAGGCGCAGCTCCTCGGCGAGCAGGTCGAGCGCGGCGTCGGCACGCGCGGCCTGCACGAGCGCGCCGCCGAGGTGCGCGCGCGCCTCGCGCAACGCCTGCACATGGCGCGTGCGGGCGATAAAGAGCCCTTCGGGTTGGGCGTGCCAGCCGGCGAGTTCGAGCAGCTTCGCGCGCAGCGCGGCGATGCCCGCGCCGGTGCGCGCGGACAGCGCCAGCCCGGCGTGAGCGCCGGGCGCCGGCGCCGCGTCGGCCTTGTTGTAGACGTGCAGCAGCCGGTCGCGGCCGGCCAGCGCGGCCGGCAGACGTTGCTCGATCTGCGCCTCGCCGGCGTCGTAAGCGGCCTGGCCGATGCGCGTCAGGTCGTGCAGCAGCAGCACCGCATCGGCGCGCTCGATCTCGCTCCAGCTGCGCGCCACGCCGATGCGCTCGACCTCGTCGACCGAATCGCGCAGACCGGCGGTGTCGATCACATGCAGCGGCACGCCCTCGATCTGGATCGTGCTGCTGACCTTGTCGCGCGTGGTGCCGGCGATCGGCGTGACGATCGCCAGCTCGGCGCCGGCCAGCGCGTTCAGCAGCGAGCTCTTGCCCACGTTCGGCTGGCCGGCCAGCACGACTGTGATGCCTTCGCGCAGTAGCGCGCCCTGGCGCGCGCGGCTTAGCACCGCATCGATCTGCGCGGTGATCGCGCGCAGGCGGCCGCGCGCGTTGGCCTTCTCGAGAAAGTCGATCTCCTCCTCGGGGAAGTCGAGCGTGGCCTCGACCAGCATGCGCAGGTCGATCAGCTGTGCGCGCAAGGTGTTGACCTCGTCGGAGAACGCACCGGTCAGCGAGCGCCCGGCCGAGCGCGCGGCCGCTTCGGTGCTGGCCTCGATCAGATCGGCCACGGCCTCGGCCTGGGCCAGATCGAGTTTGTCGTTCAAGAAGGCGCGCTCGGTGAACTCGCCCGGCTGCGCCAACCGCAGCCCGGGCAGCTTCGATGCGGCCAGCTCCAGGCAGCGCGCCAGCAGCAGTTGCAGCACGACCGGCCCGCCGTGCGCCTGCAGCTCGAGGACGTCTTCACCGGTGTACGAATGCGGCGCGGGGAAATGAATCGCCAGGCCGCGGTCGATGGTCGCGCCGGCGGCGTCGGTGAAGGGCAGGTAGGTGGCGTGGCGCGGCGCCAGCGCGCGGCCGAACAGCGCGGTGACGAACAGGCCCAGGTCGGCGCCCGAGACCCGAACGATGCCGACCGCGCCGCGCCCGCTCGCCGTGGCGACGGCGACGATCGGCTCGTGGTGGCGCGGCAGCAGCATCGCGTGATGCTAAGGCCGGGCCTATTTGTTCAGCACGCCCAGGCGCTTGTTGATCACGTACTGCTGCGCGATCGACAGGACGTTGTTGGTCAGCCAGTACAGCACCAGGCCGGACGGGAACACGAAGAACATCACCGAGAAGATCAGCGGCATGAACCACATAATCTTGGCCTGCACCGGGTCGGGCGGGGTCGGGTTCAGCCAGGTCTGCAGCAGGCTCGTCAAGGTCATCAGGATCGGCAGGATGAAGTACGGATCCTTCGCCGACAGGTCGGTGATCCAGCCGATCCACGGCGCCCCGCGCATCTCGACGGTGGACAGCAGCACCCAGTACAAAGAGATGAAGAACGGCATCTGCACGAAGATCGGCAGGCAGCCACCCAGCGGGTTGATCTTCTCTTCGCGGTAGATGCGCATCATCTCCTTCTGCATCTCCTGCGGCTTGTCCTTGAAACGCTCGCGCATTTCGGTGATCTTCGGGTTGATGGCCTTCATCTTCGCCATCGAGCCATAGGCCTTCGCGTTGAGCCAGTAGAACGCGATCTTCAGCAGCACCACCAGGCCGACGATCGACCAGCCCCAGTTGCCCAGAATCTTGTGCAGCTGCGTCAGCAGCCAGAACAGCGGCTCGGCCAGGATCTTGAAGATGCCGTAGTCCTTGACCAGCTCCAGCCGCGGCGCGAGCGCGGCGAGCTTGTTTTCTTCCTGAGGGCCGACGAACAGCTTCGCATCGAAGGTCTTGGTCGCGCCGGGGGCGACCTCGCCGAGCGGCACGAACATGCCGACCGAGTAGACGTGCGCCGGCGCGCCGGTAGTCGGGTTGATCATCTCCGACTTGCCGGTGAAGAACTCGCGCGGCTGCTTCGCGCCGTCGGCCTTGTCGATCAGCCAGGCCGAAGTGAAATAGTGCTGGACCATCGCGATCCAGCCGCTGTCGGCCTCGATCGTGTGGTCGGGCTTGTCGGTCGGCCCGCGCTTGTCGATCGCCTTGAAGTCGATCTTCTGGAACTTGTTGCCGTCGTCGATCGCCGGGCCGGTGAAGGTGGAATAGACGCTTGAGCCCCCCGGCGGCGGCACGCCGTCGCGCACCAGCTGCAGGTACAGGCGCGGCGACACCGGCGCGCCGGACTCGTTGACGACCTCGTTCTTCACGTCGATCACGTAGTCGCCGCGCTTGAAGGTGTAGGTCTTGACGAGCTTGACGCCACCGACCGGCGGCGATTCGAACTTGACCTGCAGCGCGTTCTGGCCCGCCGCCAGCACGCGCTCGCCCGGCATCAGCGTCATCAGCGTGTGGTGGTTCGGCAAGCCGAAACCGCCCGCGGCCGGGATCAGGCCCGATTCGGCGACGTACAGCCGCTCGGGGGATTCGTCGAGCAGGACCACGTCCATCGGCGGTGTCGGGGCGAGCCGGCCCTTGCCGAACAACTCGAGCAAGGGCTCGTACCACTCCTTCAGGACCTGGTCGGGGTACTTCAGCAGCTCGACGCGCGTCAGCGTGCCACCGGCGCTGTTGAGGCTCGCCTTGACGACGTCGGTGGTGATGGTCAGCTGCTCCGCTGCAACGGGCGCCGCGACCGGCGTGGTCGGCGCGACCGCGGCGCCCAGCGGCATTGGCAGGGCACCGGACACCGGGGCCGATCCGGCTGCCGCGACCTTCGCCGGCGCGGGGCTGAAGAACGACGGATGGCCGTTGTGCTTGTTCCACGCGTCGTAGATCAAGAACAGGGACATGGAGAAAACCACCCACAGCAGGGTGCGACGCATATCGGTCATGGGGAGTTCTTGTCGATCGAGGTGGAAGAGAGGTGGCCGCCAGCGGGCGGCGCCGCCATGACGAAACGGCGGAACAGCGCCGGTGCCTGGTCCGGCACCGGATCATGCCCACCCGCACAGAACGGCTGGCAGCGCACCAGGCGGCGCAACGTCAAGTAAGTGCCTGCCGTCGCTCCATGAACCTGCAACGCTTGCAGCGCATAGGTCGAGCAGGTGGGCTCGAACCGGCAGGCACTGCCCAGCCAGGGGCTCAGCAACAGGCGGTAGGCGCGCACCGACGCGATCAGCACACGCTGCGGCAAGGTGCGCAGGAATGACAACATGGCAGGCGGCGGGCGGCGGGCGGCTCAGGCGCCGGTGGCCACGCGTTGCGCGGCACTGCCGATCAGGTCTTCGAGCTCGGCGCGCGCGACCCGCTTCAGTTCGTCGGACGCCGCACTGGCAAACCGCGCCCGGTCGAACGGGGCGCGCAGGCGCACCACCCACAGCCCGCCAGCCAACGCCGCGGCGTGGTTCCCGACCACGACGCGGATCTGGCGTTTCAGCAGGCTGCGTGTGACCGAACGGCGAGCGTGTCGCTTCGGCACGACGGCGCCGAGCCAAAGCGCGTCGGGGGCCGGTGTCGGCCAGTCATCCACAGGCGGCTTGTCAACCAAGACTCGGCCTGTTGACAACTCGCCCGCAAACGGCTTGGCGGAGGGTCTGGAGGGCGTGCTCGGGCGATCGGCCAGGTGGTGCACCGCGAAGTGCAGGCTGCTCGCCCGGCTGCGTGTGCGCAGCACCCGCTCGAAATCGGTGGACCGCACGAGGCGCGCGATCACGGTGCGAACGCCGAGGCGCGCGCCTCAGACAGCCAGACGCTTGCGGCCCTTGGCGCGGCGCGCGTTGATCACGGCACGGCCGCCGCGGCTCTTCATGCGGACGAGGAAGCCGTGGGTGCGGGCGCGGCGAACTTTGGAAGCTTGGTAGGTGCGTTTCATGATCTGTCCAACTGAGAGCGGCCCGGCTACCGACGCGACGGCCTCGTTCGATCGAAGCTCACCCACGGACCTGGCGGTTTTGGGTCGCGCCTGGGGCCGATGGACTCGGCTCCGGGAAACCCACTATTACACCAAAAACCCCCTTCCCGGTCAATGACTTACACCACGGCCGTGGCGACGCAGGGGGATTGACCGACCGTCAGAAACTGTGGATAACCGTCTGTTCGCGACCCCTGCAACGTACAATTCGACCGCTCCCGAGAAGAACTTTTCCACAATGAGCGCTGACCTTTGGCAACGCGGCTGCGAGCGACTCGCCGCCGAGCTGCCCGCACAACAATTCAACACCTGGATCCGCCCGCTCGCGGCCGCCGAGGTCACCGACCAGGGTGACGCCGGCGCCATCGTCACGTTGCGCGTGCCCAACCGTTTCAAGCTCGACTGGATTCGCAACCAGTACGCCGGGCGGATCGAGGCCGTGCTCGCCGAGCTGGCCGGCAAGCCGGTGCGGCTCGACATCGCGCTCACTGCGCGCATCGACGCGCCCGCGCCGGCCTCTGCATCGACGTCAGTCCGGCCGATGAACGGGTTGCCGGTCACGGTCTCGCAGGCGCTGAACCTGCCGCGCACACCCAGCCAGCCGGCGCAGCTGCCCTCACGCAGCCGCCTGAACTTGGCCCTGACCTTCGACACGCTCGTGCCCGGCCGCGCCAACCAGATGGCGCGCACCGCTGCGCTGCACGTGGCCGGCGCGCCGGGGCAGATGTACAACCCGTTGTTCATCTACGGCGGCGTCGGCCTGGGCAAGACGCACCTGATCCACGCGGTGGGCAATGCCTTGCTGGCCGACAAGCCCGACGCGCGCATCCTGTATCTGCATGCCGAGCAGTTCATCACCGACGTGGTGAAGAACTACCAGCGCAAGACCTTCGACGAGCTGAAGGCCAAGTACCACCAGCTCGACCTGCTGCTGATCGACGACGTTCAGTTCTTCGCCGGCAAGGAGCGCACGCAGGAGGAGTTCTTCAACGCATTCGAGGCGCTGCTCGCTAAGCGCGCCCACATCATCATGACCAGCGACACCTACCCGAAGGGTCTGGTGGATATCGACGAGCGGCTGACCTCGCGCTTCGACGCCGGCCTGACGGTCGCGATCGAACCGCCCGAGCTCGAAATGCGCGTCGCGATCCTGATGCGCAAGGCCGAGCTCGAGGCCACGCTGATGCCGGAGGACGTGGCCTTCTTCGTCGCGAAGAACGTGCGCGCCAACGTGCGCGAGCTCGAGGGCGCGCTGCGCAAGATCCTCGCGTACTCGCGCTTCAGCCACAAGGAAATCAACATCGGGCTGGCGCGCGAAGCACTGAAGGATCTGCTGTCGATCCAGAACCGCCAGGTCGGGGTCGAGAACATCCAGAAGACCGTCGCGGACTTCTACAAGATCAAGGTCGCCGACATGTACAGCAAGAAGCGCCCGGCGTCGATTGCACGGCCGCGCCAGATCGCGATGTACCTGGCCAAGGACATGACGCAGAAGAGCCTGCCCGAGATCGGCGAACTGTTCGGCGGCCGCGACCACACGACCGTGCTGCACGCGGTGCGCAAGATCGCCGCCGAGCGCCAGAAGAACACCGAGCTGAACCAGCAACTGCATGTGCTCGAGCAGACGCTCAAGGGCTGACGAAGGTTTTGCCGCGATGTCAAGCAACAAGCCTGAGGACAAGTTTCGAACAAGCCGCGGTCTGTCCACAGGCCCGGCCCGATCGACAAAGTTGTTGTATGTCTGACAGACCGCAACCGAGGCCGCCGACCCCATGGTTTTCAGTGCCCTAAGTGATTGATGGAACAGGCGAAAATGGCGTTGTCCACAGAAACAGGCGTGCTCTACTATTACGACCAAGTTGAGAGGTTCAAATGATTGTCTTGAAGACAGCACAAGAAAAAGTTTTGAGCGCACTGCAGGCGGTGGCCGGAATCGTCGAGCGGCGCCACACCTTGCCGATCCTGGCCAACGTGCTGATCCGCAAGACCGGCGAGAACATCGAGCTGACGACGAGCGACCTCGAGATTCAGGTCCGCACCCACGCCGAACTCGGCGGCGACGGCGGCAACTTCGCGACCACGGTCGGCGCGCGCAAGCTGATCGACATCCTGCGCTCGATGCCGGCCGACCAGGTCGTCACGCTGAGTGCGAACCAGAGCAAGCTGACCCTGCAGGGCGGCAAGAGCCGCTTCACGCTGCAGACCTTGCCCAGCGACGACTTCCCGCTGGTGCAGGAGGCGGCCGATTTCGGCCCGGCGTTCAGCGTGCCGCAGAAGGCGCTGAAGGGGCTGATCAACCAGGTGCATTTCGCGATGGCGGTGCACGACATCCGCTACTACCTGAACGGCATCCTGTTCGTCGCCGAGGGCAAGAACCTGACGCTGGTTGCGACCGACGGCCACCGCCTCGCGCTGGCGCAGGCCACGCTCGATGTCGAGATCCCGAAGCAGGAGGTGATCCTGCCGCGCAAGACCGTGCTCGAACTGCAGCGGTTGCTGAAGGACGGCGATGAAGCCGGCACGATCGAGATGCGCTTCGCGGGCAACCAGGCCAAGTTCAGTTTCAGCGGCATGGAGTTCGTGACCAAGCTGGTCGAGGGGAAGTTCCCCGACTACAACCGCGTGATCCCGAAGAACCACAAGAACTCGGTCACTCTGGGCCGCGCGCCGTTCCTGGCCAGCCTGCAGCGTGCCGCGATCCTGACGAGCGAAAAGTTCAAGGGCGTGCGCGTCAACATCGAGCCCGGCACCTTGCGCATCGCGTCAAGCAACGCCGAGCAGGAAGAGGCCAAGGAAGAGCTCGAGATCGACTACGGCGGCGACGCGATCGAGATCGGCTTCAACGTCACCTACCTGATCGACGCACTGAGCAACATGAGCGTCGAGATGATCAAGATGGAGCTGCAAGACACCAACTCGAGCGCGCTGATCACCGTGCCCGAGCAGGCCGGCTTCAAGTACGTGGTGATGCCGATGCGCATCTAGCGCTGCCGGCCGACGACCAACGACCAAGCGGGCTTTGGCCCGCTTGAGTGCTTTTCAAGAGGCTGGCATTTGCCCTGTTCGGCCCCAGATGTGAATGTGAAAGACCCGATGAGCGACATCCCGAACACCTCCGACGAACGCGGCGACCCTTCCGACAAAGCCAAGTTCGAGGCCGCAAAGGCCGCCGAAGCGGCGCAGGCCAAGGCGAATGCCGACGGCGCCCGCCACACGCAGCACGCCGCCGACAGCGCCGCTTACGACGAAGCCAGCATCCAGATCCTCGAAGGCCTGGAAGCGGTGCGCAAGCGGCCCGGCATGTACATTGGCGACACCTCCGACGGCACCGGCTTGCACCACCTGGTGTTCGAGGTCGTCGACAACTCGATCGACGAGTCGCTGGCCGGATACTGCGACGACATCGTCGTCACGATCCACACCGACAATTCAATCAGCGTGACCGACAACGGCCGCGGCTTTCCGACCGGCGTGAAAATGGACGACAAGCACGAGCCCAAGCGCTCGGCCGCCGAAATCGCCTTGACCGAACTGCACGCCGGCGGCAAGTTCAACCAGAACAGCTACAAGGTCTCCGGCGGCCTGCATGGCGTTGGCGTGAGCTGCGTCAACGGCCTGTCGAAGTGGCTGCGCCTGACCGTGCGCCGCGACGGCAAGACGCACTTCATGGAGTTCCGCCAGGGCGTGCCGCAGGATCGGCTCATCGAGCAGCGCAACGGCTTCGACATCTCGCCGATGAAGGTGACGGGCGCAACCGAGTTGCGCGGCAGCGAAGTGCACTTCCTGCCCGACCTCGAGATTTTCTCGAACATCGATTTTCACTACGACATCATCGCGAAGAAGCTGCGCGAGCTGAGCTTCCTGAACAACGGCGTGAAGATCCGCCTGCGCGACGAGCGCAACAACAAGGAAGACACTTTCGAGTACGCCGGCGGCGTCAAGGGCTTCGTCGAGTTCATCAACACCGGCAAGAAGGTGCTGCACCCGACCGTGTTCGGCGCCAGCGGCGAGAAGGTCAGCGAGCAGGGCACGACGATCACGACCGACGTCGCGATGCAGTGGAACGACGGCTATAGCGAGAACGTCCTCTGTTTCACCAACAACATTCCCCAACGTGACGGCGGCACGCACCTGACCGGCCTGCGCGCCGGCATGACCCGCGTAATCAACAAGTACATCGAAGACAACGAGCTGGCGAAGAAAGCCAAGGTCGAGGTCACCGGCGACGATATGCGCGAAGGCCTGTGCTGCGTGTTGAGCGTGAAGGTGCCCGAGCCCAAGTTCAGCAGCCAGACCAAAGACAAGCTCGTCAGCAGCGAAGTGCGCGGGCCGGTCGAAGACGTGGTCAGCAAGGCGCTCGCCGACTACCTGCAAGAGAACCCGACCGACGCGAAGATGATCTGCGGCAAGATCATCGATGCGGCCCGCGGCCGCGAGGCCGCGCGCAAGGCGCGCGAGATGACGCGTCGCAAGGGCGTGCTCGACGGCATGGGGCTGCCCGGCAAGCTCGCCGACTGCCAGGAGAAAGACCCGGCGCTGTGCGAGATCTACATCGTCGAGGGCGACTCTGCCGGCGGCTCTGCCAAGCAGGGCCGCGACCGCAAGTTCCAGGCGATCCTGCCGCTGCGCGGCAAGATCCTGAACGTCGAGAAGGCACGCTACGAGAAGCTGCTGACCAGCAATGAAATCCTGACGCTGATCACGGCACTCGGCACCGGCATCGGCAAGGGCATGGGCGGCGACGATTTCAACCCCGACAAGCTGCGCTACCACCGCATCATCATCATGACCGACGCCGACGTCGACGGCGCGCACATCCGCACGCTGCTGCTGACGTTCCTGTTCCGCCAGATGCCCGAGCTGGTCGAGCGCGGCCACATCTACATCGCGCAGCCGCCGCTGTACAAGGTCAAGCTCGGCAAGGAAGAGCAGTACCTGAAGGACGGCAACGAACTCGACGCCTACCTGCTGCGCGTGGCGCTGAAAGACGCGAAGCTCGACACCGGCCGCTCTTTGGACGGAAGCGGCGCCGCGCTGCTGCAGGGCGACGCGCTGGACGCGCTGGCGCGCCAGTACGTGCTCGCGAAGAACGTGGTCGAACGGCTGTCGAGCTGGATGGACGTCGAGGCGCTGCGTGCGATGGCCAATGGTCTCGCGCTCGACGTCGACACGCTCGAGGCCGCCGAGCAGTCGGCGCAGGCGCTGAAGGCCGCGTTGCACGACGCCGAGGTCACGGCCGAGTTCGATGCACGTACCGACAAGCACATCCTGCGCATCAGCCGCATGCACCACGGCAACGTCAAGAGCAGCGTGATCACCGCCGACTTCGTTCACGGCGCCGACTACGAAGCGCTGAGCACCGCCGGCATCACCTTCCGCGGTCTGGTCGGCGCGGATGCGGTCGTCAAGCGCGGCGAAGGCGAGAAGCAGAAGGAAATGCGCGTCGCCGATTTCCGTGAAGCGATGGCCTGGCTGATCCAGCAGGC
>JANXZN010000431.1 GCA_025355545.1 Rhizobacter sp.
CTGTTAATCCGTAGGTCCCTGGTTCGAGCCCAGGTCGGGGAGCCAAGATAGACAAGAGTCAGCAGGTTAGCACCTGCTGACGTTTTTGTTTTCTGGATCAAGCTGGTGCCAGTCTGGTGCCAGTCTGGTGCCAGTTTTGCCGCGATTGACCTTTGGCCACCGTGGTGAGCCGCGTGTTGTGGGATCGCTGCATTGATGAGCAGCAACACGGCACGTTAAGCATCGGTGGCTCCGGCTGCGTTCGTGCTAATACTTCCTGCGATGGCCGAAGCAACCCCACGAACGGCGGTCAAGCCGCCATCTGGTGTTCGTAGAACGGCCGGGCCCGATCGTCGAGGATCGCGTGCTGGGCTGCGAGGTTCACAGGGTCGGGGTTCAGCCAGGCGTCGACGTGCTCTTCCCGAATCGGAATGATGCAGCGGTCGTGCCCAGCAGCAGCGACCTCGGCTGGCGGCTCATCGGTGATGGCCGCGAACGACATCAGGTCCGGTTCTCCGGGCGCCGTCCATCTCGACCATAGGCAGGCGACGAGCATGTCCTGAGTCGGCCGCGGTTTGAACTCCAGCACTACGTTCTCGACCGCTTCGTCCACATCGAGTTCGCGTCCCTCGACGCGATGCCGGTTCACGTTCTCGTAGAACGCGTTGATGACGACGACGCCATGCGTGTAGCCGAACAGTCCCTTCCAGAAGCCTTCGAGGTTGTCCCGGCGCGCGTTGTACGTCCCGGGGTACTTGGTGTCGTAAAAAGCCGGTTTGCCGGCGGGGCGGCACTGGTAGCGCATCGGCTTGATGACACGCCAACCGTTCTCCATCACCATGACCGGCACATAGTGACCGGGAAAGATTCTGGAATCGCGGTCCTTGAGTTCTGTACGCCTCAGATCAGAGAGCTTGCCCATCGCCCAGTCGATCTTGTCGGCGGCGATCCGCTTGCTCTCCATTGCCGCTTTGGTGGGCTTGGCTTGCAATGCCCTCTCGGCATCGGCCAGGCGCTTGCGCTGCCTGATCAAGTCTTGCTCAAGCTTGATCGTCTGCTTGGCCGCGAACTCGTCGATCGCCGTCTTGATCTGCAAGTCTGCCTCGCTCTTCGGCTGCGCAAAGGCCGCCTCCATCGCCTTCGGAATCTTGACTTTGGTGTCGGTGCTGCGGCGCCAGAACAATTCGTAGAACTCCTTGATGTCGAGTTCTGCTCCGTACTGTCTGACGTAAAGGCGGTAGTCCGCCCAGACTTGAGCCGAGTAGCACATAGAAGGATTGCAGGTATTGTGTGGGCACAGTGTACGGAGGCGGACATCGGACCCCTTTGGCTAAGCGGGTCCGACGTGCGTGGGACTTAGGTGGGTCTCCTCGCGATTGCCCGATGCTTGCCGTTGCGCGAAGAGGGAACCCACACCCTGGCGTTCCGTGGCAGCGGCGGTGCCTGCAAAGTGCACCTTGCTGACGTTCAGCCGTGAAATCCGAGCACCGCCTTCCGTCTGCTGCCTTTGGGGTTGCTGGCGCCAGCAACAGCTTCAGACTGGCAGCTGCCGCGCAGGTTTGCCGGCTGAACGACTGCCGCTGCCGATACTTGACATTGAACATTTCGGGGCACGGCTGTTCGGTGCACTCCGGAACCTGACCTTCATCGACGGCCCCCGGGGACGAGATGTAATCGGCAGGCGATGACGGCAGCCGGTGACTGCTCCCGCCGCGCGCGAGCTGGGGCTACCGACCCAAAGGCGCCAGTGGCACGTTTTCGGTCCAGCGATAGGTCTACTTTGAAAACGGTCGTTCGCCGTTCATGTTGAGAAATCAGAGCCCGGCGACAGCAGTCGTTCGCGGGTGGCAACTATCGACCGGGACAAGAACCCGGCTGAACGGCTGCAGTTCCACGATCCAGCGAACTGCGCGCCGATTGCAGACCAACTTCATCCTCACCGCACTTGCGCGTCTGGGAGGATCCAGGGCGTCATCGATTGCGCACGCGCCGACTGATCTTGAAGACGCCGCTCGCCCGCGCGACCAGATTTCCATCCGCCGTGACGAGGCCTTGCGCAAACGCCAGGGATTGGGTGTGGCGCAGCACTTGAGCCGACCCTTGCACCCAGGCGCCGATGGGCGCGGGCGCGAGGTAGTCGACCTGAAGGCTGATTGTCGGAAGGAAGACGTTGCCGATCTCCGGCACGAGGCTGCGCGTGGTGAGGGGCAGCAACATGTCGCAGAAGGTGGCCATCATTCCGCCGTGGCACACGCCCATGCCGTTCGCATGCCGCGCCTCGACGAGAAAGCCGAGATCCAGGCCGCTCTCGCGTGGCCTCGAGAACAACGGGCCGGCCAGACCGATGAACTGACCGCCGATCTCGATCGGCGAAAACCCAACGGGCACGCCGGCTGTCATCGCGCTTCCCGAGCCACGTCGAGGTCGAAGCTGGTCTGATGCATCGCATGGGGCTGCCATGACGGGTAGGCAGTGGCGAAGTCCGCGGCGATCTGTTTCAGGGGCACCTCGTCGAAGGAGCCGCGATGATTCAGGTACTCCATGTGACGTCGACCTTCGCGGTCGCAGGGGTGGTAGAGCGAGTCGCTGCGCCCATCGAATTCGAGCGGCAGCAGGCCGAAGCGCTCGCACAACTCGAGGTTGAAGGCCGGCGTGGCCTTCACCCACGCGCCGTCGAACCACAGCTCGGTGTAGCCGTGCCACACGAAGACATCGCTCTTCAGCATCTTGCGCATGCGTTCGGTCGACAGGTGGTTGCGCACGTCGGCGTAGCCCACGCGCGCCGGGATGCCGCTGGCGCGGGCCGCCGCGGCGAGCAAGGCGGCTTTGGTCACGCACCAGCCGATGCCGATCTCAAGCGCGCGGCTCGCCTTCATGCCGGCGGTGCTGAGGTCGATGCGATACGGGTCGTAACGCACGCCGTCGCGCACCGCGTAGTAGAGGTCGACGGCGCGCTGGCGCGCGTCGGTGGCGTCGTGGCGGCGCGCGAAGGCTGCGACGGCGGGATGGTCGCTGTCGATCAGGGGCGTCGACGCCAGGGTCGTCAAGCCGGGTGTGTCGTTCATCGATAGGTCTCCCATGCGGCCCACTCTAAATCAGCGCCGCGCGTGCGAACGCATGTTCACGCGGGCTACATGCGCGCTTCACTGCCGCTCGCCGCGCACGGGCTCCAATGCCTCATCGACAGAACTGGTCGCACCGCCCATGACACACATTCCCTCTTCATCTCCCCGCCGCGTCGGCGTGGTCTCGAGTGCCCAGACCGAATGGCGTAGCGCCTGGTCCGGCGCGCAGCACATCGATCTCATCTCCGCCGCCGTGCAGCAGGCCCTCGAAGGCAGCGGCCTGCGCATTGAGGACGTCGACTTCATCATCGACAGCGGCAGCGACGTGCTTGATGGTCGCAGCATCTCCAACTGCGGTTTCCTCGGCGCGATGGGCGCGCATCACAAGGAAGAGTCGCGGGTCGAGGACGACGGCCTGTGGGCGGCCCTGTATGGCGTGAACAAGATCGCCAGCGGCGCTGCCGATGTCGGCCTGATCATCGCGTACGCCAAGCCGTCGGAGGCCGACGTCCAGCAGTTCCACGCGACGGTGGCCGACCCGTTCTGCCAGCGCCCCGTCGGCCTCGACGAGACCACGGCGAACGGCCTGATCGCGCAGGCTTACCTGAGTCGCCACCAACTCGGCGAAGAAGCGCTGGCGCAGGTCGTGGCGCGGGCCTGGACGCGCGCGAAGCTGAACCCCTATCTCGGGCTGGACGACGCGCCGGGCCTAGAAGAGATCAACGCCTCGCCGCTGGCTGCGACACCGCTGCGCCAATCGATGCTGGCACGTCCGGTCGACGGTGCGGTGGCGATGATCCTGGCCTCGGAACGCGTTGCCCGCCGCGCCGCTCGTGTGCCGATCTGGGTCACCGGCATGGGCGCCTCGATGGACAGCGGCAACTTCGCGATGCGCGAGCCCGGCTTCGCCGCTTGCGGAGCGGCCGCGCGCCGCGCTTTCGCGGCGGCCGGCACCGACGCCCGCAGCATGGGTTTGGCCGAAGTCAGCGCCACCTCGGCCGCGGCCGAGTTGATCACGGTGGAAACGCTCGGGCTGGCCGAAGCCGGCCGCGGCATCGATCTCTACCGCGACGGCGCGCCGCTCGCGCTCAATCTCTCCGGCGGCTCGCTTCCGGCGTGGCCGGTGTTCGCGACCGGCCTGGTCCGATTGGCCGAGGCCGCCGAGCGTATGGCCGGCGGCGCCGGCAACGGGAAGGCCGTCGTGCACGCGTCTTCCGGGCTAGGTGCGCAGTCGCACTGTGTCTTTGTCGTCGAGGCTTGAAACCATGAACCATGTAGCGATCGTCGGTGTCGGCCAGACGCACCACCAGCGCCGACGCGCCGACGTCAATGTCCCGGGCCTCGTGCGCGAAGCGGCGCAACGCGCGTTGGCCGACGCCAACCTGACGATGGACGACATCGATTCGGTTGTCGTCGCCAGCGGGCCGGTGCTTTTCGCCGCTGTCAACCAGCCCGAGAAGTGGGTGGTCGATGCGATGGGCGCACGCGGCAAGCCGGTCGTGCGCATCACCAGCGGCGGCGGCACCGGGTTCGCGGGCGCCCTGGCCGGCTACTACCAGGTCGCCGGCGGCTTCGCGGGCCGCGTGCTCGTGGTGGCCTACGACAAGTTGTCAGAAGGCGCCCTGCAGTATTCGATCTCGAGCCTCTACGACCCGTTCTGGGGCCGCGAATTCGCGGTCGGCATCATGGGCTTCTCGGCGGCCTATTGGCGCGCCCGCATGGATGCGCTCGGTCACACCGAAGAGGCCGCCGCGCAGATCGTGGTGAAGAACCTCGGCAACGCGCATCGCAACCCGTTCGCGCACGTGCGCAAGAACGTGACGGTCGACGACGTGCTGAAGTCGGCGCCGCTGGCCTGGCCGATCAAGCTGCTCGACGTGCCGCCCATCTCCGATGGCGCCGCGGCGGTCGTGCTGTCGACCGAGGCGCTCGCCGCGCACTCGACGACGCGGCCGGCGATCATCCGCGCCATCGCCTACTGCGCCGAGGCCGACAACGCGCCGCAGCGCTCGATGCTGATGTCCGAGCCGTTCGCCCACGCCGCGCGCACCGTCTATCGCGCCGCCGGCATCACCAACCCGCGCCGCCAGCTCGACGTGGTCGAGGTGCAGGAGCCTTACAGCTGCTTCGAGCTGAGTTACTACGAGAGCCTGGGCCTGTGCGCGCCGGGTGGCGCGGCCGAACTGATCGGCTCTGGCGCGACGCAAATGACAGGCGACATCCCCGTCAACCCATCGGGCGGCTGCCTCGGTGCCAACCCGATCGGCGCATCGGGCCTGATCCGGCTGATCGAAGCGGCGATGCAGGTCACCGGCAAGGCCGGCGACCACCAGATCGCCGGCGCCCGCCTCGCCGCGGCGCAGACCGGGGGCGGCTGGGCCAACCTGCGCGGCCTGGCCGTCGTTAGCTCCGACTGAAGGGATAGCTCGATGTACCAATCTCCCGCCACCTACGGCCTCGACCTCGAGCCGCTGAAGAGCACGATCTCGCTGCCGTATCAGCTCACGCCCGGCCGCGCCACCGGCACCTTTCTCGCCGAGCTGGCAAAGAGGCGGATCGTCGCCAGCCGCTGCCGGGCCTGCGCCCGCGTCGAAGTGCCGGCGCAAGACGTGTGCTCCTGCGGCAGCGACGAGCTCGATCACGTCGAGCTGGGCCACCAGGGCGAGTTGCGCGGCTTCACCCGCACGCCCGACTTCACGCTCGCACGGGTGCGTCTGGACGGTGCCGATTGCGACCTGCTGCATCGCCTCTCGGGCGCCGCCGACTGGCAAGTCGGCATGCGCGTGCAGGCGGCCTGGGCCGCTGAAGCCAAAGGCTCGGTGCTCGATCTCGCCGGCTTCGAGCTGGCGACGAAAACGACCATCACCAAGCCAACGCCGCTGACCGAAGCCGCCGAGCCGATCCTGAGCATTCCCACGTCGTTGACGCTGCACTTCCGGCACGCGCACGGCCCCTACTACGGGCGCCTGTTCGACGAGATGAAGACGGCCGGGCGCATTCTGGGCATCCGCTGCACCAAGTGCCACAGCGTGCTGCTGCCGCCGCGCGAGCTGTGCGATGTCTGCTACGTCAAGACCGGCACCTGGGCCGACATCGCCGACCACGGCGTGCTGCAGGCCTTTTCGATCATTCACCTGAAGTTCGTCGGCCAGACCCGCGAGCCGCCGTACGTCTACGCCGAGATCATGCTCGACGGCGCGACGACCAAGATCATCCACATCCTCGAAGGCGTCGACATCGCGGCGGCGCCGCGCAACCTGAAGCCGGGCATGCGCGTCAAGGCGGTGTGGAAGGCCGAGCGCAAGGGCTCGCTCGGCGACATCTCGCACTTCGAGCTCGAAGCGCCGCAGGGCTGAGGCCGCATGGCCATGGAAGACCCGCCGCTGCTCTGCCACGTCGATGCCGGCGTGGCCACGTTGACGCTGAACCGGCCCGCCGTCCTCAACGCGATGAACCTGGCGCTGAAGTCGGCGCTCGCGGCGCAGATCTCCGAGCTCGGAGGCCGCCGCGACGCTCGCGCGATCGTTCTCACCGGCAATGGCCGGGCCTTCTGCTCGGGCGGCGACATCCGCGAGATGGACGCCGGCCGCACCCCCGCCGACACGCGCGAGCGGTTGCTCGCCTTGCACCGCAGCGTGTTCACGCCGCTGGCGGCGCTCGAGAAGCCGGTGATCGCCGCGGTCAATGGCGCGGCGGTCGGCGCGGGCATGAGCCTGGCGCTCGCCTGCGACCTCGTTTTCGCCGGCCAGAGCGCGAGCTTCGGCGCGGTGTTCTCGCGCCGCGGCCTGGTGCCCGATGCCGGCGCGGCGTTCCGCCTGGTCCGCTTCGTCGGCGTGGCGCGTGCCAAGGAGATGGCGTTCAGCGGCCGCAGCGTCGATGCGGCCGAGGCCCTGCAGATCGGCCTGGCGCAGCGCGTGCTGCCCGATGCCGACCTGCTGCGCGAAACCCAGGCCTACGCCGCGACGTTGGCGCAGGGCGCGACCGTCGCACTCGGCCTCAGCAAGCGCCTGCTCGACCTGGCCCCCGGCGCGAGCCTGGAAACCATGATCGAGCACGAGATCGGCGCCGTGATCCAGGCGGTCGGAACCGCCGACCATGCCGAAGCGCTGCGCGCCTTCGCCGAGCGACGACCACCACTATTCAACGGCCGATGACCCTTGTCGGCCGCTCGATCGCGAGAGCCTACGATGAGCACCTTGACCTACGAACACCAGCAAGCCATCCGCATGATCCGCGACAGCGCGATCGCGGTCTTCCCGCCGCGCGGCAGCGCGGCCCGCGTGCGCGAGCTGCGCTTTCGCTCGCCGGGCCACGACCCAGCCATCTACCGCGAAATGTGCGCGCTCGGCTGGTCCGCGTTGCGCTTGTCGGAAGAGGCCGGTGGCTCCGGGCTGGGCGTGGCCGAGCTCGTCGCGATCGGCGAAGCGCTGGGCGCGGCTCTCGCACCTGAACCGATCCTCGCGACCGCGGCGATCGCCCCGCTGTTCACGGGCAGCGTGCTGGCGCAGGTGCTGAAAGGACAGCTGCTGGTCGCACCCGCATGGGCGGAAACGGCCAACGCGCTCGACACCGTGCCGACGACGAGCTTCGCGAAGGGCAGGGTCAACGGCGTCAAGCGTTTCGTCAGCGCCGGTGGCGCGCAGGCCTTTCTAGTAGAGGCGCGCGAGGGCCTGGCGTTGGTGCGGCGTGACGATCCGGGCGTCGCCGTCATCGAGCACTTCACGCAGGACGGCGGCGTGCTCGCCGAAGTGCGCCTGAGCGATGCGACGGGCACGCCGATCGAAGGCCATTTGGACGCTGCGCTTCAGGAGCTGACACTCGCCAACGCCGGCATGCTGCTCGGCACGATGGAGCGGATGATCGAGATCACCACCGAGTACCTCGGCACGCGGCGTCAGTTCGGTCAGGTGATCGGCACCTTCCAGGTCCTGCAGCACCGCATGGTCGACCTGCGCCTGCAACTCGACATCTCGAAGGCCGTGCTTGCCCAGTCTGCAGCGACGCTCGACGCGGAAAGCGATGCGGCCTTGCGCGCGATGGCGGTGTCGCAGGCAGCGGCACGCCTCTCCGATGCGGCGATGACGGTGGCGCGCGAAGCGATCCAACTGCACGGCGCGATCGGCATGACCGACGAGTGCGACGTCGGCCTCTACGCGCGCAAGGCGCTCAGCCTCTACAACCGCTTCGGTGCCGCCGCGCAGCACCGGTCTCGCTACCTGAGGCTGCACCGTGCCGCGACGCCCGACGCCGCGCGAACCGAAGCAGCTGGCACTGCCGCGCTGCCGGCCGACTACAACGACTGGCCCGACGACGCATTCCGTGCCCACGTCAAGGGGTGGGTTGAGGCCAACTACCCGCCGGAGCTGCGCCATCCGCCCGAACGGCTGCATCGCCGCGACACCAAGGTCTGGTACGACCGACTCTCGGCGCACGGCTGGCTCGCGCCCGGCTGGTCGCCGGAGCACGGCGGGATGGGGCTCACGCCGGCCAAGCAGGTCATCATGCAGGACGTGTTCGCGCGGCACGGCTGCGGGCGCTTCTCGGACCACGGCGTCAACCAGCTTGGGCCGTTGATCATCAACTACGGCACGCCGGCGCAGAAGGCCTTCTTCCTGCCGAAGATCATCACCGGCGAACACATCTGGTGCCAGGGCTACAGCGAGCCGAACGCGGGCTCCGACCTGGCGAGCCTGCGCACCGAGGCCGTGCTCGACGGCGACCAGTGGGTCATCAACGGCCAGAAGATCTGGACTACGCTGGCCACCGACGCCAACTGGATCTACCTGCTGGTGCGCACCGACAAGGCCGCGAAGAAGCAGGCGGGCATCAGCTTCCTGCTGGTGCCGATGGATACGCCCGGTATCACCGTGAGGCCGATCCTCACGCTCGGCATGCACCCGGAGTTCTGCGAGGTCTATTTCGACGACGTGCGCGTGCCGCGCGACTCGCTGGTCGGCGAAGTCAACCAAGGCTGGCAGATGGCCAAGGCGCTGCTCGGCTTCGAGCGGCTCTTCGTCGGCTCGCCGCCGCAGTCGGCCAACACGCTGGCGCAGCTCGACACGCTCGCGCGCGAGCTCGGCGTGCACGACGACCCGCTGTTCGCGCAACGCTACGGCCAACTGCTGCTCGACCTGCGCGACCACGAGGCGCTCTACGAGATCTACGTCGACAAGGTGCGGCGCGGTGAAGACCTCGGCCCCGACGTGTCGCTGCTCAAGATCCACCAGACCGAGCTCTACAAGCGCATCACCCAGGCGGCGATCGACGTCTCGGGCGAGTACGCGGCGCTGCGCCAGTGCCCGCCCGGCGACACCAGTGTCACGCCGGCGGCGATGTGGCTGCAGTCGCTGGTGACCACCATCTACGGCGGCACCTCCGAGATCCAGCGCAACATTCTTTCCAAACACGTGCTGCACCTGCCGGAGGCGAAGTGAGGGCGATCCTCGGGCACGTCCTCGGGCCGTGGGACAGCTACCAGATCGCGGAATGGGACTGCGGGCCGCCGGCCGCCGGTGAAGTGCAGGTCGAGGTGCACTCGGCGGGCGTCACCTTCGTCGATGCGCTGATCGCCGGTGGCCGGCACCAGGTGAAGGTGGCGCTGCCTTTCATTCCGGGCAACGAGGTGTCCGGCGTCGTCGTCGCGCTCGGTGACGGCGTCACGCGGTTCGCGCTCGGGGACCGGGTCGCCTGCGTCGGCGTCGGCGGCAAGTACGCCGAGCGGATCAACGTGCGCGAAGCGGCCGCACTGCGCGTGCCCGGCCGCATGTCGTTCGACGAGGCCGCGGTGTTCCGCGGCGGCTTCGGCTGCTCGTACCACGCGCTGACGCAAGCGGCGCGGCTGCAGCCCGGCGAGACGGTGCTCGTGCTGGGCGCGGCGGGCGCCGTCGGGCTCGCGGCGGTACAGGTCGCGGCGGCGATGGGCGCGCGCGTGCTGGCTTCGGCGTCGAGCGACGAGAAGCGCCAGGTCGCTCTTCGCGCTGGCGCTCACGCCGCCATCGACACGCATGCCGACGACTGGCGCGCCCGGGTGCGTGACTGGACCGAAGGGCGAGGCCTCGATGTCGTCGTCGATCCGGTCGGCGGCGAGGCGACCGAGCGTGCCTTCCGCGCGCTCGGGCTCGGCGGCCGGCACCTCGTCATCGGCTTTGCCAGCGGCACCATTCCCACGCTGCCGGCCAACCTCGCGCTGCTCAAGGGAGCGTCGCTGATCGGCATCGAGCTGTCCAAGTTCGAGCAGCGCTTCCCCGAACTGGCGGCCTCGAACGATCGCGCGCTGGTCGAGCTTTATAGTCGCGGCTCGATCAGCGCGCCGCCGATCGCCCGGGGCTTTCCATTCGCACGTTTTCGCGAGGCGCTCGCGCTCGCCGCCACCGGCCAGACGGCCGGCAGCATCGTGCTGCAGATCAAGGAATCCTGATGCAGACGGTGACTGACAAGGTCGGCGTCGAACGCGACGGCGACGTGCTGGTGATCCTGATCGACAACCCGCCGATCAACGCCGGCTCGCTCTCGGTGCGGCGCGGCGTGCTCGAATCGATCGCGATGCTGGCCGACGATGCGACGCTGCGCGCCGCGGTCATCATCGGTCGCGGAACGACCTTCGTCGCCGGCTCCGATCTGCGCGAGTTCGGCAAGCCCCTCGAAGAGCCACAGCTGCCGGCCGTGATCCGCGCCCTCGAGACGGTGGCCAAGCCGGTGGTTGCGGCGCTGCACGGCGCGGCGCTCGGTGGCGGCTTCGAGCTGGCGCTCGGTTGCGACGCGCGCGTCGCGCTGCCGGGCACGCTGGTGGGGCTGCCCGAGGTCTCGCTCGGCATGATCCCGGGCGCCGGCGGCACGCAGCGGCTGACGCGCCTGGTCGGTGTCGCCCGTTCGATCCAGCTCGTGTGCTCGGGCGAGCGCATCGCCGCCGACAAGGCGTTGGCACTCGGCGTCATCGATGCGGTCGCCGACCCCAGCGACGACGCCGACCTGCGTGCATCGGCCGTGCGCTTCGCGGCCGGCATGACGGGCAAGCGCCGCGTGCGCGACCTCACCGTGCCGCCCGACGCGCCCGAGGCCATCGACGCGGCGACGCAGGCCGCGCTCAAGGCCGGGCGCGGCCGACCCAACGTGCGCGACGCGATCGAGCGCGTGAAAGCCGCGGCCAGCGAGCCGATCGACGCGGCGCTGGCGCGCGAGCGCGAGCTGTTTCAGCACTACCGCATCGGCGAGGACGCCGCGGCGCTGCGCCACCTCTTCTTCGCCGAACGCGAAGCGGGCAAGCCGCCGGAGGATGCGAACGGCGAGGCTCGCGCGTTGCGTCGTGTCGGCGTGATCGGGGGCGGCACGATGGGCGCCGGCATCGCGATCTGCCTGGCCGAGGCCGGGCTCGATGTCGTGCTCGTCGAGCGCGACGAGGCCGCGGTGAACGACTGCCGCGCGCGCCTGCACGAGCACTGGGCCGGTCGTGTTCGCGCCGGCCGCTGCAACGCCGAGCGCGCCTCGGCGTTCGAGGCGAAGGTTGCGGTCGGCTACGATTGGGCTTCTCTGGCCGATGTCGACATGGCGATCGAGGCGGTGTTCGAAGACATGGCGGCGAAGGAAGATGTCTTTCGACGGCTCGACGCCACGCTGCGCCCCGGCGCCATACTCGCGTCGAACACCTCGTACCTGGATCTGGACACGATCGCGTCGTTCACCGACCGCCCGGGCGATGTCGTCGGGCTGCATTTCTTCAGCCCGGCGCCGGTCATGAAGCTGCTCGAGGTCGTCCGCGGCACGCACACCAGCGACGATGCGCTCGCGACCGGGCTGGCGCTGGCGCGCAAGCTGAAGAAGCAACCCGTGGTCGCGCGCAACGCGTTCGGCTTCATCGGCAACCGGATCTACGACGCCTACCGCCGTCAGTGCGAGTTCCTGCTCGAAGAGGGCGCGCTGCCGCAGCAGGTCGACGCGGCACTCGAGACGTTCGGCTTCGCGATGGGCCCGTTCTCGGTGGCCGACCTGTCGGGGCTCGACATCGCGTGGCGGATGCGCCAGGCACGCGCGGCCTCGCGCGACCCGAACGCGCGCTACGTGGCGATCGCCGATCGGCTTTGCGAGCAGGGACGGCTCGGACGCAAGACCGGCGCCGGCTGGTACCGCCACCCGGAAGGCGCACGCCGCGGCGTGCCCGACGACGCGGTGCAGGCGCTGATCATCGAGGCCAGTGCCGCGAAAGGCATCGAGCGCCGCGCGGTCGATGACGACGAGATCGTCCGCCGCGCGCTCGGCGCGATCGTCAACGAAGCGTCGAAACTCGTGGCCGAAGGCGTCGCCACGCGCGCGAGCGACGTCGACGTCGCGATGGTGCATGGCTACGGCTTCCCGCGCTGGGTTGGCGGCCCGGTCCAGTGGGCCCGCCAGCGTGGCCGCGAGGCGCTGGCTCGCGACCTCGACGAGCTGGCCGAGCGCAGCGGCGCCGGCTTCGTGCGCGGCGATCCGGCCGTGCTGGTCTGACGCAGGTCTTGTCCACGCCGGGTTCACCGGCGGTTCACCTGCGCGACAGGGCTGCTTCCTAGTATTGGCAGCATGGACAGTGCGGACACCTCGCTCGACGCCAAAGTGGTCGTCGTCACCGGCGCCGGTCCCGGCATCGGCCGCGGCATCGCGCTGGCGATGGCCGCACAAGGCGCGCGCGTCGTCGTCAACGATGTCGGTGCGGCGATCGACGGCGCGGCGGGTGACGACGGTTGCGCCGCGACCGTCGTGGCAGAGATCCGGGCCGCGGGTGGCGAGGCCGTCGCTCACACCGAGAGTGTCGCGAGCCCGCAAGGCGCGGCGCGCCTGATCGCGCTCGCCGTCGACACCTGGGGCCGGCTCGACGCGGTTGTCAACAACGCCGGCATCCTGCGCGACCGGCTCTTCTTCAAGCTCTCGCTCGACGACTGGCGTGCCGTCATCGACGTGCACCTGAACGGTAGCTTCCTGGTCTCGCGTGCCGCGGCCGATCACTTCCGCGCCGCGCGTGCCGGCGCCTTCGTGCACATGACCTCGACCTCGGGGCTGATCGGCAGCGTCGGGCAAGCCAACTATGCGGCGGCCAAGATGGGCATCGCGGGGCTCTCGCGCTCGATCGCGCTCGACATGGCGCGCCAGGGGGTTCGGTCGAACTGCATCTCGCCCTGGGCGTACACGCGAATGATCGACGCGATCCCGACCGAGACCGCCGAACAGCAACTCACGGTGCAGCGCATGCGCACGGTCGACGCGGCGAAAGTCGCGCCGCTCGCGGTGTTCCTGGCGAGCGACGCGGCGGCCGGCGTCAGCGGGCAGATCTTCGGCATCCGCGCCAACGAAGTGTTCGTGTTCTCGCAGCCGCGGCCGCAGGGCCTGCTGCATCGCGCCGAGGGCTGGAGCGCCGAGACGCTCGCCTCGCATGCCCTGCCGGCGCTGCGGCGGCAGTTCGTTCCCCTCGAGACCTCCGAGGACTTCTTCTGCTGGGACCCGGCCTGAGCCGCCCGCGAACCCCTTTTCACCCCGAGGAGCTGACATGGAATTCAACGACATCACCTATAAAGTGCGCAAGGGCGCGGCCTGGATCACGATCAATCGCGAAAAGGTCATGAACGCCTTTCGCGCCGACACCGTCGAGGAGATGGTGCAGGCGTTCCGCCTTGCCGACATCGACCCCGAGGTCGGCGCCATCGTGCTGGCCGGCGCCGGCGAGCGCGCCTTCTGCACTGGCGGCGACCAGTCGACCCACAAAGGCAAGTACATCGGGCGCGGCGTGGTCGGCATTCCGATCGAGGAGCTGCACACCGCGATCCGCGAGGCGCGCGTGCCGGTGATCGCCCGCGTGCAGGGCTACGCGATCGGCGGCGGCAACGTGCTGGCGACGCTGTGCGACATGACGATCGCTTCCGACAAGGCGATCTTCGGCCAGGTCGGGCCCAAGGTCGGCTCGGTCGATCCGGGCTGGGGCACGGCCTATCTCTCGCGCATCGTCGGCGAAAAGAAGGCGCGCGAGATCTGGTACATGTGCCGTCGCTACACGGCGCAGGAAGCGATGCAGATGGGGCTCGTCAACGCGGTGGTGCCGCACGACCAGCTCGACGCGACCGTCGAAGCCTGGTGCGCCGAGCTGCTCGAACGGAGCCCGACCGCGCTGGCGCTCGCCAAGCGCTCGTTCAACGCCGACAGCGACAACATCCGCGGCATCGGCAACATGGGCTTGCAGGCGCTCGCGCTCTACTACCAGTCCGACGAGGCGAAGGAGGGGACGCAGGCCTACCTCGAGAAGCGCAAGCCGAACTTCCGCGCCAAGATGGCGAAGTAGGCGAGCCGCAGCCATGCTCGAACTCGAAGTGGCCGGCGGTGTCGCCACGATCACCCTCTGCCGGCCGCCCGTCAACGCGATGAGCCCGGAGTGGGTGACACGCTTCAACGAACTGCTCGACGGCTTGCAGGCGCGCACCGACTGGCGCATGCTGCACGTGCGGAGCGCACAGAAGATCTTCTGCGCCGGCGCCGACCTGAAGCAGCTGCACGACAACTTCGGCGCCGACATGGAGGCGCAGCTCGACCTCGGCCGCAGCTA
>JANXZN010000012.1 GCA_025355545.1 Rhizobacter sp.
GTTAACGGTGATCGAGCCCTTGTACGCGATGAAACGCGCCAGCCCGGGTGGTGTGGTGACGCGCAGCTCCCACGATTCGCCGACCGGCGCGAAGTGCGCGACCGTGCCGATGCCGTCGACATGGCCGCTGACCATGTGGCCTCCGAGCCGGTCGTGCGCGCGCATCGCCTTCTCGAGGTTGACGGCGCCGGGTTCGGCCAGGCCGGCGGTCTTGTCCAGGCTCTCGGCCGAGATGTCGGTCGTGAAGCGATTCGCCGCCGCGTCGAAGCCCGTGACCGTCATGCAGGCGCCGTTCAGCGCGATGCTGTCGCCGAGTTGCACGTCGGCCAGGAAGCCGTGCGGCGCGCTGATCGTCAGCCGCTTGCCGTGCGACGGATCGGCGCCGAGCGCGCGCACGTCGGTGATGCGGCCGAGGCCGCTGATGATGCCGGTGAACATCAGCCGATTGTCTCAGGGCGCGCAATCAGTCGCAGGTCGTCTCCGAACCGCGTGACGCTGACGAAGCGCAGCGCGAGGCCGTCCTGCAGCCGTTCCAGCGGCCCGAACGCCGCGAGCTCGCGGCCGGCGCCTAGCAGCTTGGGCGCCATGTAGATCAGGAACTCGTCGACCAGCCCCTCGCGCACGAGCGAGCCGTTCAGCTTGTGGCCGGCCTCGACGTGCAGCTCGTTGATGCCGCGTGCCGCGAGGTCGGCGAGCATCGCCGGCAGATCGACCTTGCCGGTCGGGCTCGGCATGGGCGCGATCTGTGCGCCGCGCGCCTCGAGCGCGGTGCGACGCGCAACCTCGGGCGCGGCGGCGTAGATCAGCACGCTGCCGGGCGCGTCGAGGATGCGCGCGTTCGGCGGCGTCTCCAGCTTCGAATCGACGATCACGCGCAGCGGCTGCAGCACGGTCTCGACCAGGCGCACATCGAGGCGCGGATCGTCGTCGAGCACGGTGCCGACGCCGGTCAGCACTGCGCCGGCGCGCTTGCGGAACAGATGGCCGTCGGCGCGCGCCGGTGCCCCGGTGATCCACTGGCTGACGCCGTTGTTCAGCGCGCTGCGGCCGTCCAGCGACACCGCCGCCTTCAGCCGCACCCAGGGCCGGCCGCGCTGCATGCGCGCGAAGAAGCCGATGTTCAGTTCGCGCGCCGCGTCGGCAAGCTCGCCTTCGACGACCTCGATGCCGGCCGCGCGCAGCCGCGCGGCGCCCTGGCCGGCGACGAGCGGGTTCGGATCCTGGACTGCCATCGCGACGCGCGCGATGCCGGCCTCGATCAGCGCGTCGCAGCACGGCGGCGTGCGACCGAAGTGCGAGCACGGCTCGAGCGTGACCCAGGCGGTCGCGCCACCCACGCTCTCGCCGTGCGACCGGGCATCGCGCAGGGCCATGACTTCGGCGTGCGGGCCGCCAGCCTGCTGCGTGCGGCCGCGTCCGATCACGCGGCCACCGGCGGCGGTGATGACGCAGCCGACGCGCGGGTTCGGCTCGGACAGGCCGATCGCGCCCTGCGCCAGCGCCAGCGCTTCGTGCATCGGACTCATGAGCGCACCCCGATTGCCGGGTACGGCAATCGACCCTCCAAGGGCCACCAGGGGGCCTCTTCGTGGCCGTGGGTCGGGCCTTGCCCGGGGTGGCCCGGCGCGGCGGCCCGCAACGTTCGGATCGGCAGTGGATCGCTCATGGTTGGTGGGGCGCGGTGCTCAGGTCGACGTACACGTCCGCATTGTTGCCGGCAACGCGCGCCGGCGTGCCGCCTGGGCAGGCGTCAGCGCCCTTGATCACCAGAAAGTTCTGGTTCGCCAGGCTCGCGTCGACGTTGGTGTACGACGCGGGGTGCTCGAGGTTCGCGTCGATCGCGCCGCTGGCGTCGAGGTCGCTGGTGTAGCGGCACACGCGTCGATCGCTCGCGCTCGTGCCGATCGTCCAGCCGCCCGGCACGAGCGTCGCACGCCCGGACCACTGGCCGCTGGCCGCCGGGTAGACCGCGCAGTGATAGCTGGCGAAGCGTTCGCCGGCCTCGGTCCAGCCCGGCAGGCCCAGCGACGCAGGCAGCGCGGCAACCGGCACCGCCTCGACGTGCAGGCTGCCGTTCGCCGTGTACGACACGGTCTTCATCGTCTCGACGCCGCACGAGGGCGCGATCGGGTACGTGCCGCCGCTCAGGCTCAGCGCGACCGTGAACGCCGGCGGCAGTTCGTTGGCCTGGGCGGCGTCGGGCGGCGAGGTCGCCGAGAAGCGCACGACCCCGCTGAGCAACTGGCCAGGGTTGGCGTCGCAGGCGCCGAGGCTTGCCGCGGCGAGGTCGCGTGTCGCGGTGGCCGGGTCGATGCCGGTACAGCGCCCGGCCAGCGCCCCGGAGCGGTTGTCGAACACGAACGCGAGCGTGCCGTCGCCGACCGGCTTGAACGCACTGCGGCCGTCGCCCAGATCCTTCGCGGCGAGCGGGATGCGTGCGGATCGGGCGAACGCGCCCCTAGCCGGCGTGCCGCTGCGTGCCAGGCCGAGCGCGCCGCTGAGCGCCGGTGCGGTGCCGGCGATTGCCGAGGCCAGCACGACCCGTTGCGCGCCGCCGCTGCGGTCGGTCCAGCCGACGCTCACGAGCACGTTCTTCGCATGCAGCGTGGTGGCCGCGTCGATCCGGCGGGTGACGAGGTAGGAGCTGCCGGTCGCCTCCACATGGCGGCTGTCGCTGGCGATCGCGTCGAACGAGCGGGCGCCGGGCGCTGCCCCGAGCACCGCGAACGCGCGCAGCGATTCGAGATCTTCCTGCGCCAGCCGAACCGCCTCGGAGCGCTGGCGCGCCACGTCGGCGGTCTGGCGGATTTGCGTCTGCACGCGGGCGATCGCGAGCAGCCCCAAGCTCAGCACCAGGAACGCGACCAGCGCTTCGATCAGCGTGCTGCCGCGCTGGCGGCGCGGCGCATGAATTCGGGATGTGCGCATGGTCGGCTCCTCAGAAGTCGCGCCAGCTGCCGCTGACGCGCGCGAAACTGCCGGCGCGCTGCTTCAGCAGATCGAGCACGGCCGCGTCGTAGAACAGCTCGGGCGCGCCGTTGCCCTGGTAGCTGGCTTCGGACACCAGCGCCCCGCGCACGAACGCGCCACCGGCGGTATCGGCCCATTGCAGCGCCTCGGCGTAGAGCAGACCGGTGACGGCGACCGCGCCGTCGAGCCGCGCCGCGCCGCTGACGACGATCGCGACCGGCCGTTGCGCCGAGCCGAGCGTCAGCGGGCCGGCCAGCGTCAGGTCGCCGTCGACCTGGATCAGCGCGGCGTCGGGCGCGGCGTCGATCGCTGCGACGAGCGCCGCGCTGCAATCGGCCGTGCAGGCGATGCGGGTGACGGCTGGCTGACCTTGCCAATGGGCCTTGTCTACGCCGAAGTAGGACGCGAACAGGCGCTGTGGGTCGAGCGCGGCGAGCGCGCCGTCGTTGCCGACCAGCGCACTGGCCCTCGGCGCGCCGGCCGGTGCCGTCAGGCGCGCCTGACCGGCGTTGATGGCGCCGCCGGCGTCGACCGCGATGCCGGTCGCCGGATCGGGGTTGTGCAGGCCGAGCGTCGCACTGCCAGCATCGAAGGCGTCGCGGACGGTGACCGTGGCGGCCGGCGCGGTGCGCAGCCCGCCGATCAGGGCCAGCGCGACTTCGAGCTTCGCGCTTGCATCGGCGCGGCTCGTCGAGCCTGCGAGGCAGGCACCGGCGAGGCTGGTGCAGCCGGTGGCCATGGCCCGCACCACGCCCGCTTTCGCGACCGGCTGAAACTGCAGCACGAAGGCGGCGGCCGGCGCCGAACCGATGGGCGCCGGCAAGGTCGGCAGCCCCTGGGTCGGGCAGCTGCAGGCCCAGCCGTCGCCGTCGCCGACGCGGACGCAGGCGACTTGCAGCGCGGCCGGTGTGCCGCCCTGGTTCCAGGTCATAGGCGTGACGAGACCCGTGCCGCGCGCGATCGCGAGGTAGCGGCTGCGGAACGAGGGGGCGGCCGGGTCGCCGTTGGGCAAGCAGGCCGCGTCGATGCGGCGGTTCGTGTTGAGTTGCGCCAGTGCCCATTCGAGCCCGGCTTCGGCGGCCTCGAACGCCTAGGTCGAGCGGGCCTGGTTGGCCGCGCTGCGCTGCTCGAACACGAGATGACGGTTCGCGAACGCCGCGACCAGCACCATCGCGAACAGCAACAGCATCGTGACCACCAGCGCCGCGGCACCGCGCTGGGTCTGGGTCGAGCAGGGCGATGACGGCATGGCGTTCTCCTCAGCCCGCACAGGCGCCGGCGACGGGATCGTTGCGCAGTCGCACCGTGCTGCGAAGGCTGCGCGTCACGCTCGGGTCGGCGACGAGCCGGCCGTTGATCAGCAGCGCCAGGCTGCGCACTTGCTGGTGCGGCGGGCAGGTCGCACTGCCGGCCGGGCAGGGGGTGGCGCAGAAGGCGCCGAGGTCGATGTCCTGCACCGTCGGGGTGACGTCGAAGGCGGTGATGGTCAGCGTGCCGGCGTCGGTCAGCGCCTGCCAGTTGCCGGCGCCGAGCTGGAGTTCGATCGCGCCGTTGCGCAGGCGAAAGCCGAACTGCTCGTTGCTGTCGACGACGTTGTTCTCGGTTGCGTCGCGCGAGTAGCGAAAGCTCGCCGCGTCCGATGCCGCGCTGCCCGGCGCGAGCGCGACATGCGGGTTGGCGGCGACGCCGCCGGCGCCGGCGGCCCAGACGCCGTCGGTGGCGCCGGCCCAGTAGCCGGCGCGGCGCAGATCGCGCGTGGCGATGTCGGCGGCCGTGCGCAGGTCCTGCATCAGGCGCGCTTCGAGCAGCAACTGGCGGTTCTCGCGCAGGTTGCCGGCGAACAGCGTGCCCGCCGCCGCGGCGATGAACAGCGCGATCGCGACGCCGACGAGCAGTTCGACCAGCGACAGGCCGCGCTGCGCCGCGCCGGGCCGACTCGGGTACCGGGCTGCGTTCATCACAGGTTCCGGCACTTGCGGTTTGCGTCCACCGGGTTCGCGAGCGTTGCGTCCGGGCCGGATGCGTAGCTGAGGTTCATGCCGGTGGCGGTCAGCTTCATGTGGCGGCAGGCAGCGTCCCGCGCCTGCGCGCCGGCCGCGGCGGCGAGCAGCTCGTAGCCTTCGGCGCTGTAGGCCGCGATCTGCAGGGTGTAGTGGCGGGCGGTCGTCGTGGCGGGCACGCCGATTTCGGCGAGGCCGCCGTAGCTGGCCGCGTTGCTGCGGAAGCGCTCCTGCGCGGCCTGCACTTGCATCGCTGCGAGCAGCACGTCGCTGCGGCGCGCCTTCTGCAGCTGGTTTTCGAAGCTGGGCAGCGCGACGCTGGACAGGATGCCGGCGATCGAGACCGTGATCATCAGCTCGATCAGCGTGAAGCCGCGCTGGGCCGGGGTGCGAAAGGACGTGTGCATGACGGGTCTCCTTGGTTCAGCAGGTGCGGTAACCGGGCACCGCGGCCTGCGGCGAGCACGAGCGCACGCGCCCCATGACGTTGACGACATGGTGGATCGCGCGGTCGTTCGTGCCGATCAGGCGCAGGGTGCCGGTCGGCGAGCTGGTGCCGTGCAGCGGGTCGAACAGCAGCGAGCCGACGTTGGCCTGCAGAACGACGCGGTCGGCCGCGGCCACCGTGGCGGTCTTGATCTCGTGCGCGCCGCCGCTGCACTGCGCCGGGCCGCTCGGCGCGCAGCTGCAGTCGTTCGCGGCGCCGGTGTGGATCACGTAGCAGCTGCCGCCGGCGACCGCGTGGAAGCTCAGGCGCAGCGCCTCGTTGCGCGCGACCGCCTCGATGCGGATGAACTGGATGTCGGTGGCGAGCTGGTTTGCGGCGCCCTCGAGCCGACGGCCGTCGATCAGGCGCTGCAGGCTCGGCGCCGCGCTGCCGGCGACGATCGCCGTCACCGCGAGCACGATGGCGGCTTCGATCAGCGTGATGCCGCGCTGTGTGCTTGAACGGGGTGTGGTGGATTTCATCTGCGCTCCGGGTTGTGAACCGATGCACAGACTTTAGGAAGCCGGACCGCAGCGCGCGACCCGCAGAGGTGGGAGGGTGCCGGCCCCCTCGCGGGCTCCCCCGTGGCACTACCCCCGCACGGGGGAGGCGTTCAAATATCGCGTATGAGCTGCCGGAACTCGTCCACGTCCTCGAAGCTGCGGTACACCGACGCGAAACGCACGTAGGCGACCTTGTCGATGCGCTTGAGCTCGCGCATCACGAGCTCGCCGAGGCGCGTCGACGGCACCTCCCTGGCACCGCTGTTGAGCAGCTTGTCCTGGATCCGCTCCATCGCGGCGTCGATCTGCTCGACGCTGACCGGCCGCTTGCGCAGCGCCAGCGTCATCGAGGCGCGGATCTTCGCCGTGTCCATGTCGGCGCGCGTGCCGTCCTTCTTGACCACCGACGGCAGCGCGATCTCGGCCCGCTCGTAGGTCGTGAAGCGCTTGTCGCAGCTG
>JANXZN010000013.1 GCA_025355545.1 Rhizobacter sp.
CGCAGATTCCACCACAACGTCGAGCACTCATAGCCTCGCCTCGCCAGCAGCGAGGCATCCAGCGCCTTGATTCGCGCCACCGATTTTCGGCCCTTGCCGTGCCAGACCAGCCACTTGGCGTGCTCGATCTCGGTCTTCACCGCCTCTCGCTCCAGCGGATCGATCGTCGCGCTACCGAAAACCGAGTTCTCTGCCGCCTTGAACTTCATCGCGATGTGAACCCAGTCAAGGATCCGGCCTCTGGCGAGCTGGCTGCCCTCCACAGCCTTGCCGAACTCGCCGGCGTCGTCGCTGATCACGGTGACTCGCTCGGTGTCCTCCACGCCGCTTGCGCGGAGGAACTGGTCCAGTCGCCCAGCCGCCGATGGCACTTGCTTATGCACGTACCCATACAGGCCGGGAGTCCGATCGGCAAAGGTCGCGCGCCCGGCAACGATGTTGACATGCCGCTCCTGTACCAATTTCTTCGTCCAGGGCGATAGCAGCTCCGCGAGGTCTCGCTCCGCTTTGCGGCTCCTGGGGCTGCTGCTGAAGTTGAGCCACGCCGAGTCGACGCTGACACAGCCCACGCTGATCGATTCGCGAACCGGATCGCCGGCCATGAGCTTCGGCCCGGAGGCAATATCGCGCTCGATCTCCGCGTCGAGTGCTTTGCCGACGGCCAGGATCCTGCGACGAGTGCTGCCCGAGGAGATCGCCTTGTCCAGGGGAAGCACCTCCTGGAGGAGCTCGGTGGCCTGTCTATACGGCAGATGCGCGGCCCACTTGGCCTGAAGGTACTCCAATTCCGGGGTGACTCGCTTTGGCACGGCCTTGCACAGCGGGCTCACGGAGCGGCGTGGCTCGCCGGGCTTGCCCGCGCAGCTGCATTCCCACAACCTCGGGCTCGGCACCTCGACCTTGCCAAACACAGTCCGCATCACGATCGATCGGCTGTCCTTGTGCGCCAGTACCGAGCCGCAGCGGCAACAAGCCGCCTCGCCCGTTACCCAGCCCGCGGCCTGGCGCGCCACCAGCGTCGATTGAACCTCCGCAAGCAGGGCCCGGCCCTCGGCAAGCGTGAGTCCTAAGTCCGCAACGCTGCAATCTTGCCGCTCCACCACGGCCACGACGGCTGCCGTCGCGCTCGTTTGCTCTCCCTCGAGGCGGGCTTCGATGATCAGTCGCATGGAAACTCCGATCAGTTGGCAAGGTTCTCCAGCCTAGTCGAAGCCGCCTGCCGTGAGCATCTCCGGCCATTGGGCGCCTCCCACGGTTTGGTTCACTCTCCGGCACCAAGACCCTGCCGGCCGACGTCACGGCAGCGCACCTGGGCCCGGCATGGCGAGCAGCCATTGCCGATCCAGACCGCGACCGGGCCATGCGGGCGCTGGAAGTCGCTACCTTGTTCGCCCTGCGCCGGGCACTGCGCAACGGTTCAGTCTGGATCGAACACTCCTTGAGCTTCCGCGGTCGGGAGCGGCTGTTCATCTCGGACGAGCGCTGGAGGGCCGATGCCCGGCGTCACTACGCCAGGCTGCAGCTACCGGCCAAGGCCAGCGAGTTCCTTGCACCGTTGCTCGAGCGCGTGCGCGCCGGCGTCGACGCGGTGGCGGCGGCCACGTGTGCCGGCACGCTGCGCGTGGATGACGACCTGCATCTGGCACCGCTGGCCGACGACGACGAGAACCCCGAAGTCACCAAGCTGCGCGCGCGGCTTGACCAGCGCATCGGCGAGGTGCAACTGCCCGAGGTCATCCTGGCCGTGGATGCCGAGGTGCGCTTCAGCTGGATCATGCTCGGACGCGAGCCAAGATCAGGCCAGGAACTGCTGATGGCCTACGCCGGCATCTTGGCGCACGGCACCAGCCTGACGGCCGCAGAGTGCGCGCGCATGATCCCGCAGCTGTCGGCCACCAGCATCCGCCAAGCCATGCGCTGGGCCGGCGATGAGCGACGCCTGGCCCTGGCCTGCCAGGCGGTGCTGGAGTTCATGCAGCGCCATGCCATCGCGGCGACCTGGGGCCGCGCCGATCTGGCTTCCTCGGACATGATGAGCCTGGAGACCAGTCGGCGCGTGTGGCAGGCGCGCCAGGATCCTCGGCGTCAGACGGCTTCCATCGGCGTGTACAGCCACGTCCGCGACCGCTGGGCGATCTTCCATGCCCAGCCAATCGTGCTCAATGAGCGCCAGGCCGGCGCCGCCATCGAAGGGGTGGTGCGACAGGAGCGGGTCGAGATATCGCAGCTCGCCGTCGACACGCACGGCTACACCGACTTCGCCATGGCGCTGTCGCGTCTTCTGGGCTTCGATCTCTGCCCGCGCCTGCGCGAACTCCGGCAACGTCATCTGTTCGTGCCTCGAGGGATGACGGTCCCTGAAGAGATCGCCGCCGTGTGCGAGGCCAGCGTTGACCCGGCGCTGATCGAAGCCCATTGGGACAACCTGGTGCATCTGGCTGCGTCGGTGATGTCTGGCCACGCCAGCGCGGTGACGGCGCTCGCCAGGTTCGGCTCTGCAGCTCGGGGTGACCCCATCTACGACGCTGGGGTCCAACTGGGCAAGCTGCTGAGGACGGCGTTCCTGTCCGACTACTTCGTCAATGCCGGATTCCGCAGGGAGCTGCGCCGGGTGCTCAACCGCGGTGAGGCGGTGAATGCGCTCAAGCGCGCAATCTACACCGGTCGCGTCGCGCCGACGCAGGCTCGGCGCTTCGATGAGATGCAAGCCGTGGCCGATGCGTTGAGCTTGCTGGCCAACATCGTGATGGTGTGGAACACCGCGCAGATGCAGGCGGTTCTGGATCGCTGGGCCAACAGGCGCCAGATCGTGCCGCCGGAGCTGACCGGCTGGATCGCACCGACGCGCCTGGAGGGCATCAACCTGCGAGGCGTCTTCCGCTTCCCGCTGGAGCGCTACGCAGGGCAGATCCTGCCGTCACAAACAACAAGGAAAGCAAGCGCTGGCGGCTGAATCGACCTCGCAAACACGCCCTCAGCGGCCGCTCAGGAGACCAACAGAAACTCAAGCCGTGACAAGCACTTGCGTGCGCCCTTCAAGCAGACCCCGCGCCAATCCTCACTCTCCGGGCAGACCCGAACCATCACTTCTTGCACCGGAATCAAGTGGACCCCCTCAACCGTTGCGGATCGCATTGGCGCGTCGGCCAGAGGCCACGGAGGCGATAGCGTGCTGGATAGCCTGCATCGTGATGGGCTTCGTCAGATGCCCGTCGAACGGAAAGCCGCGCCGATCCGCGGGCACATCCGCAGCGCTGATTGACACGATCCGGGACCCGCTGTTTGGACCGTCGCCGCGGCGCGTTTCCGCGGCCAAGTCGAAACCACTTTTGACCGGCATGTCCAGGTCCAGGAAAACCATGTCGTACGGCCGGACGCCCAGCAAGTTTGCCGCCGGCGCCACCGAAACCGCCGTGTCGCACTCGAACCCCAGTTGCTTCACGACGCTTGAGATCCCCTCAAGCACTTCCGGACGGTCGTCGATGACGAGCACGCGTTTGAGCTGTTGCCCAAGGCCGCGAGGTCTGTCGTCATCAAGTAGCTCCGCCGGTATGTTGACACTGAAGGTCGTACCCGATCCGGGGAGGCTGGTTACCGACACGGTTCCGTTGAGAAAATGAAGCACCGAGCGAACCACCGCAAGGCCGAGCCCGGAGCCCTCGCCTTGACCGTTGCGCGTCATCTCTCCGAAGCGGGTGTACGGCTCGAAGAGACTTGGAATGCGGTCCTTGTCGATGCCGGGGCCGGTGTCGGTCACGTCGAACTGCAGACAGCGTTGATCGGCGTTGTAGGGATGAAGCTTTAGAAGCACCGTACCGCGTTTGGTGTGGCGGGTGGCATTGGTCAGCAGATTGGTCAGGATCTGGTCAATTCGTGACGAGTCCGCCACCACGAAAATGGATTCTTCAGGCGCTTCGACGACGAGTTCGAGTCCCTTTGCGGTGGCCTCGATGCGGACCTCGCGTGCGACGCTCCGCGCGAGATCGGCAACCTCGAATGGCATCGGGTTGATCTCCATCTTCCCTACGTCACCGCGAGCAAGCGTCAGGAGGTCTCTGAGTTGAGTGTTCAGGGCGTTTGCTCCCCGACGGATTCTCGACAGCAATTCGGCTTCCACCGCATCCTTGGCAATCCGCTCCTCGATCACATCCAGAGCGGAGACGACGCCTTGCAGCGGGGAGCGCAGTTCGTGGCTGACGCGAGACAGGAATTGACTTTTTGTCATGAGGGAGTCTTGCAGTGATTCGAGCCGCGCCCTCTCGATCTGCCGTTCGATTTCGAGTTGCTTGGCCTTTTCCACCGACCGTATCAACGGCGCACAAAGCCACCATCCCCAAGCCAGCATCAAGAGGAGCGACGCGCTCATCTGCAGTTGCGTGTGCCAAAAATCGCTGAAGAGTAAAGGCAGCGCGGCGCCGACCCAGGCGAAGCCAAGTTCGACCTTCATCGCGTTCAGACCGTACCGGAAACCGACACGGACGATCGTCACGAGCATCAGTACCAGAAACCACGCCAGAAGTTGCGGAGCCGCGTAAAGCGCCCAGCCGATGAACAGCGGGTCAAACGCCAGGAAGGCGTACTGCGCGTGGACGCCTCCCATCGGGCGATATCGCAAGAAGGTCCAGAAGACGAATGCAGCGACGGCATACGCCAGGCTGACGATCATCCACACAGATTCGGAGGCCGTGATGGGCATGTCGACGGTTGCGTGGATCAGGAAGATCCAGGAAACACCAACGATTGGCATTGCGACGCGCAGCCGCGCTCGCGCTTTCTCGTTGTCAGCGCGAAGCGCATTGTTGTGCGCGCCGATGTAGTTGTAGATGCGCCAGAGAAACCTGCGGGCCAATGGGATCGGCGCGCCAACCGTCGAAGCTGTCATAGGGTCGAATTGCGTTGAGGAGGTCGTTACACGGTCAGCCCAGGCGACGTAGCGCTTCGCGACGGTGCCGTCGTGTGCGGCGATCTGCCCGAGTTGCGCGTCGTTGAGTGGTTTCCATTCATGTCCGACCGTCGTGTTGATTTCTTCAAGCAGGTTGCCGGTCTCGACTCGAAAACCAGGCTTCTCACGACCGTCCGACTGATGGACATTCCGGGAATCAATGCCACGGCCGGCTTTTTGAACACGATTCATGTACCTTTATGTTATCACTTAATGAAATGTTATGGCCTTCTAGCGTAGATAACTCGTATTCCCTAAGCCGATTTCGCCTTAGCACGTTACCATAGTTGATATTATGTGCGCATCGAACCTCCACGTTGGTGGAAGGTCGCCGTCTCAAGTTGACAGTTTTCAACATCAGTTCGCGTTGTAGAAGGAATCAAGATTGGCAAGAGCCTGTGGGTCGTCTCCGCCTGCGAGTCCCTTCGGAGGCCACAAAGGGCGGACAACGGGATGCCCGTTTCGGGCTCGCACCTTCGCACTCGGTCGCGGTGCGAATCACCGGCTCGCCGGCGCACCTTCAGGCCACCACTCGACGCTCGCCTGCGCTCGATCCGTCGGGTCCACTACCAGGCTTCGCCCGGAATCGCTCCTCTACTGAAAAGCGACGGGCCTGTCTGGCTCACTGGTGCGGGCAGACGGCCATGGCGCCCCGCAGCCGGTCAGCCCACTGGGCTGGCCGGTGCGCCGGTAGGAGGCGGGGCGGTAGCCCTTCGACCGGCCTCGGGCCGGGTGAACTCCGCAGCCCGGCGCAGGACATGGCCGGAACCACGGCCGCTGAAGTTGGCGCTCGCCCGTGATCCCGGGGGTTCGTTTCACGGAAACGTCGCTCAAGTAGGGGGCGATCGCCGCCGCAGGGAGCCGTCGTTCGGCTGCGCGCTCACTTGGTGCTCACTGCGCCGGCGAACCCCCCGCTCGGCGCTGGCCTTCACCCCGAAGAGAGCGCCCAACGCTGGCGCGTCCGGCGCCGGCAGCACCTCCCTGCCGCAGGTGCTGGCGATGATGACAGAGCGCGGCTACGTGCACGTTCCGGTCATTGACGACAATCGCAGGCCCTTGGGGGTGGTCAATGCACGAGACGCGCTTCGCGAGCTGATGCTCGAAGAGCAGTACGAAGAAGCGCTGCTGCGCGACTACGTGATGGGTGTCGGCTATCGATGAGACTCGTGCCAACGCAAAAACGCACCTTGACTGGCACGAGGTGATCCCCTGAACTTCCAAGCGGTCGCTCCTTTTATTTCGGCGAGACCGGCGGATGGACATCAACCCCGCCGACTTGGTCGCCCAGGCCGGCGATCTTCAGTCGAATCCGCTCGATGGCATGCGCCGGCTCCAGCCCCTTCGGGCAAACCTCCGCGCAATTCATGATGGTTCGACAGCGAAAAAGCCGGTAAGGATCGTTGTCGAGATCCTGAAGCCTTTGCTCTGTGGCCGCGTCCCGGCTGTCGAATATGAAGCGGTATGCCTGGATAAGTCCGGCGGGCCCAACGAATTTTTCA
>JANXZN010000026.1 GCA_025355545.1 Rhizobacter sp.
GGTAGTGCTTCATCGCCGGGCTCGGCGCCAGTGCCGCGCCGGGGTCGATCGGGGCCGCGGGCGCTTCGAAGGCCGCGTCGTGGAACAGGTCCGCAGCAGGAGGCATCGGCGGCCGGCTCGCGCAGCTGGCGAGCAGCGTGCCAAGGATCAGGGCAGCCAGGATCTTCATCGCGCCTCCTCGTGACCAGCCGGCCACCCGCCGGGGTCTGGAGGGCGCGGCGGGCGGCCCAGGCCGCCATCGTAGCGCCGATCAGGCGTCGAGTTGCTTCTGGAACACCAGCCCCGCGTGCTCGCGCAAGGCATGGAACCTGATCTTTGGCCAGTTCGCCTCGATCGCGCGCAGCTCGGGCGCGTACTCCACCAGCACGGTCGGCGCATCGACCGCGTCGTAGGCGACGCGGTGCGCGTTGGCGTCGATGAAGCGCTGCAGTTCCTTGGCGCCGCCGTCCTCCTCGCTGCAGGTGACCCAGCGCGCGACCTGGAACCGGCTCGGCGCGATCCGCGCCTTCACGCCGTACTCGTGTTCGAGCCGGTGCGCGACGACCTCGAACTGCAGCTGCCCGACCGCGCCCAGCAGCAGCACCGAGCCCGCGACCGGCCGGAACACCTGGATCGCGCCCTCCTCGCCGAGCTGGATCAGCCCGGCCGGTGCCGGCGCCTGTGTGGCGCTACGATGTGTCGGGCAAACAGGTGCCGACGCAGTGGTTCAGGTACCGGCGCAAGACGCGCGAGCGGCCACTGATCGGCGATCGCCGGCCGCCCTCACCGCTGGGCGAAATCCAGCCCGACACCTGGCCGGCGGAGTACACGACCGAACTGCTCAACGTTCTCAACGTGCTCGGCTTGTTGGTGGCGCTCGAGCCTGCACAAGCCTCGCTGCTCGAACGCATTTGCAGCGCCGCGTTGTTCGACACCTCGGCGCTGCTCGCGGCCGGCGCGTTTGCGAATGCTGCGGGGGTGCAGCGCAGGGCGCGTCAGGCTGACACATCGGCCGGTACGGCTCGGCTCGACGGCTTCGACTGATTCGCGAGCGGGACGCGAAGCGAAGCTCGAAGTGCGGCATGATTCGGCCATGGACCGCTCGACCGCGCTGCAACTGTTGACTGCTCACAAGGCGGTGCTCGCCGATCGCTTCGGCGTCGTGCGCCTGGCCCTGTTCGGCTCGACTGCTCGCAACAGCGCCAAGCCCGACAGCGATGTCGACGTGCTCGTGAGTTTCGACGGCCCGGCCACGCCTGAAGCGTTTTTCGGCGTGCAGTTCTACCTCGAGGACCTGTTCGGTTGTGCCGTCGATCTCGTCACCGAGCGGGCCCTTCGACCGCAACTCAAGCCGTATGTCGAGCGAGACGCCATCCCCATCGTCTGAGCGTGACCCGACGCTCTACCTGCGCGACATGGTGGAGTTTTGCGATCGCGTCATCGCCTACACAGCCGGCTTCGACGCGCCGGCGTTGCTGGCAGACCGGATGCGCTACGACGCGACACTGCGCAACCTCGAACTGATCGGCGAAGCCGCCAGCCGCGTACCGCCTGATCTCCGAGAACGCGCGCCTGAAATGCCGTGGCGCCTGGTCATCGGCACGCGCAATCGCCTCGCCCATGGCTATCTCGGCATCGAGCCCGAAACCGTATGGCTGATCGCCACCGATGGCGTGCCGCGCTTGCGGGATCAGCTCATGGCGTTGCTGGCGGCCTCAACTTGATGCCGCCCCCGTTCAGCCCTCCATCTGCTTCTGGAACACCAGCCCCGCGTGCTCGCGCAGCGCGTAGAACTTGATCTTCGGCCAGTTCGCCTCGATCGCGCGCAACTCGGGCGCGTATTCGACCAGCACGGTCGGCGCATCGACGGCGTCGTAGGCGACGCGGTGCGCGTTGCCGTCGATGAAGCGCTGCAGCTCCTTCGCGCCGCCGTCTTCGTCACTGCAGGTGACCCAGCGCGCGACCTGGAAGCGGCTAGGCGCGATCCGCGCCTTCACGCCGTATTCGTGCTCGAGCCGGTGCGCCACCACCTCGAACTGCAACTGCCCGACCGCGCCCAGTAACAGCAGCGCCGACGCCACCGGCCGGAAGACCTGGATCGCG
>JANXZN010000094.1 GCA_025355545.1 Rhizobacter sp.
GCGCCACACGCAACTGGTCGCCCATCGGCCCAGTGACCCTCAACCCCGAACGCGACTCGAACGTTCAGACGCATGCGGGAGCTTCAGAAATACAGCCGCTGGCTGCATGAAAGAGGCGACAACTACCTTGACGCGCGCCGAAACCCGGCACCACGATGGCAACCCTGGCCAAGATGAAGCCCGCGTTCAAGAAGGACGGGTCGGTGACGGCCGGCAACGCCTCGGGCATCAACGATGGTGCGGCATTCTTCGTGCTGGCGGATGCGGCGGTGGCGTCTGCGGCCGGCCACAAGCCGATGGCTCGGCTGGTGTCCTACGCCATGGCCGGCGTGCCCAACGAGATCATGGGCGAGGGGCCGATCCCGGCGACGAAGTTGGCGTTGAAGAAAAGCGGTCTCACGCTCGACCAGATGGATGTGATCGAAAGCAACGAAGCCTTCGCGGCGCAGGCCATTGCCGTGGCGCGCGCCCTCGAGCTCGACATGCGGAAGGTGAACCCGAACGGCGGCGCGATAGCGCTGGGTCACCCGATCGGTTGCTCCGGTGCCTTCCTTGCCACCAAGGCGATCTACGAATTGCACCGCACCGGTGGCCGCTATGCGCTGGTCACGATGTGCATTGGCGGCGGCCAGGGCATCGCCGTTGTGTTCGAGCGCCTCTGACATGGCCATCGCCGAGACAAACCGCGCTCTTGCGCGTTTTCACCCCGCCGGCGGCCAGTAAAGTTGGCAAGCCCGTAGCGTAGAAGCGCTCCCCTCATCACTACTCAATGTGAACGGAGCCTTTGCAAAGCCGACCGCCGCCGAAATCCATTGCCCGAGAAATCCACTGAATCGCATTTGATTGGTGTAGGATGTGCGTCACATGTAATTCACAAACGGCTGTGCCGAGGAGCCAATGCAGCTCAAGACCGCGCGGCTGACGCTGCTCATCGATCCGAACAAAAAGGCCGCGTTTGAACGCCTTTGCGCGCTCCAGGATCGAACCCCGTCGCAGGTCGTTCGACAGTTGATCCGCGACTACCTCGCGCAGCACGAGGTTCAGTATGAGGAAGGCACTTCGACCTCTGCTGGAGCGGCTCCTTCAGAACAGGAATCTCGTCCCGATCCCCGGCGCCAACACGCACCAGACGCGCCACTGGCGCCAGCACGGCGGCGCAAGGTGTAGGCCATGAACAGCCTGGCGCCGCTCATGCACTGGCTCCACCTCGACTGGATGCTTCTGTGTGTGGCGGGCTGGTTGGTCATCGGGTTGGCAGGGGCCGCAGCGCTGCACCGATTTGATCTCGTGTCCCATGTGCTCTTCCCCGCAGGGGGGGTACTCGGTCTGGTGCTGTTCGGTGTCGCGATGAGCGCGCTGCCGGGAACGCCGGAAGTCGCGGTACTGCCGATCGGCCTGCCAGCACTGCCCTTCCATCTGCGCCTGGACAGCCTGTCGGCGTACTTTCTGATGGTGATCGGCGCGGCGTCAGCCGGCATCTCCGCGTTCGCGGCGGGCTACTTCCGCAAGGGCGAGGGCACGCCGCCGGGTCTGCTGTGCCTGGAGTACCACGTCTTCCTGGCCAGCATGGTGGGCGTCGTGCTGGCCGATGACGCCTACTCGTTCATGGTGATATGGGAGACCATGGCGCTGTCGTCCTTCTTCCTCGTGACCGCGAACCACCGCATCGCGGAAGTGCGCAGCGCCGGCTACATCTACATCACGATGGCGCGCATCGGTGCGATTGCGATCCTGCTGTGCTTCGGCGTGTTGCAGGCAAACACCGGCGAGTACACCTTCGCCAACATGCGGGCCCAGGCGCTGACGCCGTTCTGGGCGTCGATCGGTTTCCTGCTGGCATTGTTCGGCTTCGGCGCCAAGGCCGGCGTCCTGCCATTGCATGTCTGGCTGCCCGAGGCTCATCCGGCCGCACCGTCGCCGGTGTCCGCCCTGATGAGTGGCGTCATGTTGAACACCGCGATCTATGGCCTGTTGCGCGTGTCCTTGGACCTGTTGCACCTGCGTCTGTGGTGGTGGGGCGGAATCTTGCTGGCCGTCGGCCTCGCGACGGCGCTGTTCGGCGTCGTCTTTGCTTCGGTGCAGACCGACATGAAGCGGTTGCTGGCCTATTCGTCGATCGAGAACATGGGCCTGCTGTTCGTCGGCATGGGGCTGACGCTGATCTTTTCAGGGTACCAAATGCTGCCGATGGCAGCGTTGTCGCTGACCGCGACGCTCTATCACGTCGCGAGTCACGCCTGCTTCAAAAGCCTGCTTTTCCTCGGCACCGGGAGCGTGTTGCATGCCACCTCCGAGAGGAATCTCGGCAAGCTGGGCGGCCTGATCCGCACGATGCCTTGGGTGGCCTGGCTCACCCTGCTTGCAGTGCTCGCAAGTGCCGGGCTGCCACCGCTGGGTGGCTTCGTGTCGGAGTGGCTGCTGCTGCAGAGCTTCCTGTTCGCACCCAGCTTGCCAGTGCCATTGCTGACCATGTTGATCCCAGTGGTCGCGGCGCTGATCGCACTGGTGGCGGCGCTGGCGGGCTACACGATGGTGAAGTTCTTCGGCGTGATTTTTCTGGGCCAGCCACGCGAGGCCAAACTTGCCCAGGCACACGATGCGGGTCCCCTGGAACGCGTGGGCATGGTGTGGCTAGCACTCGGCTGCGTCGCGCTCGGCCTGTTGCCGACACAGTTCATTCAACTGATCGACCCGGTGACGCAGCAACTCGTCAATGCGGGCTTGGGTGCGCGCGTGGGCGCAAGCGGCTGGCTGCTTGCGCCCAACAGCATGGAGCAGGCGAGCTACGGCCCGGTCATCTTCCTGCTCGGCATTCTGGGCTGCTTTGCACTCGCATTCCTGATGGTGCGTTGGCTGTATCACGGCCGCATGCGCCGCGGCCTGCCCTGGGCCTGCGGCTTCCCGTGGGGCACGGCGCGCATGCAGGACACCGCTGAGGGTTTCGGCCAACCGATTCGCCAGATCTTCGACCCCTTCTTCGTGATGCAACGCGAGCTGCCGTCGCCATTCGACGCACAGCCGCGCTATCGGGTCACGGTCGAAGACCACTTCTGGGGCTGGCTCTACGTCCCGCTGGCCGATCTGGCCAACTACCTGGCAAGGCTGATGAGCCTGATGCAGCAAGGGCGCATCTCCGTGTACCTGATGTACAGCTTCCTGACTCTGGCGGCAACGCTGCTGGCGGTGATGCGATGAACGCGACGCCGGATCTCCCCGCGCCAGCGGTCCCCGAAGCCGCGCGCCTGCTCGGGAGATCGCCATGACCTTCTCCGGCTTCATCTCGCAGTTCCTGGAGATCGTCATCGCGATCGCACTGGCGCCGCTTCTGACCGGCTGGGTCAACCAGTGGCGATCCTGGTTGCAGAACAAGTCGGCGCCCAGCCTGTGGCAGCCGTACCGGATGCTGCACAAGCTGTTCAACAAGGAATCGATGGTCGCCGACCACGCGTCGCGGCTGTTTCGCAGCGCACCCTACGTGAAGTTCGGCTGCATGGTCCTGGCTTGCGCGATCATCCCCACGCTGTCCACCGACCTGCCGCTCGCTCCCGCGGCCGACGCCATCGCGCTGGTCGGGCTGTTCGCCCTGGCACGCGTCTTCATCTCGCTGGCCGCAATGGACATCGGCACGGCGTTCGGCACGATGGGTGCCCGCCGCGAAATGCTGGTCGGCTTTCTCGCCGAACCCGCCCTGCTGATGGTGCTCTTCTCGGCCTCGCTGATCTCGAAGTCGACCTCGCTGACGACCATCGTCGAGACGCTCGCGCACCGCGAGCTCGCCATCTACCCTGGCCTGGCCTTCGCCGGAGTCGCCTTCACGATGGTGTCGCTGGCCGAGAACGCGCGTGTGCCTATCGACAACCCCGCCACGCACCTCGAACTGACGATGCTGCACGAGGCGCTGATCCTGGAGTATTCGGGGCGGCACCTGGCGCTGCTCGAGTGGGCAGCGAGCCTGAAGCTGTTCGCGTATTCGTGCATTGGTCTGGCGTTGTTCTTTCCCTGGGGCGTGGCCGAAGCTCAGGCGCCGGAAGCAATGCTGCTGGCGCTGCCCGCGCTCGTCTTCAAGCTCGCCATCGGCGGCTTCCTCCTCGCGGCGCTCGAAACCGTGAGCGCCAAGATGCGCATCTTCCGTGTCCCCGAGTTTCTGGCCACCGCCTTCCTGCTGGCGGTGCTCGGCATGCTGGTGCACCTGCTCCTGGCCCGCTGACAAGACCGCCTGATGAGCGCCCTGCTGATCCAGTTCGTCAACCTGCTCGGCGCGATGCTGCTGATGCTGGCATTCGCGATGATTTCTCAGCGGCGCATCCTGTCGCTGATCTACCTGTTCACGATGCAGGGCGCAACGCTGGCGCTCGCGACCGCCGTGGTCGGCTATGTGACAGGCCAGCACCACCTGTACCTGTCGGCCGGCCTGACCTTCCTGCTGAAGGTTTTGCTGATCCCCTACCTGCTGCACCGGGTCATCGACCGCCTGGGCATCCGCTGGGATGTCGAAACGCTGATCAACATCCCGACCACGATGCTGATCGGCATCGGCGTCGTGATCTTCGCCTTCAACCTCGCGATCCCGATCTCGCACCTGTCGTCGGCGCTGGCCAGCGGTACGCTGGGCATTGCATTGGCTTGCGTGCTGCTGTCCTTCCTGATGATGATCACGCGCGCCAAGGCGGTGCCACAGGTGATCGGCTTTCTGGCGATGGAGAACGGCCTGTTCTTCGCAGCCACCTCGGCCACCTACGGCATGCCGATGGTGGTGGAACTGGGCATCGCGCTCGATGTGCTGGTGGGCGTGCTGATCCTGGGCGTGTTCATGTTCCAGATCCGCGAGCAGTTCGACAGCCTGGATATTCGTCACCTGGAAAAATTGAAGGACCAATAGATGATCTTCCCGGTTCGCATCTGCTGGCTGTCCGGAGGCTGAGGATGGAGG
>JANXZN010000162.1 GCA_025355545.1 Rhizobacter sp.
CTCGTCGAGCACCTCGCGCTCTTCGTCCGACAGCACAATCTCAGGGGCAACTCGCACTCTCGATCTCCGCACCAGTCTGTAGTAGATCATTGGTGTGGCAGGGTTCGTTTACGTTCCCTCAAGATTGCATCATTACACTAGAGCGACCTCGACATCGATGCGAATGCGCTGGTCGAGCGTTCGGCGCAGCATGTCGGCCAGCGAGTTCAGCAGCAGGCTCACGTCCACCGAGTTCGGCTGCAACACCTGGCGCCTTGAAAAGGCGAGCAGCTTGCTGGTGAGTTCGGCACCGCGTTTGGTGGCCCGCGTGGCAGCGTCGACGAGATGCTGGCCCCAGGCATCTTCGGCCAACGCGGGCAGTTCTTCGAGCACCTGAAGGTTGCCCTGGATGACGGTCAGCAGGTTGTTGAAATCGTGCGCGATGCCGCCCGTCAGCTGGCCGACGCTTTCCAGCCGCTGCGCGTGGTTGAGCGCTTCTTCGGACTGGGCACGTTGCAAACTGGTGGCGAGCAGGTTCGACAGCGATTCCAGAAAACGAAGCTCGTCATCGCCGAAGCGCTTGGCCTCGCACGAGCGCACCGACAGCGCACCGATGATTTTGCCCCGGTCTGTCAGAGGCACGGCCAGACCGCTGGCCAGACCAGCCAACAGGTAAGCCGGCGGAACCTCGAAACGCCGTTCGCCGCGGTAGTCGTCGACGATCACCGGCTGGCCCTGGGACACCACGAAGCCCTGGGGCGTGTCTGGCCGGTTCACGACAAGGCTGCCCAATCTTTCGCTTTCCAGAAGGCCCACCCCGCTGGCAACGCGAAAGTGCAGGCGGTTGGCTTCGAGAAGGAACACCATGGCCAGCTCGACTTGAAACGCCTGGGCAGCAATGGCGGGCACCTGGTCCAACAAGACCTGCGGATCGCGCGAGTCGACCGCGAGGCGGCCGAGTTGCGCCAGGTGTTCGCTGTAGCGGGCGCGTTGCAAGGCCTGCTTCACGCGCGGGTAGGCACCGATGCCACGAATCGCTGCCACGACGAGCGGCAGGCCGTGGTTTTGCAACGGGCTGAGCGAAATCTCGACCATCACCTCGGAGCCGTCGCGACGCTTGGCCACGAGCTCCCTGTCGGTTCCCATGGGCCGCGGTCGCGGGTCGCGGCCGTAGGAGTCGCGGTACGAGGCGTGGCGCGGGCGGATGGCGTCGGGCACCAGCGCGTCGACGTTCAGCCCGACCAGCTGGAGGGTGGTGTAGCCGAGCAAACTGGCCGCGGCCGGATTCGCCAGCACGATGGCACCGCGCGCATCGGCCACGATCAGTGCATCCGGATAGGCCGCGAACAGCGTGCGAAAAACGTTTGGCTCGTCGATGTCCGAAAGCAGTGGTGTGTGGGGCAGTGGCGGCGAGCTCATGGCTGCGGCGCTTCAGGCCGAGCCGACCGGCGGCACCATGATGTAGCCGGCACCCCGCACCGACTTGATGATCCGGGGGTCGTCCGCGTCGGCCTCCAGTTTTTTGCGCAGCCGCCCCACCTGCACGTCGATCGTGCGGTCGAAGGGGCCGGCCTCGCGGCCGCGTGTCTGCTCGAGCAGGAAGTCGCGTGACAAGACACGGCCGGCGTGCTCCGCAAAGGCGCGAAGCAGGTCGAACTCGCCGCTCGTCAACGCCACCTCGACGCCCTGCGGGTTCGTCAGGCAGCGAGCGGCGGTGTCGAGCTCCCAACCCGCGAAGCGCAGTTTGGCGCGCGCCGTGCCGGGCGCGGCCAAGCCTTGAGCGGGCAGCTCGCCGGGCGTGTCTTTGGGCATGTTTTCTTTGGGCGAGACCCGCCGAAGTACGGCCTTGATGCGCGCGAGCAACTCGCGCAGGTCGAACGGCTTGGTCACGTAGTCGTCCGCGCCGACCTCGAGGCCCACGACCTTGTCGACCGAATCGCCGCGTCCCGTCACGATGACGAGGCCGCAGCGCCAATGTTCGCGCAGCTGGCGTGCGATCGAGAAGCCGTCTTCGCCGGGCAGCCCCAGATCCAGCAATACCAGGGCTGGCGGATCGACCGACATCAATTCCATCAGCGAGCGACCGTCGTGCACCGGCGTGACGCGATAGCCGTGGCCGCGCAGGTAGTCGGCCAGCAACTGCGTGATGTCGACTTCATCGTCGAGGACGGCAATGTGGAGGGCGGGGTTCACTCGGGCCAGAAAAGCTGAACAAGGCGGGCACCGCATCCGATGCGGGGCGGGGCGGGGCGGGGCGGGGCGGGGCGGGGCGGG
>JANXZN010000222.1 GCA_025355545.1 Rhizobacter sp.
TGACAATGTTATTCGATTCCACTTTGCGCCGAGAACTGGCGCGCAACTTCGGTGCGACCCTCGTGGTCATCCTCACCATCGTGCTGACGATGATGCTGATCCGCACCCTCGGCCAGGCCGCGGGCGGCCAGGTCGCGCCGCAAGACGTGGTGCTGCTGCTGGGCTACGTGGCGCTCGGCCATCTGCCGACGATGCTCGCGCTGTCGCTGTTCATAGCGGTCGTCGCGACGCTCTCGCGCATGTACCGAGAGAGCGAGATGACGATCTGGTTCGCCAGCGGTGTCGGCCTGACGCGCTTCGTGCGGCCGGTGCTGCGCGTGACCTGGCCGGTGCTGCTGGTAATCGGGCTGCTCGCGCTGTTCGTCTGGCCGTGGCAGAACCAGCGCGGCGTCGAGCTGAAGGAGCGCTTCGAACGCCGCTCCGACCTGTCGCGCGTGACACCCGGCCAGTTCCAGACCTCGAACGACGGCACCCGCGTGTTCTTCATCGAGCGCGACGCGGCCGACAAGAGCACCGGCCGCAACGTCTTCATCCTGAGTTCGCTGCCCGACAAGGAATCGGTCACCTCGGCGCGCAGTGGCCGCATCGAGACGGTGGGCGACGACCGCTTCCTGCGGCTCACGCGCGGCCAGCAGAACGAGGAGAACCTGCGCAGCGGCGAGAAGACGCTGGCGCGCTTCGAGGGCTATAGCGCGCGCGCCGGCGAGCGCGTGCTGTCGAGCATGGACAAGCTGCCGCCGAAGGCGCGCCGCAGCATCGACCTGCTGCTCGAACCCACGCCGCGGCATCAGGGCGAGCTCGTCTGGCGGCTCGGCCTGCTGCTGGGCGCCGCCAACATGGTGCTGCTGGGCATCGGCCTGTCGGCATCGAACCCGCGCCGCGCGAGCAACTGGAACCTGCTGTTCGCGCTGATGAGCTTCGCGATCTACTACAACGTCATCAACCTTTCGCAGGCCTGGGTCGCGGGCAGCAAGGTCGACATGGGCACGGCGCTGGTCGGCGCACACGGCGGCGCCTTCGTGATCGCGATGGGCCTGTTGTGGTGGCGTGAGAACGCCAACCGCAGCGGCGCCTGGCGCGCGCGTCTGGAGCAGCCGCGGGCGGCGCCGGCATGAAGACGGTGCGCCGGCTGTTCTATGTCGACATTGTGACCGCGGTCGCGTTCGTCGCGCTGGCCTTTCTGTCGCTGTCGTTCTTCATCGACTTCATCGACCAGCTCGGCGACGTCGGCCAGGGCGGCTACACCGTCGTGCAGGCCACCTTGTACTCGCTGCTGCTGCTGCCGGGCCACTTCTACGAGGTCGCCCCGATCGCGGTGCTGATCGGCACGATCTACACGCTGGCGCGCATGGCGCAGGCATCGGAGTACACGATCCTGCGCACCGGCGGGCTCGGTCCGGGGCGCGCGCTGTCCTTGCTCGCAACGCTGGGGATGGTCTTCGGCGTGCTGACCTTCGTCGTCGGCGACTACCTCGCGCCGCTCAGCGAGCGCCAGGCGAACCAGGTGCAGGCGATGGCCAAGGGCGGCCTGAAACTCGGCCGCTCGGGCGCCTGGCTGAAAGACAACCACGTGGCCACGCCGCAGGGCGAGCGCAGCTATTCGATCAACGTCGGCTCGGCCGGCCCGAAGGGGCTGCTGCACGACGTGCGCATCTTCGAGTTCGACCCCGACGGCCGGATGCTGCGCCGCATCGCCGCGGCCAGCGCGCAGGTCGAGGCGAACCAGACCTGGGAGTTGCACGACGTGAGCGTGACGCGCTGGGTCGATGCCGACGCCGCCGCGGGCGCATCCCAGGTGCCGGAACAGAAGCTGCCCGGGCTGGCCTGGCGCAGCAGCCTGTCGGCCGCGATGGTGGCCGCGGCCGTGTCGCCGGTCAGCTCGATGTCGACGATCGACCTGGCGCGCTACATCGTGCACCTGTCGGACAACGAACAGGCCGCGCAAAGCCATCAGATCCAGTTCTGGAAGCGCGCGCTCTACCCGTTCGCCTGCCTCGTGATGGTCGGGCTCGCGCTGCCCTTCGCGTACATGCACGCGCGTGCCGGCGGCATCAGCCTGAAGGTGTTCGGCGGCATCATGCTGGGCATCAGCTTCGTGCTGCTGAACAACGTCGCCGGCCACCTCGGCCTGCTGCGCAACTGGACGCCTTGGATGGTTGCCGCCGCGCCGAGCGCGCTGTACCTGCTGCTCTCGTTCGCCGCGTTCAGCTGGCTGGTGCGCTACCGATGAAGCCCCGGTGCGTGCCGCGCGCGCGGGCCGAGCGCCGGGCCGGTCCATGGGCCACGACGAGGCCGACTTCGTGGACCTCGCCGGCCCGCATCCCCTCGCGGGATCGGCGAACGTATTCGTTCGACGACGGGCAGTCATGAAACGCGGGCTGCTGCTGTTCGCGCACGGCGCCCGCGACCCGCGTTGGGCCGAGCCCTTCGAGGCGGTCGCACAGCGCGTGCGCCAGCGCGACCCGGCGCTCACAGTGCAACTCGCGTTCCTCGATTTCATGGCGCCGACCTTGCGCGAGGCCGGCGAGTTGCTCGTCGCCGCGGGCTGCGCGCGGGTCGACGTGCTGCCGCTGTTTCTCGGCGCCGGCGGCCACGTGCGCAAGGACCTGCCCGAGTTGCTTGCCGAACTGCGCGCCGCGCACGCGGGCACCGCATGGCATCTGCGGCGCGCGATCGGCGAGGCCGGCAGCGTGATCAACGCGATGGCCGACGCGGCCCTGCGGCTGACGAGCGAACCCGCACCATGAATCTGCACCAGTTCCGGTTCGTCCAGGAGGCGGTGCGCCGCGAACTCAACCTCACCGAGACCGCGAAGGCCTTGTTCACGTCGCAGCCGGGCGTCTCGAAGGCGATCCTGGAGCTCGAGGCCGAGCTCGGCGTCGACATCTTCGCGCGTCACGGCAAGCGGCTGCGCCGCATCACCGAGCCGGGGCGCGAGGTGCTCAAGAGCATCGAGGTCATCATGCGCGAGGTCGGCAACCTGAAGCGCATCGGCGAGGAGTTCTCGATGCAGGACGCCGGCACCCTGTCGATCGCGACCACGCACAGCCAGGCGCGCTACTTCCTGCCCGAGCCGGTGGCGCAACTGCGCAAGCGCTTCCCCAAGGTCAACATCAGTCTGCACCAGGGCTCGCCGGAACAGGTGGCGCGCATGGTGATCAACGAGGTCGCCGACATGGGGCTGGCGACCGAGTCGCTGACCGGCTACGACGAACTCGTCACGCTGCCCTGCTACGAGTGGCGTCACGCGGTGGTGATGCCGGCCGGCCACCCGCTGGCGCAGGTCGAGCGCATCTCGCTCGAAGACCTGGCGTTGCTGCCGCTGGTGTTGTACCACCCGTCGTTCAGCGGCCGCACGCGCGTCGACCAGGCCTTCGCGACGCGCAACCTGAAGCCCAACATCGTGCTCGAGGCGATCGACGCCGACGTCATCAAGACCTACGTGCGCATCGGCCTGGGCGTGGGCATCGTCGCCGAGCTCGCGGTGCGCGACGACCCGCCAGGCGGCGAACTGGTGTCGCGCCCGGTCGGTCACCTGTTCGGCACCAATGTGACCCGGCTCGCGTTCAAGCGCGGCGCCTACCTGCGCAACTTCGTCTACGCATTCGCCGAAATGCTGTCGGACCGCCTGAGCCGCAAGCTGATCGCCGGCGCAATGGCGGGCGACGCCGACGACTACCAACTCTGAGCGCCCGATTCGCATGAGCAGTTCCTTCCCGACCCCTGCGCTCACCAGCCGCCTGCCGCAGGTCGGCACCACCATCTTCACCGTGATGTCCGCGCTCGCGCTCGAGCACGCTGCCGTCAACCTCGGCCAGGGCTTCCCGGATTTCGACTGCGACCCGCGCCTGATCGACGCGGTCGACGCAGCGATGCGCGCCGGCGCGAACCAGTACCCGCCGATGGCCGGCGTGCCGGCGCTGCGCGAAGCGGTGGCCACCAAGCTCGCCGCGATGTACGGTCACACCTATGACCCGGGCAGCGAGATCACGATCACCGCCGGCGCGACGCAGGCGATCATCACCGCCGTCCTCGCCATCGTGCACCCGGGCGACGAGGTGATCGTGCTCGACCCCTGCTACGACAGCTACGAGCCGAACATCGAACTCGCCGGCGGCACGGCGGTGCACGTGCCGCTGACGCCGGGCACGTTCGAGCCCGACTTCGCCCGCATTGCCGCGGCGATCACGCCGCGCACCCGCGCCATCGTCATCAACACGCCGCACAACCCGAGCGCCACCGTCTGGTCGGCCGCGCAGATGATTCAGCTCGCCACCACGCTGCGCGGCACCGACATCGTCGTGATCGCCGACGAGGTCTACGAGCACATGGTGTTCGACGGCGCCGCGCACCAGAGCGTGGCGCGTTTCCCGGAACTAGCGCAGCGCAGCTTTGTCGTCTCGAGCTTCGGCAAGACCTACCACGTGACCGGATGGAAGGTCGGCTACGTGGCGGCACCGGCGTCGCTGATGGCCGAGTTCCGCAAGGTGCACCAGTTCAACGTCTTCACCGTCAACACGCCGA
>JANXZN010000245.1 GCA_025355545.1 Rhizobacter sp.
TGATTGGCAGTCCGGATAATTGGGATGGCAAATCTGCCGTCCCCCACACCGTCCCATCAGCAAACTCTACTCGCTCGATGTGGTAGTAATCCCCATAGCCCCAGTTCTGTATCTTCAATTGGTCGGTTGTACCGTTGATGCTTAGCACCAAATCATTACCATTTCATGTCGCGCTTCGGCGCGGTGCAGAAGATCCAGCAGACCTTGACCACGAGCTTCATCGAGGCCGTGCTCGACGGCCTGCTGGTCATCGTCACGCTGGCGATGATGCTGGTCTACAGCGGCTTGCTGACGGCCATCGCGGTCGGCAGCGTGGCGGTCTATGCGCTGTTGAGGGCGGCGTTCTTCCGGCCGCTGCGCGACGCGACAGAAGAGGCCATCATCTTCGAGGCGAAGCGCTCCAGCCATTTTCTCGAATCGCTGCGCGGCGTGCAGTCGATCAAGCTGTTCAATCGCCAGGAAGATCGCCAGGCGCGCTTCATGAACCTGGTGGTCGACGCGATGAACGCCAACATCGCGACGCGCAAGCTCGACCTGATGTTTAGCGTCGGCCACAAGCTGGTGTTCGGCCTGGAGCGCATCGCGATGGTCTGGGTCGGTGCGCTGCTGGTGATGGACCACCGCTTCTCGGTCGGCATGCTGTTCGCGTTCGTCGCCTACAAGGAGCAGTTCGCCACGCGCATCAGTGCGCTGATCGACAAGCTCGTCGACGTGAAGATGCTGACCTTGCAAGGCGAGCGCCTGGCCGACATCGTGCTCACGCCGCCCGAGCCGCAGGCCGACTACCTGGCGTACGACCGCGAGCTGCCGGCCAGCCTCGAACTGCGCGGCGTGCATTTCGCGTACTCGGAGTCCGAGCCCCAGGTGCTGCGCGGCCTGAGCCTGCAGATCGAGCCCGGCGAGTCGGTCGCGATCGTCGGCCCCTCGGGCTGCGGCAAGACCACCCTGCTGAAGCTGATGCTGGGGGTGCACGCGCCGCAATCCGGCGAAATCCGCGTCGGCGGGGTGGCGCTCGGCCGGCTCGGGCTGCGTGCCTGGCGCGACATGATCGGCACCGTGATGCAGGACGACCAGCTCTTCGCCGGCTCGATCACCGACAACATCAGCTTCTTCGATCCGATGGCCGACCCGGACTGGGTCGCCGAGTGCGCGCGCATCGCCGCGGTGAGCGACGAGATCGAGGCGATGCCGATGGGTTTCCACACCCTGATCGGTGACATGGGCGGCAGCATCTCGGGCGGGCAGCGCCAGCGCATCCTGCTGGCGCGCGCGCTGTACAAGCGGCCGAAGATCCTGTTCCTCGACGAGGCGACCAGTGCGCTCGACGTCGAACGCGAGCGTGAGGTCAACCAGGCGATCCGCCTGCTGCAGCTGACGCGCATCATCGTCGCGCACCGGCCCGAGACGATCGCGTCGGCGAGCCGGGTGGTCGTGCTGCATGACGGCCGCGTCTCGCAGGATCTGCGCAGCGTGCCGGGCGGCGGCAACAACAGCCACGCGCGGTAGCCCTGCGGGCCGCTCCCCCGGGGAGCGCCGCCTACACTGGCGCGATGAACATCCTGGGCATCGAATCGTCGTGCGACGAAACCGGCGTCGCGCTCGTCGAGGCGGCGGCGCAGGGCACGCCGCGCCTGCGCGCGCAGGCGCTGCACAGCCAGATCGACATGCACCAGGCCTACGGCGGCGTCGTGCCCGAACTGGCCTCGCGCGACCACATCCGGCGCGTGTTGCCGCTGGCGCGCCAGGTGTTGGCGCAGGCCGGTGCGTCCTTGCAGGACATCGACTTCATCGCCTACACGCGCGGCCCGGGTCTGGCGGGTGCGCTGCTGGTCGGCGCCGGCGTGGCCAGTGCGCTGGCCGCGGCGCTGCAGCGCCCGGCGATCGGCGTTCACCACCTCGAAGGGCATCTGCTGTCGCCGTTCCTGTCGGCCGACCCGCCCGCGTTCCCGTTCGTCGCGCTGCTGGTCTCGGGCGGCCACACGCAGCTGATGCGTGTCGACGATGTGGGCGTCTACGAGCTGCTCGGCGAAACCATCGACGACGCGGCCGGCGAGGCCTTCGACAAGTCCGCCAAGCTGCTCGGCCTGGGCTACCCCGGCGGGCCGGCGCTGGCGCGCATGGCCGAGTTCGGCGACGCCAGTGCATTCACGCTGCCGCGCCCGCTGCTGCACAGCGGCGACCTCGATTTTTCGTTCGCCGGCCTGAAGACGGCGGTGCGCACCCAGGTGATGGAGCTGGGCAACATCTGCGAGCAGGACAAGGCGAATCTGGCCGCCGCGACGCAGCAGGCGATTGTCGACGTGCTGGTGCGCAAGTCGCTGCAGGCGCTGCGCGATACCGGCTGCGCTCGCATCGTCGTGGCCGGTGGCGTCGGCGCGAACACGCAGCTGCGCGAACGGCTGAACGCCGAATGCGCGAAACGCCAGCTTCGGGTGCACTACCCGGAACTGGCGCTGTGTACCGACAACGGCGCGATGATCGCGCTCGCGGCCGCGATGCGCTGGCAGCGCGGCCGCATCGACGCGGCCAGCGACTACGCGTTCAGCGTGCTGCCGCGCTGGCCGCTGATCGCGGCTTAGTCGACGCTGAGCTGGGTCGCGCCGGTCGCGATCTTCTTTGCCAGCGTCAGGGTCAGCACGCCGTTCTCGAACTTCGCCTGCGAGGCGCCCTGGTCGACTTCGGCCGGCAGGCTCACGGTGCGGGCATAGCGGGCCGTGCTGCGCTCGCGGTACAACGCGCGCGGCGCGGCGGGCGGCGTCGCGTCGGCGTTCGCGGCGGCATCGGCCGACTCGGCTTTCGGGACGTCGACGGTTTCGAGGCTGACGCGGCGGCCCTCGACCGAGACCTTCAGCTGTGCGCGCGTCACACCGGGCACGTCGAACGCCACGGTGTACGCGGCGTCGGTCTCGCTCACGTCGAGTGCCGGCGTGCGCGTGCCGCTGGCGGCGCCACCGAAGTAGCGGTCGAAGGATTCGTCGAACAGGCGATCGACAGCGCGGGCGAAGTGCGGCGCGACTGTGCGGGACGGGGTGCGCGAGAGAGGCAGAACGAACATGGGGGGCTCCTACAATCCGGTTTCGTTGCCGCACCGTGCAGCAACCATGCCGCCAAATTTGGAGCGGCATTTTTGTTTTCAAGGGACTTGAAATCGCCGAAGGTTCGAGCCCACCCTCGGCGCAAGATGGAACGCCCCTGAAGGAGCGCGATGCGACAGCTCATTGATCAACTGCCCGGCTCGAAGATCCGCGAGGTCGCCAATGCCGCGCTCGGCCACGGCGACGTGCTGCCGTTCTGGTTCGGCGAGAGCGACGAGGCGACGCCGGCCTTCATCCGCGACGCCGCGGTGCGCTCGCTGCACGACGGCGAGACCTTTTACGCCCACAACCTCGGGCTGCCGGCCTTGCGCGAGGCGCTGTCGGCCTACATCGGCGGGCTGCACCGGCCGGTGCACGCGCAGCGCATCGCCGTCACCTCGTCCGGCGTCAACGCGCTGATGCTCGCGATGCAGGCGCTCGCCGGGCCGGGCGACGAGGTGGTCGCGGTCGTGCCGGTCTGGCCGAACCTGACGGCGCAGCCGGTGATCCTCGGCGCCAGCGTCAGGCGCGTGTCGCTGAAGGTGGTGCGGGGCGCGTGGCAGCTCGACCTGGCGGCGCTGCTGGATGCCGTCACGACCGAGACCAACGTGCTGCTCGTCAACGCCCCGAACAACCCGACCGGCTGGACGCTGATGCGGGCCGAGCAGCAGGCGATCCTCGCGCACTGCCGTCGCACCGGCACCTGGATCGTCGCCGACGAGGTCTACGAGCGGGTGTACTTCAAACCCGGCGAGCGCTGCGCGCCGAGCTTCCTCGACATCGCCGAGCCCGACGACCGGCTCGTGGTCGCGCACAGCTTCTCGAAGAGCTTCCTGATGACCGGCTGGCGCCTGGGCTGGCTGGTGCTGCCGCCCAGTCTCGTGGAGGCGATGGGCAAGCTGATCGAGTTCAACACCTCGTGCGCGCCGACCTTCGTGCAGCGTGCAGGCCTGGCGGCATTGGCCGGCGCGGCCGAGTTCGTGCCCGGCCTGATCGGGCGACTGCGCCATTGCCGCGACACGCTGCTGCCGCAGCTGACCGCGCTGCCGGGCGTGCAGGTCGCAACACCGGAAGGCGGCATGTACGCGTTCTTCCGCGTCGAGGGCCAGGACGATTCGCTGGCCTTCGCGAAGCGCCTCGTGACCGAGGCCGGCCTGGGCCTGGCGCCCGGTGCGGCGTTCGGCGCCGAGGCCGAGGGCTGGCTGCGCTGGTGCTTCGCGTCGAACGACCCGGGGCGGCTGACGCAGGGCGTCGAGCGCCTGAGATCGTTCCTCGGGCTATAATTGGCAGGCTTTGCGCTTGCACCCTGGTGCAGGGGCGAACACAAAGGCACGCCACTGGTTGGTTTCACCGGTGTGCGCAAGTGGAGTTCCAGTCCTCGACTAGAGATGGAGCGCAATCGAAACCGTGGCATTCCGCACAAGGTCCTTCGGGCGGCTGGGTGACTCGGTTTCATGAACTGGAAACGAGAAATGTCCAACGCCACCATCGACAAGGCCGAGATCGTCAAGGCCAACGCGCGCAGCGCAAACGACACCGGCTCGCCGGAAGTCCAGGTCGCCATCCTGACGGCCCGCATCAACGACCTGACGCCGCACTTCAAGACCCATCTGAAGGATCACCACGGTCGCCGTGGCCTGCTGAAGATGGTCAACCAGCGCAAGAGCCTGCTGGCCTACCTGAAAGACCGTGACGCCGAGCGTTACACCGCCCTGATCCAGAAGCTGGGTCTGCGCAAGTAATCGAAAGTCGAGCCACTGAGCCTGTCTGGAATTCGCCAGCACAGGCTTTTCGTTTTTCTTCTGTCGACTTTTCCGACAGCCCGATGAGGGGCAAGAACCGCCGGCGCTACTGTGTCATTCCACCGATGTTCTGGTCTCGAGAGCAGCCTTGGAATGGCATCCCGCCCGACGTTCTGTGTCCCGGGTCCGACGTGCCGCCCTGAAGGCACATGACAACCACCGGAGCCACACGCATGAGCATGTTCAACAAAGTCACCAAGACCTTCCAATGGGGTCAACACACCGTCGTCCTGGAGACCGGTGAAATCTCCCGCCAGGCCGGCGGCGCCGTGATCGTCAACATCGAAGACACCGTGGTGCTGGCCACCGTGGTCGCCGCGAAGAATCCGAAGGCTGGCCAGGATTTCTTCCCGCTGACGGTCGACTACATCGAGAAGACCTACGCCGCCGGCAAGATCCCCGGCAGCTTCTTCAAGCGTGAAGGCCGCCCGAGCGAACTCGAGACGCTGACCTCGCGCCTGATCGACCGCCCACTGCGCCCGCTGTTCCCCGAGGGCTTCTACAACGAAGTCCAGGTCGTGATCCACGTGCTGTCGCTGAACCCGGAAGTCTCGGCCGACATCGCCGCGCTGATCGGTTCCTCGGCCGCACTCGCGATCTCGGGCATCCCGTTCAACGGCCCGATCGGCGCCGCGCGCGTCGGCTACATCAATGGCCAGTACGTGCTGAACCCGGGCAAGACGCAGCTGCTCGAGTCGCAGATGGACCTGGTCGTCGCTGGCACCGAAGCGGCCGTGCTGATGGTCGAATCCGAAGCCAAGCAGCTCAGCGAAGAGATCATGCTCGGCGGCATTGTGTTCGGCCATGAGCAAGGCAACATCGCGATCAATGCGATCCACGAACTCGTGCGCGGTGCCGGCAAGCCGGCCTGGGACTGGACCGCGGCCGCGAAGGACGAACCCTTCATCGCCAAGGTCGTGGCCCTGGCCGAAGGCCCGCTGCGCGAGGCCTACCAGATCCGCTCGAAGCAGGCCCGCACGCATGCCACCCGCGCCGTGACGGCCGCGACCGCCGCGTCGCTGCAAGGCGAGGGCGTGGCCTTCGACAAGGTCGCGCTCGACAACGTGCTGTTCGACATCGAAGCGCGCATCGTGCGCAGCCAGATCCTGGCGGGCGAACCGCGCATCGACGGTCGCGACACCCGAACCGTGCGCGCGATCGAGATTCGCAACAGCGTCCTGCCGCGTGCCCACGGCTCGGCGCTGTTCACGCGCGGCGAGACCCAGGCGCTGGTCGCTGCCACGCTCGGCACCGCGCGTGACGCACAACGCATCGACGCGCTCGCCGGTGAGTTCACCGAGCATTTCATGATGCACTACAACATGCCGCCGTTCGCCACCGGCGAAACCGGTCGCGTCGGCACGCCCAAGCGCCGCGAGATCGGCCACGGGCGGCTGGCCAAGCGCGCGCTGGTCGCGGTGCTGCCGAGCCAGGCCGACTTCCCGTATTCGATGCGCGTGGTCTCCGAGATCACCGAGTCGAACGGCTCGTCGTCGATGGCCTCGGTGTGCGGCGGCTGCCTCGCGCTGATGGACGCCGGCGTGCCGCTGAAGGCGCATGTGGCGGGTATCGCGATGGGCCTGATCAAGGACGGCAACCGCTTCGCGGTGCTGACCGACATCCTCGGTGACGAGGATCACCTCGGTGATATGGACTTCAAGGTCGCCGGCACCACCGCCGGCGTGACCGCGCTGCAGATGGACATCAAGATCCAGGGCATCACGAAGGAGATCATGCAGGTCGCGCTGGCGCAGGCCAAGGAAGCTCGGTTGCACATCCTGGCCAAGATGACCGAGGCGCTGGGCGGGGCGAAGACCGAGGTGTCGCAGTTCGCGCCGCGCCTGTACACGATGAAGATCAACCCGGAAAAGATCCGCGACATCATCGGCAAGGGCGGCGCGACGATCCGCGCGCTGACCGAAGAAACCGGCTGCACGATCGACATCGGCGAAGACGGCACGATCACGATCGCCTCGACCGACGCCGACAAGGCCGAGCACGCGAAGAAGCGCATCACCGAGATCACCGCCGAAGTGGAAGTGGGCAAGGTCTACGAGGGCCCGATCACGAAGATCCTCGACTTCGGCGCACTCGTGAACCTGATGCCCGGCAAGGACGGCCTGCTGCACATCAGCCAGATCGCGCACCAGCGTGTCGAGAAGGTCACCGACTTCCTGAAGGAAGGCCAGATCGTCAAGGTCAAGGTGCTCGAGACCGACGAGAAGGGCCGCGTGAAACTGTCGATGAAGGCGCTGATCGATCGCGAGCAGCAGCCGCAGTTCCAAGAGTGACATGACCGCCCCCACGTCACTTCGTTCCTGCCCACCGAGAGGGCGGTCGGCCCCTTGGGGCGGCCGGGCGGCGGCCGAAGCCCGCTCATGAGAGCCGTCGAGATCACGTCGTTCGGCGCGCCCGAGGTGCTGCGTGAAGTGCAGCGTGACGACCCGGTCGCGGGTGCGGGCGAGGCCCTGATCCGCGTCAGCGCATCAGGCGTGAATCGTCCGGACGTGCTGCAGCGCAAGGGTCACTATCCGGTGCCGCCGGGCGCGTCCGACCTGCCGGGGCTGGAGGTCGCGGGCGTGATCGAGACGGGTGACGCGTCGGCGCTGGCGGCCGCCGGTTTCAAGCTCGGCGACCGCGTCTGCGCGTTGGTCGCCGGTGGCGGCTACGCGCAGTTGTGCGTCGCGCCGATCGGCCAGATACTGCCGGTGCCGGCGGGCTTGGGCGACATCGAGGCTGCGAGCCTGCCCGAGACCTTCTTCACCGTCTGGTCGAACGTGTTCGACCGTGCGCGGCTGAAGGCCGGGGAGACGCTTTTGATCCAGGGCGGCAGCAGCGGCATCGGCGTGACGGCGATCCAGATGGCGAAGGCCGCGGGCGCGACCGTGATCGCGACCGCAGGCAGCGACCACAAGTGCGCCGCGTGCGTGCAACTCGGTGCCGACCACGCGATCAACTATCGGCAGTCCGATTTCGTCGACGAGGTGAAGCGCATCACCGAGGGCCGCGGCGTCGACGTGATCCTCGACATGGTCGCCGGCGCGTACGTGGCGCGCGAGCTGAAGTGCCTGGCCGAAGACGGGCGGCTGGTGTTCATCGCGGTGCAGGGCGGCATCGAGGCGCAGATCGACGCCGGCGTCGTGCTGCGCAAGCGCCTGACGATCACCGGCTCGACCCTGCGGCCGCGGCCGTTGGTGTTCAAGGCGGCCATCGCCGCGTCCTTGCGCGCGACGGTCTGGCCGTGGATCGAGGCCGGCAATATCAGGCCGGTCATCTACAAGGTTTTCCCGGCCGCGCAGGCCGCGGCGGCGCACACGCTGATGGAATCGAACCAGCACATCGGCAAGCTGGTGCTGGAGTGGTGACAATGAAGATCTCGGAAGCCTCGGCCGCGCGCCGCAAACTCGTCGTCGGCAACTGGAAGATGAACGGCAACCGCGCCGCGAATGCCGAGTTGCTGGCGGCGCTGAAGGCGGCCGGTCCGTGGGTCGCGGAGGTCGCGGTCTGTGCGCCGAGCCCGTATCTCGGCGACGTGGCTTTGTCGCTGCAGGGCGCCGCGATCGGCTGGGGCGCGCAGGACTGTTCCGCCTTCGAGTCGGGCGCCTACACCGGCGAGGTGTCGGCGGCGATGCTGGCCGAGTTCGGCTGCCGCTACGTGCTGGCCGGGCACTCCGAGCGCCGCGCGTACCACGCCGAAAGCGACCAGCTCGTGGCCGACAAGGCGAAGGCCGCGCTCGCGCAGCGCATCACGCCGATCGTCTGCGTCGGCGAAACGCTGGCCGAGCGCGAAGCGGGCCGGACCGACGCCGTCGTCAAGCGCCAGTTGTCGGCGGTCATCCACACGCTGGGCCATTGCATCTCGCAGATCGTCGTCGCCTACGAGCCGGTCTGGGCGATCGGCACCGGCAAGACCGCCTCGCCCGAGCAGGCACAGGCGGTGCACGCGCTGCTGCGCGCGCAACTGAAGGCGGCGACCGAACACGCCGGCGAGATGAAGATCCTGTACGGCGGCAGCGTCAAGGTCGACAACGCCGCCACCTTGTTCGCGCAGGCCGATATCGACGGCGGCCTGATCGGCGGCGCCTCATTGAAGGCGGGCGATTTCGCCGCCATCTGCCGCGCAGCGGGTTGATCGTTCGACCGCCGCGCATCGAGAGAATTTGGAGTCCGAAGAATGAACCTGATATTGAACCTGGTCGTGGCACTGCAGATCCTGACCGCGCTGGTGATGATCGGCCTGGTGCTGATCCAGCACGGCAAGGGCGCCGACATGGGCGCGTCGTTCGGCAGCGGCGCCTCGGGCAGCCTGTTCGGTGCCACCGGCAGTGCGAACTTCATGTCGCGCTCCACGGCCGTGTGCGCCGCGATCTTCTTCGCGTGCACGCTCGGCCTGGCCTACTTCTCGAACGACCGCGCGCGGCCGTCCAGCGGCACCAGCGTGCTCGACCGCCCGGCCGCCAGCGCGCCGGCGGCCAGCGTGCCGCTCAGCGGCGCCGCGCTGGTGCCGGGCGCCGCGAGCACGCCGACCGCCGCCGCACCGGCCGCTTCGATGGCCGCCGCGCCGGTGGCGCCGGCGCCGCAGGCATCGGGCGCAGGCGCGATCCCGACCAAGTAAGGCGCCTCTCTCGAACGCCGTTGCGGGGCGCGTCGCGCACGTCGTTGCGGTGCTGCGCCGGCCGTGAAGCCGCGAGGCTTTGAGGTTAGAATGCAAAGCTGACCGGTGAGCCACTCCTCATGCGATCCGGGCGTAACTTTCAGGTGCATTTTTGTGCTCGGCCGTCGTGGTGAAATTGGTAGACACGCTATCTTGAGGGGGTAGTGGCGAAAGCTGTGCGAGTTCGAGTCTCGCCGACGGCACCAAAATTGCTCGGCCCGTTGCGCGATGCTCCGCGTCGCGTTTCGTGGTCGATCCGCTCCAGCTAAAGCAGGCTCTCGCGGGCCTGCAATGACCCATGAATCTGGAACCCTACCTGCCCGTCATCCTGTTCATCTTGATCGGTGCGGCAGTGGGCGTGGCACCTCAGGTGCTCGGATTCCTGCTGGGGCCGAATCGGCCCGACAAGGCGAAGAATTCGCCCTACGAATGCGGCTTTGAGGCCTTCGAGGACGCGCGCATGAAGTTCGACGTCCGCTACTACCTTGTCGCGATCCTGTTCATCCTGTTCGACCTCGAGATCGCGTTCCTGTTCCCGTGGGCGGTGTCGCTGAAGGAGATCGGCGCGGCGGGCTTCTGGGCCATGATGCTGTTCTTGGCGATCCTGGTCGTGGGCTTCGCCTACGAATGGAAAAAGGGTGCGCTCGATTGGGAATGATGGAGCCCCTCGTCCGACGAGTACGCCGGCCGATCCCCCAAGGGGATGCGGGCCGGCCGTGGGTCACGAAGTGGGCCACCCGGTGGCCCATGGCGGCCCGGCGCTCGGCCCGCCCGTTGAGTGAAGGTTTGTATGGGCATTGAAGGCGTACTCAAAGAGGGCTTCGTCACCACCAGCGTCGACACCCTGATCAACTGGTCCAAGACCGGTTCGCTGTGGCCGATGACCTTCGGCCTCGCGTGCTGTGCGGTCGAGATGATGCACGCCGGCGCGGCGCGCTACGACATCGATCGCTTCGGCATGCTGTTCCGGCCGAGCCCGCGCCAGAGCGATCTGATGATCGTCGCCGGCACGCTGTGCAACAAGATGGCGCCGGCGCTGCGCAGGGTCTACGACCAGATGGCCGAGCCGCGCTGGGTGCTGAGCATGGGCTCGTGCGCAAACGGCGGTGGCTACTACCACTACAGCTACTCGGTGGTGCGCGGCTGCGACCGCATCGTGCCGGTCGACGTCTACGTGCCCGGTTGCCCGCCGACCGCCGAGGCCTTGCTCTACGGCGTGCTGCAACTGCAGGCGAAGATTCGCCGCGAGACCACGATCGCGCGCGCATGAAGATCGACACCCTCGAAGCGGCGTTGACGGCCGTTCTCGGCGAGCGCCTGAAGAAGCTGGTGCGCGACCGCGGCGAACTGACCGTGACGGTCCCGGCCGCAAACTACATCGAATCGGCGCTGCTGCTGCGCGATCATGCCGATCTGAAGTTCGAACAGAACGTCGACCTGTGCGGCGTCGACTACTCGAGCTACAAGGACCAGGCCTGGGAGGGCCCGCGCTTTTGCGTCGTCTCGCACCTGCTGTCGGTCTCGAAGAACTGGCGCGTGCGCCTGAAGGTCTTCGCACCCGACGACGACGTACCGGTCGTCGCCTCGCTCACCGACGTGTGGAGTTCGGTCAACTGGTTCGAGCGCGAGGCCTTCGACCTCTACGGCATCATCTTCGAAGGTCACAACGACCTGCGCCGCATCCTGACCGACTACGGCTTCATCGGGCACCCGTTCCGGAAAGATTTCCCGGTCTCGGGCCACGTCGAAATGCGCTACGACGACGAGCAGAAGCGCGTGATCTACCAGCCGGTGACGATCGAGCCGCGCGAGATCACGCCGCGCATCATTCGCGAAGACAACTACGGCGGGCTGCACTGAGCGCGCAGGCGCGATTCAGATTCCTATGGCCGACATCAAGAACTACACGCTGAACTTCGGGCCCCAGCATCCCGCGGCGCACGGCGTGCTGCGCCTCGTGCTCGAGCTCGACGGCGAGGTGATCCAGCGCGCCGACCCGCACATCGGGTTGCTGCACCGCGCGACCGAGAAGCTCGCCGAGAGCAAGACCTTCATCCAGTCGCTGCCCTACATGGACCGGCTCGACTACGTGTCGATGATGTCCAACGAGCACGCCTACTGCCTGGCGATCGAGAAGCTGCTTGGCGTCGACGTGCCGATCCGCGCCCAGTACATCCGCGTGATGTTCGATGAGATCACGCGGCTGCTGAACCACCTGATGTGGCTGGGCGCGCACGGGCTGGACTGCGGCGCGATGAACATCTTCATCTACTGCTTCCGCGAGCGCGAGGACCTGCTCGACATGTACGAGGCCGCGTCGGGCGCGCGCATGCACGCGGCCTACTACCGGCCGGGCGGCGTGTACCGTGACCTGCCGGATGCGATGCCGCAGTACAGGGTCTCGAAGATCCGCAACGCCAAGGCGATGTCGCAGTTGAACGAGAACCGCCAGGGTTCGCTGCTGGATTTCATCGACGACTTCACGCGCCGCTTCCCGAAGTGCGTCGACGACTACGAGACGCTGCTGACCGACAACCGCATCTGGAAGCAGCGCACCGTGGGCATCGGCGTCGTGACGCCCGAGCGCGCGCTGAACCTCGGATTCACCGGCCCGATGCTGCGCGGCTCCGGCGTGCTCTGGGATCTGCGCAAGCACCAGCCCTACGAGGTCTACGAGCACATGGACTTCGACGTGCCGCTGGGCGTGAACGGCGACACCTACGACCGCTACCTGGTGCGCGTCGAAGAGATGCGCCAGGCGAACCGGATCATTCAGCAGTGCGGCACCTGGTTGCGCGCGAACGACGGCCCGGTGATCACGACGAACCACAAGGTCGCGCCGCCGTCGCGCCTGGACATGAAGAGCGGCATGGAGGACCTGATCCACCACTTCAAGCTCTTCACCGAAGGCTTCCACGTGCCCGAGGGCGAGGCGTACGCGGCGGTCGAGCACCCGAAGGGCGAGTTCGGCATCTACATCGTCAGCGACGGCGCGAACAAGCCCTACCGCCTGAAGATCCGCCCGCCCGGCTTCCCGCACCTGGCCTCGCTCGACGAACTGTCTCGTGGCCACATGATTGCCGACGCGGTCGCACTGATCGGCACGATGGACATCGTTTTCGGAGAGATCGACCGGTGATCACCGACGCAACACGCACTCGCTTCGCCAAGGAAGTCGCAAAGTACCCGGCCGAGCAGAAGCAGTCGGCCGTGATGGCCTGCCTGGCGATCGTGCAGCAGGAGCAGGGCTTCGTCTCGGGCGAGAGCGAGAAGCTCGTCGCCGAGGTCCTCGGCATGGCGCCGATCGCGGTGCACGAGGTCACGACCTTCTACAACATGTACAACCAGCAGCCGCTGGGCCGGTTCAAGTTCAACGTCTGCACGAATCTGCCGTGTCAGCTGCGCGACGGGCAGCAGGCGCTCGATCACCTGTGCCACAGGCTGGGCGTCGAAGAGGGCGGTACCACGGCCGACGGCCTGTTCACGGTGCAGAAGAGCGAGTGCCTGGGCGCCTGCGCCGACGCGCCGGTGATGCTGGTCAACGACCGCCAGATGGTGAGCTTCATGAGTAACGCGCGGCTCGATGAACTGGTCGAGACACTGAAGGCAGCCAAGCCATGACTGCGCAACCGGACCTGTCGAAGTTTCAGGCGAGCGGTGCCGAGACCTGCTTCCATGATCGTCACATCGGCGCGCAGATCTACGACGGCCTGGACGGCAAGAACTGGCGCCTGAAGGATTACGAAGCGCGCGGCGGTTACCAAGGGCTGCGAAAAATCCTCGCGCAGGGCGAAGGCGCGGGCATGACCGCCGACCAGGTCATCGCCGAAGTCAAGACCTCCGGCCTGCGCGGTCGTGGCGGCGCGGGCTTCCCGACCGGCCTGAAGTGGAGCTTCATGCCGCGCATGTACCCGGGCCCGAAGTACCTGGTCTGCAACTCCGACGAGGGCGAGCCCGGCACCTGCAAGGACCGCGACATCCTGATGTTCAACCCGCACATCGTCATCGAGGGCATGGCGATCGCGGCGTACGCGATGGGCATCAAGGTCGGCTACAACTACATCCACGGCGAGATCTTCGAGGTCTACGACCGCTTCGAAGCGGCGCTCGAAGAAGCGCGTGCCGCCGGCTACCTCGGCGACAACCTGCTCGGCTCGGCGTTCAGCTTCCAGCTGCACGCCGCGCACGGCTTCGGCGCCTACATCTGCGGCGAAGAAACCGCACTGCTCGAATCGCTCGAAGGCAAGAAGGGCCAGCCGCGCTTCAAGCCGCCGTTCCCGGCGAGCTACGGGCTGTACGGCAAGCCGACGACGATCAACAACACCGAGACCTTCGCCGCGGTGCCGTGGATCATCCGCTACGGCGGCGCGCCGTACCTCGAGATCGGCAAGCCGAACAACGGCGGCACGAAGATCTTCTCGGTCGTCGGCGATGTGTGCAGGCCCGGCAACTTCGAGGTGCCGTTGGGCACGCCGTTCAGCAAGCTGCTCGAACTCGCCGGCGGCGTGCGCCCCGGCCGCACGCTCAAGGCGGTGATCCCCGGCGGCTCGTCGGCGCCGGTGCTGCCCGCCGCGATCATGAACGAGCTGACGATGGACTACGACAGCATCGCCAAGGCCGGCTCGATGCTCGGCTCCGGCGCGGTGATCGTGATGGACGACTCGCGCTGCATGGTCAGGAGCCTGCTGCGGCTGTCGTATTTCTACATGCACGAGAGCTGCGGCCAGTGCACGCCGTGCCGCGAGGGCACCGGCTGGCTGTATCGCATGGTCGACCGCATCGCGAAGGGCGAAGGCCGGATGCAAGACATCGAGTTGCTGAACTCGGTCGCCGACAACATCCAGGGCCGCACGATCTGCGCGCTCGGCGACGCCGCGGCGATGCCGGTGCGCGCGATGATCAAGCACTTCCGCGACGAGTTCGTACACCTCATCGAGCACAAGACCGCCAAAGTGGCAGGCGGCGCGGCCAGAGAAAGCGCCGGGCCGCCCCAGGCTTCTCTGCTCCCCTCGGGGGGCGGACAGCGCGAAGCGATGGCCTTGGGGCCCAATAACTCATGATCGAAATCGAACTCGACGGCAGGAAGGTGGAAGTGCTCGAGGGCAGCATGATCATGCATGCGGCCGACAACGCCGGCACCTACATCCCGCACTTCTGCTATCACAAGAAGCTCAGCATCGCGGCCAACTGCCGTATGTGCCTGGTCGACGTCGAGAAGGCGCCGAAGCCGATGCCGGCCTGCGCCACGCCGGTGACGCAGGGCATGATCGTGCGCACCAAGAGCGCGAAGGCACTCCAGGCCCAGAAGGGGGTGATGGAGTTCCTGCTGATCAACCACCCGCTCGACTGCCCGATCTGCGACCAGGGCGGCGAGTGCCAGCTGCAGGATCTGGCGGTCGGCTACGGCGCATCGAGCACACGCTACAACGAAGAAAAACGCGTCGTCTTCCACAAGAACGTCGGCCCGCTGATCTCGATGGAAGAGATGAACCGGTGCATTCATTGCACACGCTGCGTGCGCTTCGGCCAGGAAGTGGCCGGCGTGATGGAGCTGGGCATGATCCACCGCGGCGAGCACTCCGAGATCACGACCATCGTCGGCGAGACGATCGACTCCGAGCTCTCCGGCAACATGATCGACGTCTGCCCGGTCGGCGCGCTGACGAGCAAGCCGTTCCGCTACAGCGCCCGCACCTGGGAGCTGTCGCGCCGCAAGAGCGTGAGCCCGCACGACAGCGTGGGCAGCAACCTGATCGTCCAGGTCAAGAACAACCGGGTGATGCGCGTCGTGCCGCTCGAGGTCGAGGACATCAACGAGTGCTGGATCACCGACCGCGACCGCTTCTCGTACGAGGCGCTGAACGGCCCCGATCGCCTGAACGCGCCGATGATCAAGCAGGGTGGCGCGTGGAAGACGGTCGACTGGTCGACCGCGCTCGAGTACGTGAGCCGCGGCCTGACGCAGATCGGCGTCGATCACGGGCCGCAAAGCATCGGCGCGCTCGGTTCGGCACACAGCACCGTCGAAGAACTGCACCTGCTCGCGAAACTGGTGCGCGGCCTGGGCAGCGAGAACATCGATCACCGCACGCGCCACGCCGACTTCACGAACACCGACGGTGTCCGCTGGCTCGGCACGAGCATCGCCTCGCTGTCGACCCTGCAGCGCGTGCTCGTCGTCGGCTCGTTCCTGCGCAAGGATCACCCGCTGTTCGCGCAGCGCATCCGCCAGGCGGCGCGCAAGGGCGCGAAGGTGCACAGCCTGCACGCCGCACACGACGACTGGCTGATGACGATGGCCTCGCAGAGCTCGGTCGCGCCGAGCGGCTGGCTGCGGGCGCTGGCGAACATCGCCGCTGCGATCGGCGCGGTCAACGGTGCGCAGGCGCCGCTCGCCGGTGACGCGACCGACGAGGCGAAGGCGATCGCCGCGTCGCTGCTGAGTGGCGAGCGCAAGGCGATCCTGCTCGGCAACGCGGCCGCCCAGCACCCGCAGGCGGCCAGCCTGCTCGTGCTGGCGAACTGGATAGCCACGCAGACCGGCGCGAGCGTCGGCTACCTGAGCGAAGCCGCCAACACGGTCGGCGCGCAACTCGTCGGCGCGATGCCGCGCGCCGGCGGCCTGAACGCCGGCCAGATGCTGGGCGGCCCGGCGCTGAAGGCCTGCCTGCTGCTGAACGTCGAGCCGGTGCTCGACGCCGCCAACGCGGCGGCCGCGAGCGCGGCGATGCGCTCCGCCGAGATGGTCGTCGTGATGAGCCCGTTCAAGAACGCCGCCCACGACGTCGCCGACGTGCTGCTGCCGATCGCGCCGTTCACCGAGACCTCGGGCAGCTTCGTCAATGCCGAGGGCCGCGTGCAGAGCTTCCACGGCGTCGTCAAGCCGCTCGGCGAAACGCGCCCGGCCTGGAAGGTGCTGCGCGTGCTGGGCAACCTGCTGGCGCTGGACGGCTTCGAGTTCGAAACCTCGGAAGATGTGCGAGCCGAGGCGCTCGGCGATGCCGCGACGATCGCCGCGCGGCTGAGCAACCACAGTGCTGCGGGTTTGAGCGCCGTCGCCGGTATCGACGGCCTGGAGCGGATCGCCGACGTGCCGATCTATGCCACCGATTCGCTGGTGCGCCGCGCGAGCTCGCTGCAGCTCACGGTCGATGCGCGCGCGCCGTTCGCGAGCCTGCCGCCCCGGCTCTGGTCGCAGCTCGGCCTGAGCGCCGGTGACAAGGTGCGAGTCGCGCAGGGTGCCGCGCAGGCGGTGCTGCCGGCACGGGTCGACGCGACGCTCGCGGCCAACGTGCTGCGCGTCCCCGCGGGCCACGCCGACACGGCCGCGCTCGGCGCGATGTTCGGCGCCATCAGCGTCGAAAAGGTCGGCTCATGATCGACTGGCTGCTCGCCGTTCCGCAGAGCTACCCGGCGAGCTGGATGGTGCTCTGGAGCATCGTCAAGATCGTCGCGCTGCTGCTGCCGCTGATGGTCTGCGTCGCCTACCTGACCTTGTGGGAACGCAAGGCCATCGGCTGGAGCCAGATCCGCCCGGGCCCGAACCGTGTCGGCCCGCTCGGGCTGCTGCAGCCGATCGCCGATGCGGTGAAGCTGATCTTCAAGGAGATCATCGTTCCGAGCGCCGCGAACAAGCCGCTGTTCTTCCTCGGGCCGGTGATGACGATCATGCCGGCCCTGGCCGCCTGGGTCGTGATCCCGTTCGGCCCGCAGACCGCGCTGTCGAATCTGAACGCCGGGCTGCTGCTGCTGATGGCGATCACCTCGGTCGAGGTCTACGGCGTGATCATCGCCGGCTGGGCCTCGAACTCGAAGTACGCGTTCCTCGGCGCGCTGCGGGCGTCGGCGCAGATGGTCAGCTACGAGATCGCGATCGGCTTCTGCCTGGTCGTGGTGCTGATGGTCAGCGGC
>JANXZN010000271.1 GCA_025355545.1 Rhizobacter sp.
GCCTTGCTGGCCGAGTAGGGGCTGTTCGGCTCGTACGTGTCGGTTTCGGTGAACGGCGGGTCGGCCTTCGTGAGCGAGCCGTAGACCTCGTCGGTCGACACGTGATGGAAACGGAAGCGGGCCTGGTCGCCCGCTGCCAGCGTCGACCAGTGCGCGCGCGCGGCCTCGAGCAGCGTGAACGTGCCTTCGACATTGGTCTTGATGAAGGCGCCGGGGCCGTGAATGCTGCGGTCGACATGGCTTTCGGCCGCGAAGTGCAGCACCGCGCGCGGCCGATGCGCGGCGAACAGGCGGTCGAGCAGCGCGCGATCGCAGATGTCGCCGTGCACGAAGACGTGACGCGGGTCGTCCTTCAGCGTCGCCAGGCTCTCGAGGTTGCCGGCATAGGTCAGCGCGTCGAGATTGATCACGCCCTCGTCGCTCGCCGCGAGCCAGTCGAGCACGAAGTTGGCGCCGATGAAGCCGGCGCCGCCGGTCACGAGAATCATCGCGCGCCCTCGGTGCGGCCGTAGCTGTCCTCGAAGCGCACGATGTCGTCCTCGCCGAGGTAGCTGCCCGACTGCACCTCGATGATCTCGAGCGGCACCTTGCCCGGGTTCGCGAGACGATGGGTCGTGCCGATCGGGATGTAGGTGCTCTGGTTCTCGCTCAGCAGGATCACCTGGTCGCCGTTCGTCACCTCGGCCGTGCCGCGCACGACGATCCAGTGCTCGGCGCGGTGGTGGTGCATCTGCAGGCTCAAGGCGGCGCCCGGCTTGACCATGATGCGCTTGACCTGGAAGCGCGACCCCGAATCGATGCTGTCGTACCAGCCCCAGGGGCGATGCACCTGCCGATGCAGGGTGTGTTCCGTGCGCCCCGCGCTCTGCAGCCGGCCGACGATGGTCTTCACGTCCTGGCTGCGCGATCGATCGGCCACCAGCACCGCATCCGGCGTCTCGACGATGATCACGTCGCTCAGCCCGACCACGCCGACCAGGCGGCTGGTGGCGTGCACCAGCGTGTTGCGGCTGTCGCTGACGAGCGCGTCGCCGACGCTGGCGTTGCCGGCGGCGTCCTTCGCGCTGACCTGCCAGACGGCGTCCCATGCGCCCAGATCGGACCAGCCAGCGGCCAGCGGCACCATCCGGATCTCGAATCGTTCGGTGCCCGGCGCGGCGGCCTCGTTCGGGCACCGCTCCATCACCGCATAGTCCACCGACTCGCTCGGGATCGCCGCGAACGCCTCGCGCCCGGGGCGCACGAAGCTGGCGTCGATGCTCTTCGCGGCCCAGGCCAGGCGCGACGCGGCCGCGATGTCGGGGCGGAAGCGCTCGAGCGCCGCGAGCCACACCGAGGCGCGCACGACGAACATGCCGCTGTTCCAGTAATGGTCGCCGGCCGCGAGGTAGGCCTGCGCGGCCGCGAGGTCGGGCTTCTCGACGAAGGCCGCGACCGTGCGCTCGCCGGCGGCGTCGCCGGACGCGCTGGTGCGGATGTAGCCGAAGCCGGTTTCGGGGCGGTCGGGCGTCACGCCCAGGATCACGATCGCACCGTTCGCGGCCGCGCGCACCGCGCGCTGCAGCGACGCGGTGAAGGCGGCGTCATCGGTGACCGTCTGGTCGGCCGGGCTGACCACCAGCACCGGGTCGGCGCCGCTGTCGCCGGCGAACAGTGCTGCCAGCGTCATCGCCGGTGCGGTGTTGCGGCCGGTCGGTTCGAGCAGCACCGTGGCCGGCGGCAGATTCAGTTCGCGCAACTGGTCGAGCACCAGGAAGCGGTGCTCCTCGTTGCCGACGATGCAGGGTGCCGCGACCGCGATGTCGGGCGCGGCCAGCGCCGCGAGCCGCCGCGTGGTCTGCTGGAACAGGCTCTGGTCGCCCTGCAGCACCAGGAACTGCTTCGGGTGCTGAGCCCGCGACAGCGGCCACAGCCGCGTGCCGCTTCCACCGGCCATGATGACGGGCTGAATCTGGATGGGAGTCATGTGCGCTTCGATCGCGGCGGCCACGGTCAGCCCGCCAGTCCGTTGGGATTCATGCGCTGCCAGCGCCAGCTGTCCGCGCACATCGTGTCGAGGTCGCGCGTGGCGTGCCAGCCGAGCAGCGTGTTGGCGCGGGTCACGTCGGCATAGCTCGCGTCGACGTCGCCGGGCCGGCGCGCGACGAACTCGCAGGGCACGCTGGCACCGCTCGCGCGCTCGAACGCGCGCACCACCTCGAGCACGCTGTGGCCACGCCCGGTGCCGAGGTTGGCGGTCACCGATCGACGCGCGTCCAGCAGGTAGCGCAGCGCATCGACGTGGCCGGCGGCGACGTCGAGCACGTGGATGTAGTCGCGCACGCCGGTGCCGTCGGGCGTGGCGTAGTCGTTGCCGAAGATCTGCAGGCGCGCGCGCTTGCCGACCGCGACCTGCGTGACGTAGGGCATCAGGTTGTTCGGGACGCCGCGCGGGTCTTCGCCGATCTGGCCGCTCGCGTGTGCGCCGACCGGGTTGAAGTAGCGCAGCAGCGCGATCGACCAGGCCGGGTCGGCCTGCGCGACGTCGCGCAGGATGTTCTCGCCCATCAGCTTGGTCGCGCCGTACGGGTTCGTCGCGCTCAGCGCGGCGTCCTCGCGGATCGGCAGCGATTCGGGATTGCCGTAGACGGTTGCGCTGGAGCTGAACACCAGCGTCTTGGAGCCGTGCGCGGCCATCGTCTGCGCGAGCGTCAGCAGCGCGCCGATGTTGTTGGCGTAGTAGGCCAGCGGCTTCGCGGTGCTTTCGCCGACCGCCTTGAAGGCCGCGAAATGGACGACCGCATCGATCCGCTCGCGCGCGAACACGGCCTGCAGCGCGGGCGCGTCGCGAACGTCGGCGCGCACGAACTCCGGCTCGGCGCCGGCGAGCGTGCGCAGGCGATCGAGCACTGCCGGCGAGCTGTTCGAGAAGTCATCGACGCCGACCACCCGAAAGCCGGCCGCGAGCAGACTCAACCAGGTGTGCGACCCGATGTAGCCGGTGGCGCCGGTCAGAAGGACGCGCGCACCCTTCATCGCAGCGTGATCTGCGCCAGGCAGCCGAAGACGTTGGCGTCGTAGCCGTTGACGATCGAACTGCGCGACTCGCGCGAGAGCTGGCACGCGAGCAGCGCGCTGCGCGTGACGGCGTAGTTGACGCCCAGCGTGGCGCGGCGAAAGTTGTCCGCATAGTCGGTGTTCCCCGCGGCGTAGGTGGAGCGCCGGTACGCGAAGCCGGCGTTGACGCCGATCTTCGCGGTCGCGGCGTAGGTCGCACCCAAGGTCAGGCTGTCCGTCGTGGTGCTGTTCTGCGAGAGGTAGGTGGTCCGGTCGCCGGTGCTCGGGTTGATGACGTTGAAGTACGAGCCGTTCGTGCCGGCGTCGCGGCTGATCGAGGCGTTGAAGGCAAGTTTGGCGGTCGGGGCGTAGTTCGCCGAGACGGCGCCGGTCAGCCCGGAGAAATCGCGCGGGCTGACGGTGTAGGTCTGGTGCGTCCAGCTCAGGCGCGCGCTGACGTTGGTCTGCGCGCTGTAGCGCCAGTCCGCCAGCAGGTCGAGGTTGCGCCCGTTGCTCGAGTCGGCGCGGTAGTCGCCGGGCCCGGTGGGATTCGCCACGACCGGGATCGCGTAGGGCGAATCGGTGTGCGTGAAGCGCACCGCGCTGCCGACCGTGAGGTCGGCGCTGAGCCGGTAGTTCGCGCCGACGCTGGCGGTGTCGCCCGAGGAATCGGAGGGCAGCGACGACAGCGCCGAGAAGCGTACCCGGCTGTGCCCGTAGTTGCCGAACACCGACACCAGACTGTCGCCGCCCCAACGCACGCTGGCGTTGATCTGCTCGGCCTTCAGCAGGTTTCGTTCGGTCGTGGGCTGGACCGAGTTGCCGTTGAACGTCGCGAGGGACTGGCTCGCGCTGGCATTGACGCTGCCCGACAGCTTCTCGATGGTGGCCCAGTCCCAACCCGCGTTGACCGAGTAGCTGGTGTTGTCGAGCGTGCTCTGATCCTGGTACTTGTTGTAGCCGACCTGGGCGGTCGCGTGCAGCCGCTGGCGCCCGATCGGCTGGTCGAAGCCGCCCAGCAGGCTGGTCGTCGAGTAGTTGTCGGCGGCCCCGTTCGGGATGCGATAGACGTTCGAGTCGTGCGTGAACCCCTGGCTCGCGCCGATGTACCAGGGGCTGGTCTCGTCGGCCCACGCACCGAGGGCGGTGGCGCACAGCAGGGTTGCGGTCAGCGACCCGATGGTGGTGCGGCGAAAGGTGCGGATCGGTTGAGTTCGCATTCGATGGTCTCCAGAAGCTTGGCGGGTGCAGAGCGAAAGAGGATCTTGTGAGGAAGTCCGGGGATGCCGTGGCGCCCTAGTACGCGTGCCGGTCAAAGAACACCAGCCGGATCGTACGCACGATGATCTGCAGATCCAGCCCCAGCGACCAGTTGCGCAGATATTCGAGATCGTATTCGACCCGCGCCTGCATCTTCTCGATCGTGTCGGTCTCGCCACGGTGGCCGTTGACCTGGGCCCAGCCGGTGATGCCGGGTTTGACCTTGTGGCGCACCATGTAGGCCTTGATCAGGCGCCGGTATTCCTCGTTGTGCGCGACCGCGTGCGGGCGCGGGCCGACGATGCTCATCCGGCCCTGCAGCACATTGATGAACTGCGGCAGCTCGTCCAGCGAAGTGCGGCGGATGAAGGCGCCGAAGGCCGTGATGCGCGGATCGTCCTTGGTGGCCTGGCGCACCATCGGGCCGTTGTCCTGCGACCTCATCGAGCGAAACTTGTAGACCACGATCTCGCCGCCGTCCAGCCCGTTGCGGCGCTGCCTGAAGACCACCGGGCCCGGCGAGCTGAGCTTCACGCCGATCGCGATCACCAGCAGCAGCGGCGAGATCAGGATCAGGATCAGCATGGCCAGCACCAGGTCGCTGATGCGCTTGACGAGTTCGTTGGTGCCGGTGAACGGCGTTTCGCAGATGCCGACGACCGGCACGCCGTTCATGTCTTGCAGGCGGCCCTGGATGATGCTGATGCCGAACACGTCGGGCACGAAGAACAGCGAGGCGGTCGTGCCCTGCACATCCTCGAGCAGTTCGACGATGCGCGGCTGCGAACCCAGCGGCAAGGTGATGTAGACCTCGCGCACGCCGTGCCGGGTGGCGTAGGCGGCCACGTCCTTCAGGCCGCCCAGGCGTTGCGCGCTGGCCTCCTGGTCGAGCCGGTCGTCGGTGCGGTCGTCGAAGTAGCCGAGGAAATCGACGCCGTAGTCGCCGCTTTCGGTCAGTGCCTTGGCGACCTTCACGCCCAGCGCGCCGGCGCCGACGACGATCGCGGTGCGCCGCGCCGCGGCGCGTGCCGACAGCCGCTGCGTGACGATCTTGCCGAGCCAGACCGCGAGCCATTGCAGCACCGGCGTCGCGATCGCCCAGTCCAGCAGCACGTTGTTCTCGAAGTAGTGCAGGCTGCGTGTCGCATAGCCGCACAGCGCCAGGATCGCCAGCAGCGTGATCCACGACGAGAGGATGTCGACGCCGGCAGCGATCAGGTTGTCGCGGAAGCGGTTGCGGCCGGGAAATGTCAGCGCGAACACCAGCAGGCACAGCGTCAGCGCCGGCCGATCGTTGATCCACTCGTCGGCATAGACCGTCGCGAAAACGAAGGTCAGCACCGTGATGCTGGGCTCCAGGAACGCCGCCACGAGCGACGTCACGGATTGCGGCGCGCTGTAGAACGTTCTCTTGTAGGTACGGTCTTCAAACATGGGTTCAGGGTGTCTGCACGCCCGACCGTCGCGGGACGGTACGCCGGCGTGCGGCTCGCCGCCGTCGGCCGTGCGGGAACGCAGCAACGCGCGCCACTGCCGGCGTGCCGGGGCATTCTCCATCAAAAACGCACGCCCACCGGCCACCGGACCCGAGGGGGCGCGGCGTCGCCGTGCCTACAATCCGCGCATGTTTCACAGTCTCAGTTCGCTGCTCGGCACCGCTGCGATCGAGCGTCTGACGCTCTTCGTCAACCATCTTCTGGCTTCGGAGGCGGTCGCCACCGAGCGACTGCGCGCCCATTCGGGACGTTGCATCGAGTTGCACTTCGCGGGCTGGCCGACGCTGCTGCCGCCCATGCCACCGACGGCCTTTCGCGTCACGCCGGCCGGCCTGATCGAATGGTGCGGCGCGGAGCTCCCGCCCGAGCCCGATCTGCGCGTCAGCATCGACGCCGCGAATCCGGCGCTGGCAATGGCGCAGGCGCTGGCCGGCACGCGCCCGAAGGTCGAGATCGCCGGCGACGCGGCATTCGCGACCGACCTGAACTGGTTGTTCGACAACCTGCGCTGGGACGTGCAGGACGACCTGGCCGGCGTCGTCGGCGCGGCGCCGGCGCGCGAGATCACACGCATCGCCGGCGGCATCGCGGCGGGCCTGCGCGAGGCGGCGAACACCTTGAGCGGCCTGGTGACGCGGCGATGAGGCGGCGCGCCCGCGTGCCCTCGCAGCGTCGACGCGGGCGCCGTTTCGACGCGGGGCTCCATTGAGGCACATCGCGCGGCTGCTCGTCATTTGCATCACGGTGCTGCGCTACGGGCTGGACGAGCTGGCGCTGTCCAGCTTCCGGCAGCGCTGGGTGCGGGCGCTGGTGCGCGTGATGACACTCGGCCGCACGCTCGACGCGCCGCGCGGCGAGCGCCTTCGGCTGGGCCTGGAGCGGCTCGGGCCGATCTTCGTCAAGTTCGGCCAGGTGCTGTCGACGCGGCGCGACCTGCTGCCCGCGGACCTGGCCGACGAACTCGCCAAGTTGCAGGACCGCGTGCCGCCGTTTCCGGCCGAGCACGCGCGTGCGCTGGTCGAGCAGGCGTTCGGCAAGCCGATCGCCGCGATCTTCACGCGCTTCGACGCCGAGTCGGTGGCCAGTGCGTCGATCGCGCAGGTCCACTTCGCGCAGCTGAAGGACGGCCGCGAGGTCGCCGTCAAGGTGCTGCGCCCGGGCATGCTCGAGGTCATCGACGACGATCTGTCGCTGATGCGCACGCTCGCCCGCTGGGTCGAGCGCCTGAGCGCCGACGGCAAGCGCCTGAAGCCGCGCGAGGTCGTCGCCGAGTTCGCGAACTACCTGCACGACGAGCTCGACCTGGTGCGCGAGGCCGCGAATGCCGCGCAGCTGCGCCGCAACATGCACGACCTCGACCTGATCATGATTCCCGAGATGGTCTGGGACCTGTGCACCCAGAACGTGATCGTGATGGAGCGCATGAACGGCGTGCCGATCGGCCAGACGCAGCGGCTGCGCGATGCCGGCGTCGACATTCCGAAGCTGGCGCGCGACGGCGTCACGATCTTCTTCACGCAGGTGTTCCGCGACGGCTTCTTCCATGCCGACATGCACCCGGGCAACATCCAGGTCAGCGTCGCGCCCGCCAGTTTCGGCCGCTACATCGCGCTGGACTTCGGCATCGTCGGCACGCTCACCGAGATCGACAAGCAATACCTGGCGCAGAATTTCATCGCGTTCTTCCGCCGCGACTACAAGCGGGTGGCCGAACTGCACGTCGAATCGGGCTGGGTGCCGCCGGCCACGCGCGTCGACGAGCTCGAAGGCGCGATCCGAGCCGTCTGCGAGCCGCACTTCGACCGGCCGCTGAAGGACATCTCGCTCGGCCAGGTGCTGTTGCGGCTGTTCCAGACCTCGCGCCGCTTCAACGTCGAGATCCAGCCGCAACTGGTGCTGCTGCAAAAGACGCTGCTCAACGTCGAAGGCCTGGGCCGCCAGCTCGACCCCGAGCTCGATCTGTGGAACACCGCGAAGCCCTTCCTCGAGCAGTGGATGGACAAGCAGATCGGCTGGGCCGGGCTGCTCGAAGGGCTGCAGCGCGAAGCGCCGCGCTACGTGCAATTGCTGCCCGATTTGCCGCGCCTGATCCACCAGGCCTTGCAGCCGCGCGCGGCGGCCGAGCAGCGCCTGCTGGAAGCGCTGCTCGTGGAGCAGCGGCGAACCGCGCGGCTGCTGCGCGCGATCGCCTGCGTCGCGTGCGGGGTGGCGCTGGGGCTGCTGGCTTCGCACCTTTGGCTGAACACCCACTGAGGCCGCGACGAGGGCCCGGCGCGAGCTCGGATTCGGCACCGTATAATTCGAGGTTTTCCTTTTCAAATCAAGGGCTTGGCCATGCCGATCTACGCCTATCGCTGCACCACCTGTGGGCACGCGAAGGATGTGCTGCAGAAGATGTCGGATCCGGTGCTCACGCTGTGCCCGGAATGCGGCGCGTCGACCTTCGCCAAACAGGTCACCGCGGCCGGCTTTCAACTCAAGGGCTCGGGCTGGTACGTGACCGACTTCCGTGGCGGCAACAAGCCCGCTGCCGACAAGGCCGACGCGAAGGCCGACGGCGCGCCGGGCGATTCGGCCAAGGGCGAAGCCGGCAAGAGCGAGCCGGCCAAGGGCGAGGCCACGGCAGCGGCCGAGAAACCCGCCGGCGCCAAGAGCGACGCCGCACCGGCACCCGCGCCGGCCGCGGCGCCGGCGGCGCCGGCGTCCGGCGGCAAATGAACGCGCCGGTTCGCCGGGGAACACCGTGAAGAAATACCTCCTCGCCGGGCTGCTGGTCTGGCTGCCGCTCGCGATCACGATCTGGGTGCTGCAGGCCGCACTCGGCCTGCTCGACAGCGTGTTCGGCTGGCTCCTGAACGCCGGCCGCGCGGTTTTGCCCGCGGCGGCCGAGCCGCTGATCGACCTGCTGCTGAAGATCCCCGGCGTGGGCGTGATCGTGATGCTGTCGGGCTTGCTGCTGACCGGCGTGTTCGCGACCAATATCTTCGGCCAGTGGTGGCTGCGCCAGGGCAGCCGGGCGCTGAGCAAGATCCCGATCGTCAAGTCGATCTACAACTCGGTCAAGCAGGTCTCGGACACGCTGTTCTCGAGCAGCGGCAACGCCTTCCGCGAAGCGGTGCTGGTGCAGTACCCGCGCGCCGGCAGCTGGACCATCGCGTTCGTCACCGGCAAGCCGGGCGGCGAGGCTGCGCTGCACCTGCCGGGTGACTATCTCAGCGTGTACGTGCCGACCACGCCGAACCCGACCTCGGGCTTCTTCCTGATGGTGCCGCGCGCCGATGTGGTGGTGCTGCAGATGAGCGTCGACGAGGCGCTGAAGTACGTGATCTCGATGGGCGTGGTGGCGCCGCCACTGCACGGTGCCGCCGCGACGCCCCCGATCGCCGCCGTCGAGCCGGCGCGAAATTGACCGGGCTGGGCGGCCCGGCTTCCGCCAAGCCCGAAGAGGCGCGCCGAGCCGCGCCGCAGAGCCCGCAAAACTGAACGACGCGCCCCGATCGGCGTGTTCGCTGCCAAATCAATCTGCCTCGAGCAGTGGAGTGATGTGATGAGAACAACGTACTGCGGCCTCGTCAGCGAGGCGCTGATGGGCCAGACCGTCACGCTGATGGGCTGGGCGCATCGCCGCCGCGACCACGGCGGCGTGATCTTCATCGACCTGCGCGACCGCGAAGGCATCGTCCAGATCGTCTGCGATCCGGACCGCGAGCAGATGTTCGCGATCGCCGAAGAAGTGCGCAACGAGTTCTGCCTGAAGATCTTCGGCAAGGTGCGCGCGCGCCCCGACGGCACCGTCAACGCCAACATCACCAGCGGCAAGATCGAGGTGCTGTGCCTGGAGATCGAGGTGCTGAACCCGAGCATCACGCCGCCGTTCCAGATGGACGACGAGAACCTCTCGGAAACGACGCGCCTGACGCACCGCGTGCTCGACCTGCGCCGCCCGCCGATGCAGCGCAACATGATGCTGCGCTACCGCGTCGCGATGGAGGTGCGCAAGTTCCTCGACCTGAACGGCTTCATCGACATCGAGACACCGATGCTGACCAGGAGCACGCCCGAAGGCGCGCGCGACTACCTCGTGCCCAGCCGCGTGCACGAAGGCATGTTCTTCGCGCTGCCGCAGTCGCCCCAGCTCTTCAAGCAGTTGCTGATGGTGGCCGGCTTCGACCGCTACTACCAGATCACCAAGTGCTTCCGCGACGAAGACTTGCGCGCCGACCGCCAGCCCGAGTTCACGCAGATCGACATCGAGACCTCGTTCATGACCGAGGAAGAGATCCGCACGATGTTCGAGGGCATGATCCGCAGCACCTTCGAGCACGCGATCGGCGTCGAGCTGCCGGCATTTCCGATGATGAAGTATGCGCAAGCGATGCAGCGCTACGGCTCCGACAAGCCCGATCTGCGGGTCAAGCTCGAGTTCACCGAACTGACGGATGTGATGGCGGGAGTCGACTTCAAGGTCTTCTCGACCCCCGCGACGACGAAGGGCGGCCGGGTGGTCGCGTTGCGCATTCCCGGCGGCGCCGAGATGAGCCGCGGCGAGATCGACGCCTACACCGAGTTCGTGAAGATCTACGGGGCCAAGGGCCTGGCCTGGATCAAGGTCAACGACGTGGCCAAGGGCCGCGAAGGGCTGCAGTCGCCGGTCGTGAAGAACCTGCACGACAAGGCGCTGGCCGAGATCCTCGCGCGCACCGGCGCGCTGGACGGCGACCTGCTGTTCTTCGGCGCCGACAAGGCCAAGGTCGTCAACGACGCGATCGGTGCGCTGCGGGTGAAGGTCGGCCACAGCGAGTTCGGAAAGGCGCGCGGCCTCGTGCAGGGCGTGTGGGAGCCGCTGTGGGTCGTCGACTTTCCGATGTTCGAGTACGACGATGGGGCGCAGCGCTGGAGCGCGGTGCACCACCCGTTCACCTCGCCGAAGGACGGCCACGAGGACCTGCTCGAGACCGATCCCGGCGCGGCCGTCTCGAAGGCCTACGACGTCGTGCTCAACGGCATCGAACTCGGCGGCGGCTCGGTGCGTATCCACCGCGAGGAAGTGCAGAGCAAAGTGTTCCGCGCGCTCAAGATCGACGCGGAAGAGGCGAGGTCCAAGTTCGGCTTCCTGCTCGACGCGCTGCAGTACGGCGCGCCGCCGCACGGCGGCATCGCGATCGGCCTGGACCGCTTCGTGATGCTGATGACCGGCGCCGAATCGCTGCGCGACGTGATCGCGTTCCCGAAGACCCAGCGCGCGCAGGACCTGCTGACGAACGCGCCGAGCGCGGTCGATGAGAAGCAGCTGCGCGAGCTGCACATCCGGCTGCGCAACGTGCAGGGGGCGGGGGCGTGAGGCGGCGGCACAGGCGCTGATGCAGAATCGAAGGGCGCGGTTTTCGCGCCCTTTTTTTCTCGCGCCAACGAATGCAGCTTCCGTGACAAGGCCGCACAAGATCCCCGAATCGGTCCTCGTCGTGATCCACACGGCCGACCTCGAGGTCCTGCTGATCGAGCGCGCCGATCACCCCGGCTACTGGCAAAGCGTGACCGGCTCGAAGGATTCCCTCGACGAGCCGCCGGCCACCACCGCGCAGCGCGAGGTGTTCGAGGAAACCGGCATCGCGATCGGCTCGCCCGAGGTGCCGCTGGCCGAGCTGCGCGACTGGCAGTTGCGCAATGTCTACGAAATCTATCCGGTGTGGCGGCACCGCTATGCTCCCGGCGTGACCCACAACACCGAATCCGTCTTCGGCCTGCGCGTGCCGCGCGGCGTGCCGGTCACGCTCAGCCGGCGCGAGCACACCGCGCTGGTCTGGCTGCCGTGGCGCGCAGCGGCCGACCAGTGCTTTTCGCCGTCGAACGCCGAGGCGATCCTGAATCTGCCGCGCTTCGGGTGACACGCATGGCCATGCGCCCGCCCGTCTCCACCCACGTGCACAGCACGCAGCACCCCAGCCACGTGCTGCGCGTGGCGACCTACAACATTCACAAGGGCGTGCGCGGGGTCGGCCCGCGCAAGCGCCTGGAGATCCACAACCTCGCGCTCGGCATCGAGGCGCTCGACACCGACCTGGTGTTCCTGCAGGAGGTGCGCTTCCTGAACCGCGCCGAGGCGAAGAAATTCCCCGACACGCTGATCGGCTGGCCGCGCATGCCGCAGGCCGACTACCTCGCGCCCGACGGCTACGAGGTCGCCTACTGCACGAATGCGACGACCACGCACGGCGAGCACGGCAACGCGCTGCTGTCGCGCTGGCCGCTGGGCGACATCGGCCACCACGACGTCTCCGACCACCGCTTCGAGCAGCGCGGCCTGCTGCACGTGCCGGTGCACTGGAACGGCGTGCTGGTGCATGCGATCGTCGCGCACTTCGGGCTGATGCACGCGAGTCGCGTGCGCCAGGTCGAGCGGCTCGCGAAGTTTATCGAGGCCGAGGTGCCGAAGGGTGAGAGGCTGATCGTCGCTGGCGACTTCAACGACTGGGGTGCCAAGCTCGACGCGCCGATGCGCGGCTTTGGCCTGCACCGCGCCGGCGTGCCGGGCGATCCGCTGGCGCGTGTCAACACGTTTCCGTCGCGCTTGCCGGTGCTGTCGATGGACCGCATCTACCTGCGCGGCCTGCAATGCCTGTCGACCTCGGTGCCGCGCGGCGCCGCCTGGGCACGCATGTCCGACCACCTGCCGCTGATCGCCGAACTGACGCTCGAATGAGCTCGCCGGGCCGCCCATGGCCACCCAGAGGCCCCTTCGTGGCCCTGAGCGAATGCTCCCGCCCGGCGGGACGGCGCGAAGCGCGCAGGGTGCCCCGATGAACGCGCCGACCCGCACGCGCGCGCTGCGGCCCGACCACAACCTGACGTTGCTCAAGGGTGGCGAAGCCCTGTTCCCCGCGCTCGTCGAGGCGATCGCCAACGCCCGCGCCGAGGTGCTGCTCGAGACCTACATCTTCGAGTTCGCGCGGTCCGTGATCCCGGTCGCACAGGCGCTGGAGGCCGCGGCGCGGCGCGGCGTGTGCGTGCGCGTGATCATCGATGGCGTCGGCACCGGCGATGTGCCCGCCGAGTGGCAGCAGCGCTGGAAGGCGGCCGGCCTGAACTGGCGCATCTTCAACCCGGCACAGGGCTGGCGGCTGCTGCTGCCCAAGCGTTGGCGCCGCCTGCATCGCAAGCTCTGCGTGGTCGATGGCAGCGTCGGCTTCTGCGGCGGCATTAACCTGCTCGACGACTACTTCGATCCGAACTACGGCGCGCTCGAGCAGCCGCGCTTCGACTTTGCGGTGCGCGTGACCGGCCCGCTGGTGGCCGACATGCACGAGACGATGGCGCGCCTGTGGGTGCGCCTGCAGGTGGCGCACGAGGCGCAGCAGCTGGATTTCGGCGCGGCGCTGCAGGCGGTACTGGCCGCTGCGCGGGCCGGCACCGACATGGGCGACGAACGCATGGAGGGCGAGGTCGACGACCTCGGCGCGCCGGACGAAGACGAAGGCGCGCTCGCGGCGCTGGTGCTGCGCGACAACGTGCGCTTCCGGCGCAGCATCGAAGGCAATTACCGCCTCGCGATCGGCCTGGCGCGCAGCGAGATCCTGATCGCCAACGCTTACTTCGTCCCCGGGGTGCAGCTGCAGCGTGCACTGATGCGTGCCGCGCGGCGCGGCGTGCGCATCACGCTGCTGCTGCAGGGCAGGTACGAGTATTTCATGCAGTACCACGCGAGCCGCGCGGTCTACGCGGTGATGCTCGACGCCGGCATCGAGATCATCGAATACGACGAGAGCTTCCTGCATGCCAAGGTCGCGGTGATGGATGCGGCGGGCGGCGCGCTCGCGATCGTCGGCTCGTCGAACCTCGACCCGCTGAGCCTGCTGCTGGCACGCGAGGCCAACGTCTTCGTGCGCAACGACGCATTCGCCGGCGAGCTGCGCGCGCACCTGGTCGAGGCGATCGCGAAGGGCCGGCGCGTCGCGCCGGACGCGGCCGCGCGGTGGGGGATCGTGTCGCGCGGGCTGAACTGGGTCGCCTACGCGATAATGCGCGTGGCGCTGCTCGTGACCGGCAAGCGCTACTAGTGTAGTGTTGCATTCTGTTTAGAACTTAAGCGGCTATTCGCTCGGATGACCTTCTGCAGGATGTCGGCAGCGCTCTTGGTCCAGATGAACGGCTTGGGCTTGGTGTTGTGATGAGCGACGTACGCATCAATGGCGGC
>JANXZN010000273.1 GCA_025355545.1 Rhizobacter sp.
GCCGCCATTGATGCGTACGTCGCTCATCACAACACCAAGCCCAAGCCGTTCATCTGGACCAAGAGCGCTGCCGACATCCTGCAGAAGGTCATCCGAGCGAATAGCCGCTTAAGTTCTAAACAGAATGCAACACTACACTAGCGGCACGTTCGTGCCGACGCGGCTGTGGATCAGCGTGTCGGAGCCGAGCGATTCGACCAGTTCGACCTTGGCCGGGATGCCCTGACCCGCTGCGACGACGCGTACGTACTCCGGCCGCACGCCGACCGAGCCGTCGGCCGGCAGCCGCGCACCGGCGATGCGGGTCAGCTCGGGCAAGGTCGCAGCGGCGAGCACGTTCATCTGCGGCGTGCCGATGAACTGCGCGACGAACTGGTTCGCCGGCCGGTCGTAGAGCTCCAGCGGCGAACCGACCTGCTCGATCAGGCCGTCGCGCAGCACGACGACGCGGTCGGCCAGGGTCATCGCCTCGATCTGGTCGTGGGTGACGTAGATCGTCGTCGCACCCAGGTCGCGGTGCAGGTTCGCGATCTCGACGCGGGTCTGGCCGCGCAGCGCGGCGTCCAGGTTCGACAGCGGTTCGTCGAACAGGAACACCTTGGGCGCACGCACGATCGCGCGGCCGATCGCAACGCGCTGGCGCTGCCCGCCGGACAGCTCCTTCGGCGTGCGCTGCAGGTAGTCGGTGAGGTTCAGGATCTTCGCGGCGCGCTCGACCTTCTCCTTGCGCACCGCGACATCGACCTTCGCGAGCTTGAGCGCGAACGACATGTTGTCGAACACCGTCATGTGCGGGTACAGCGCGTACGACTGGAACACCATCGCGAGGTCGCGCTTGCTCGACGGCACTTCGGTGATGTCGCGGCCGTCGAGTGAAATCGCGCCCTCGGTGACCGATTCGAGCCCGGCGATCAAGCGCAGCAAGGTCGACTTGCCGCAACCCGACGGGCCGACGAAGACGATGAACTCGCCCTTGTTGACAGCCAGGTCGATGCCCTTGATGGTGCGCACCGGCCCGAACTCCTTGACGATGTTCTTCAGTTCGAGGAAAGCCATGTCTTTGCTCCTTACTTCACCGCGCCGAAGGTCAGGCCCTGGACGAGTTGCTTCTGGCTGAACCAGCCGAACACGATGATCGGCGCGATCGCGAGCAGCGAGGCCGCCGACAGCTTGGCCCAGAACAGGCCCTCGGGGCTGGAGTACTGCGCGATCAGCGCGGCCAGGGTGCCGGCATTCGCCGACGTCAGGTTCAGCGACCAGAACGCCTCGTTCCACGCCAGCACCAGGCACAGCAGGCCGGTGGACGCGATGCCGCCCATCGTCAGCGGCAGGATCGCGTGGCGGAATTCGTCCCAGACGGTCGCGCCGTCCAGGCGCACGGCTTCGAGGATGTCGTTGGGCACTTCCTTGAACGCGCTGTACAGCATCCACACCATGATCGGCAGGTTCGACAAGGTGAACACGATGATCAGCGCCGGCAGCGAGTCGAGCATGCCGGTGGTCTGCGCCATCACGTAGATCGGCACCAGCGCGCCGACCGCCGGCATCATCTTGGTCGAGAGCATCCACATCAGGATGTCGCGGGTCCTCCTGGTGCGGAAGAAGGCCATCGAGTACGCGGCCGGCGCGGCAATCAACAGGCTCAGCACGGTCGACACGACGCTGGTGATCAGCGAGTTGAACGCGTAGTGAAGATAGTCGCTGCGCGCCTGCACCTCGACGAAGCTGGCGAGCGTGGGCGTGAAGAACAGGTTGCCGGCGATCGCCTGGCCTTCGGTCTTGAAGGCCGTGATGCCGAGCCAGAACAGCGGGAAGAACAGCAGCAGCGCGATGAACCACGACGCGATCGTGCGCACGAGGGGGAACGGTGCTTTTCTTTTCATGGCATCAGTCCAGACGTCAATCGAGGTTCTTGCCGACCATGCGGATCAGGAACACCGCCGCGATGTTGGCCAGCACCACTGCGAACAGGGCACCGGCCGAGGCCACGCCGACGTCGAAACTCATCAGCGCCTGCTTGTAGATCAGGAACGCGAGGTTGGTACTCGCGTTGCCGGGGCCGCCGCTGGTGGTCGTGAAAATCTCGGCGAACACGCTCATCAGGAAGATCATCTCGATCATCACGACGACGGCGATCGAGCGGCCCAGGTGCGGCAAGGTCAGGTACCAGAACTGGTGCAGCTTGGTCGCGCCGTCCATGCGCGCCGCTTCCATCTGTTCGCGGTCCAGCGACTGCAGCGAGGTGATGAAGATCAGGCACGCGAACGGCAGCCACTGCCAGGCGAGGATGATGATCACCGACAGCAGCGGCCAGTCCGTCATCCAGTCCACCGGCGTCGCACCGAAGAAAGTCCACACGCGCCCGAGCACCCCGTAGATGGGGTTCATCATCATGTGCTTCCACAGCAGCGCGTTGACCGTGGGCATCACGAAGAACGGCGAGATCAGCAGCACGCGCACGATGCCCTGGCCGGGAAACGGCTCGTTGATCAGCAGCGCCAGGCCCACGCCCATCACCACCGTGATCACGATCACCCAGCCCAGCAGTTCCAGCGTCTGCAGCACCGAGGGCCAGAAGTCCGGGTCGGTGATGAAGTAGCGGAAGTTCTCCAGGCCGACGAAGTCGTGCTCGCCCGGCTGGTTCAGGTTGTAGTGGATCAGCGCGAAATAAATCGTCATCACCAGCGGAACGCTCATCCACGCGAACAGCGTGACGACCGCCGGCGCCAGCAACGCGCGGGGCAGGAATCGGGACATGGTGCGGGCCTCCGGAGCGCCGCGTTTCGAGGGCGCGGCCTGGACGCAGCGCCCCGCTCGCCGCAGCGGCGAGCCTGGGCGCCTCTCGGCTTCACTTCTTGTAGTAGCCGGCCTTGGTCATCTCGCGCTCGGCGGCGATCTGCGAGGTCTTCAGCGCCGCATCGACCGACACCTTGCCGGCGAGCGCCGCGCTCATCTGCTGACCCACCGCGATGCCGATCGCCTGGAACTCGGGGATCGCCGCGTACTGCACGCCCACGTACGGCGACTTCGGCAAGGTGCTGTCGTTCGGGTTCGCGCTGTCGATCGCCTTCTTCTCCTCGGCCGCGAACTTGGCGACCTTCTGGAATTCCGGGTTCGCATAGGTCGACTTGCGCGTGCCGGTGGGCACCGCGTGCCAGCCGTCGCTCTTGGCGATCAGGTTGATGTATTCCTTCGAGGTGGCCCAGGTGATGAACTTCTGCGCCGCGTCGGGATTCTTCGACGACGCCGGAATCGCCAGGTTCCACGACCACAGCCAGTTCGCGCCCTTCGGCGTGACGGCCGTCGGCGCCTGCGCGAACGCGACCTTGTCGGCCACCTTCGACTGCTTCGGGTCGCTGATGAACGAGGCCGCGATCGTCGCGTCGATCCACACGCCGCACTTGCCTTCGTTGAACAGGGCCAGGTTCTCGTTGAAGCTGTTCGCCGATGCGCCGGGCGGCCCGTACTTCTTCATCAGGTCGACGTATTGCGCGATCGCGTCGTGCCAGGGCTTGGAGTCGATCTGCGGCTTCCAGCCCATGTCGAACCACTGGCCGCCGTAGGTGTTGACCAGCGTGGTCAAGAAGGCCATGTTGTCGCCCCAGCCCGGCTTGCCGCGCAGGCACAGGCCGTACACGCCCTTGGCCGGGTCGTGGATCTTGCTGACGATATCGGCCATCTGCGCCCAGGTCGGGTTCGGCGGCATCGTCAGGCCCTTGGCCTTGACGAGGTCCTCGCGGTACATCGTCATCGAGCTCTCGCCGTAGAACGGCGCGGCATAGAGCTTGCCGTCCAGCGACAGGCCGCTGCGGATCGCCGGCAGCAGGTCGTCGACGTCGTAGGCGGCGTCGGTCTTGATCGCCGTGAGCCAGCCCTTCTTGCTTCAGATCGGCGCTTCGTACAGGCCGATCGTCATCACGTCGAACTGGCCGCCCTTGGTCGCGATGTCGGTCGTGACGCGCTGGCGCAGCACCCCTTCTTCCAGCGTGACCCACTTCAGCGTGATGCCCGGATTGGCCTTCTCGAAGTCCTTGGTGTGCTTCTGCATCTCGATCATGTGGCCGTTGTTGACGGTCGCGATCACGAGGTCGGCGGCGTGAGCCGATGCGGCGGCGATCACCCCGAGCCCGAACGTAAAGGCGGTCTTGAATTTCATGGCGCTTGTCTCCTGTTGTTCGTCAAACCATGCGGCACACATGCAGGGCGCCGGCAGGGTTGAAGATAGGCGTATCGAGTTGCCGGATTCGGTACCAGCCATGCGAGTACAGATACTTTATTGCGCCGGGAGACTGGGACTTTCCTGCATTTTCGGGTCAGCGCACCACCCGCGCCCGCACGCGGGCTCGAAAGCACCGGCCCGCTGTAGGACAAGGGCGGGTTCTGTGCGGCTGGCCTTGCCAGGCCAACGGCACCCTGCAGAATGGTGCGATGCAGCAATCCGATGTCACCATGAGCTTGCGGACCCTTTTCGAGACGATCGCAAAGGCCCTCCGGCCTGCCGGGCTGGCCCCGCGCCGGGGTCGCCTGAGAGGCGTCGCCGGCGCGATTCGCGCAGCGCTGGCGAAGTTCGGCATCGCGCCGCGAAACGCGCCGGCCGGGCCCGCGGCCACGACCGAAGCCGCGCAGTTTCTCGACCGCAGCTTCACGAACGCCGCGGGTACCCGGGCCTACAAGCTCTACGTTCCGGCGAGCTACCGTGCCACGCCCGTGCCGTTGCTGATGATGCTGCACGGCTGCAATCAGAACCCGGACGACTTCGCCGCGGGCACACGCATGAACGAGCTGGCCGAGGCACACGGATTCCTCGTCGCCTACCCGGCGCAATCGGCCCGCGCGAACGGCGCGAACTGCTGGAACTGGTTTCGAGCTGCCGACCAGGCGCGCGACGGCGGCGAGCCTTCGATCCTTGCCGGCATCGTCGCGGAGATCGCCGCCGGGCATGCGATCGACCGGCGACGCGTCTTCGTGGCCGGCCTGTCGGCGGGCGCGGCGATGGCCGTGATCCTCGGCCGGACCCACCCCGAGGTCTTCGCCGCGGTGGGTGCGCACTCGGGCCTGCCGTACGGCGCCGCGCAGAGCGCGCCCGCCGCATTCGCGGCGATGCACGGCGGCCTGGCGCAGGCCATCGTAGGCTGGCCGCCGCTGCGCGCCGCCAACGCCGCCGCGCGCGCGGCATCGATGCCCGGCGTGCCCACGATCGTCTTCCACGGCGACCACGACCCGACGGTGGCTGCGTCGAACAGCGATGCCATCGTCGCGCAGGCCTTGGCGCCGAAGGCCTCGGGGCGGCTCGAGAGCAGGCGTCTCGAGCCCGCATCGGCGCTGTCGCGCGGCTACACGAGCACGGCCTACACGACGCCGCAAGGGCGGCCGCTGGTCGAGCAATGGACCCTGCACGGCGGCTCGCACGCGTGGTCCGGCGGCAGCCCGGACGGCTCGTACACCGAAGCGCAAGGGCCCGATGCATCGGCGGAAATGGTCCGGTTCTTTCTGTCGCAGTAGCGCCGCGGATCAGCTTGCCAACTCGATCAGGCCCTCCTGGCCGATGTAGGGCACGTAGCGAAAGTCGCGGATCGCGATCACGCGGTCGTCGGCCCAATCCAGTTCGATGAAGTAGCGCGGGCGGCGGTCGCCCGGCTGGTGCAGAACGGCCAGCACTTCACGGCCGTCGGACCACGCCGGGGCCAGGCGCCAGTCGACGGCGCCGTCGTAGTTGCCGAAATACACGCCCACCTGGCGTCGCCCGGCCGCCTTGCGCCGGGAAACGAGGTCGAGCTTGACGGCGTCGGCGAGCAAGGCACGAACACCGCCCCAGTCGCGCGCGTTGAACAGGTCCGCTTAACGCAGGAGCGTCGGCGAGGGCGACGGCGATCGCTGCGGGCGCGAAGGCGGCGACCCCTCGCTCAGGCGTTGCAGCACCGCCCGGCCGCGGTGCAGCGCGGCCTTGACGGCCGGCGCGCCCAGGCTCAGTTCGACCGCGATCTCGTCGATCGAATGATCCGGCACGTCCTTCAGGATCACGCAAGCACGCTGCGCGGGGGCGAGTTCGAGAAAGCACGAGATCGCGGCCCGCGTCGCCTGCCGGCGCGCGAGCACCGAGAAATGCAAAGTCGAAAGTGTCTGTGCCAACAACATGCCACGCATCGATACGCGACGGGCGCTCAGCCCAGCAAGAGCTTCGCCGACCAGTAGACCGCGATGCCCATCTGAACCGCAAACGCCGAAAAGCGAAGCGTCACCGCGGTCGAACTCAGCGAGGTCAGGTGAATACTGGATTGCACGACGCGCGCGCCGAGCAGTGCGAAGGCGAGCGGGTCAGTGGCCGGGGCGCGGCCGGTGGCCAGCGCCACGAGCATCAGGCCCCCGAAGACGGGCAGGCCCTCCAGGCAGTTGGCATGGGCCCGGGCCAGGCGCTGCATGAAGGGCGACAGGTTGGTGTTGCTGGGCATGAAGCCGTTGGCCGGCAGTGCCTTGGTCAACACCAATTTCGAGCGGATGCCCTCCATCAGCACGAGGAGGAACAGTGTCCAGGCGATGAAGCCCGTCAGCGCAACGGCGGTGGGACTGGGCATCGCTGTCCTCCTGTGGGAAGACGTGGATTCTGCGCGCTGCCAATCGCGGCGCGGAGCGGGCCGGTGGACTACCCGACTACGCCCGCTCGTGGGCTTGCGCCATCAACTGCGCCCGGCCGCCGCTCCGGTGCTCACCAGGCGCAGATGCCGGTCATCCCCATCCACCATCATCGGACCCACCACCACCCAGGTCCACACCGGCGCCGCCCGCATCCCATTCGTTGCCGTTGCCGTTGCCGAAGTCGACATTGCGCCGCTTGAGCTGGTTGGCCGCGTCGTCTGTCGGCGGCAGGTCGAAAACACCGCGCTTAAGGCTCGAAAGTTGGTCGGTGCCGGCGCCTTGGCGATGGTGAAGCATCTCGTCAACCATCATGCCCGCGGCGGCCCCGCCCGCGACCGCCAGTCCCATCTTCATCAGCCCGCCGGAGGCCGACACCGGAGGAGTGTTCATGTAGGGACCCCCACCGCCGTAGCCGTAGCCGCCGGTCGGCGCGGCGCCGTATCCGTTGGTCGTCGCGGTGGCCGGCACTCCGTATCAACCGCTCGATGATGGGGTAGTTTGGCTGCGCGAGAAACCGCGCCATAAGAGGTAACCCACCGCGCCCAGTGCCGCACGTCCCGATGGCCCGTGCATTAGGCCTCGATTAAGGCCGCGTGTTGTGACGTCGGCTGGGTCAACGCCGAGTGAGACCTGACGTTGTAGAAACAAGCCCGGCAATCACTGGGCCCGCTCACGAGAGTCGGAGCACAACGAATCTCGCTTGAATCGGAACCCTCATGACCACCATCCAATCCATCTTCGTTGCGGCGCTGCTGTCCAGCGTTGCCGCCGTCTCCTTCGCTCAGGCTCCTGACTCCAGCATGCGGAAGGACACGCCGTCGGCATCGGTCGCCAAGACCGTGCATCACAAGAAGCATCACCATCATCACCATGCTCACAACAACGCCGCTGCTGCCAAGGCGGCGTCTGCAGGTCAATGAGCGAGTCGACCGTGCCCCGGTGGCACGGTCTCTGCCATCGAGCGCCTGAACGTGTCCCGCGTCGTTAGATATCGAAGCCGAGCCGAGGAGGCATCGGCGCTCATGAGCGTTTCCATCGCCTCACCAACATTGGCTGCAATGAACGGCGCCGTCACGCGTGCCGTTCGACTCGCCCCGCACGAGGATTCGCGACAACTCTGCATCGCGCTCGAGACTCCGCTCGAAGAGGACTCTGCGAAGGCGAACCCTTCGGCCCGATGACGATGTCTGTCCAAGAAGCCAGGCTGCAGCAAGCGTCCAGCGACGGCATCTCGAGAATTGACGTCCTGACGCCGACGATGGTGTCCACCAACGAACGAGGTGGACACCATGCAGGTTCACATCGCCAACGGGCCTTATTCCACCGCGCAGCGCGAAAACCAAACTGTCGTATGGCACTTTGTCGGATTTTGCGGCACACTGATCTTAGTGACTGATTCACAGGACCGTACGCCATGCAGATCCCCGACAAGACCATCGACCACAGCACCCTGAGGCGCCTGGTTGACGCCGGCGCCAACGTGGGCGCCGAAGTGGTCGGCGCCGCCGGCGGCTGGGGCGTCGTGATCAACTACGGCCGCGCCAGCCAGACACTGGCCGCCACGCGCGGCAAGCCGCGTATGTTCCGCCAGTTCGAGACGCTGGCCGGCTATCTCAAGGATCTCGGCATCACCGAGTACCGGGTCAACGCTGCTGAGTTCGATGCCGGTGCTGGCGCGACGAACCCCACCGACAAACGAAGCGCCACGGCGTCGGAACGCATGAAGCGCGCCCACCAGGCGGCGGCCTACGACACCTGGTTCCGGGAACAAGTCCAGGCCGCAATCGATGACCCGCAGCCGAGCGTTGACGACGAGGAAGTGCGCAAGCAGTTCGCGGCCAAACGGGCCGCCCTGGTCAAGCGCGCCGGAGCCGCTAAAAAGGGCGCGCATTGAAGCGTCTCCAATGGCGGCCGATGGCACTCACCGATCGCGACGCGATCATGGTGTACGTCGCGCAGGACAACCCGACGGCGGCGATCAACCTGGACATCGAGTTCGAGTCCAAGGCTGAGAACGCCCGGCTGCGGCCGACGCTGTACAAGCCCGGTCGCATGAAGGGCACGCGCGAGATCATCGTGCGGCCAAACTACGTCATGGTCTACCGCGTCATCGGCGATGTCGTCGAGATGCTGCGGGTGCTGCACGCGGCGCAGCAGTGGCCTTAAGCAGGTTTACTGTTCCGCTGCTCCCCGCACCCCGACCGCGAACTGCCGTGCTCATCGGATACGCCCGCGTCTCGACCGCCGATCAAGAACTGACCCTCCGGCTCGACGCGCTGCGGTCGGCCGGTTGCGAAAAGGTTTCCTGATTAGCAATGACCGTCAGCCAAGCGGATCGACTGCAGGGGCTGCGGTCCACAGTGGGCCGCAGCGACGAGCAACCGACCGTGCAGGGTTCTGAGGTCGAAGCGGCGGTTGAAGCGATAGGCGAACGCTGCGAGGTAT